>CAZXHG010000139.1:0-26612 GCA_964639985.1 uncultured Rickettsiales bacterium
ACGACACGGGGGTAGACGACGACGACACCGCCGCCGACGACGACGACGACGACAGCGCTGTGGACGACGACGACTCCGCGGACGACGACGACGATTCTGCGGACGACGACGACACCTCCGATCCCTACGTGGAGCCGGACGTGTTCGTGGAGCCTCAGCAGTTCGAGCCGGGCGACACCATCACGGTGCACTACCGGGGGGAGCTGGCCGCCAAGGAAGCGGTGGGCATCCGCTATGGATTCGACGGGTACAACACCATCGACGGCATCGAGGAGTTCGACAGCGAGTACGTGGACGGGGCCAACCGCTACTTCCTGGAAGGGGAGATGGTCGGCAACGGCAAGGGGTTCACCTTCGACCTCGATGTGCCGCTCGTGGCCCAGGCAGTGCACCTCACCTTCTTCGTCACCGACGAGGACGAGGACCGCACCTGGGACGACCGCGACGGCCTCGGCTACCACCAGCAAGTGCAGTTCCCCTACATCGGTCCGCTGTTGACCTTCACCGACGAGGCCGCGCCCCCCAGCGCGGTCGTGGTCACCTTCGAGACCTCCATGCCGTGCCGCGGCAGGGTGGAGTACGGCACCACCGAGGCCCTCGGCCAGATCGCGATGGGGGACGAGGCGGACTACATCCACCACGCGCTGCTCGACGGGCTGCCCGCGGACAGCGACGTGTACTACCGCGTGTCGGACAACGTGGGCCACACCAGCGAGATCTTCCGCTTCCGCACCGCCCCCGAGACCCCGACCGAACCGTGGCGCTTCGCCATGCTGTCCGACGCCCAGGACCACGGCGACGGCCTGCAGGCCTGGGGCGGCGTGGCCGCGGCCCTGCTGGCCGGGTACGAGGACCTGACTGCCGTGCTGTTCACCGGCGACCTCGCCGGCACGGACGAGGCCGGCGAGTGGTGGGTGTTCTTCGACGGCGGCCGCGAGCTGTTCGCGGGCGCGCCGCTGCTGCCGGCCATGGGCAACCACGACAACCGCGCGGCCACCGGCGAGACCACCACCTTCGACCGCTACCTGCCGCGGCCGGCGGCCACGCCCGAGGGATTCGTGTACCGGGTCGACCTGGCCGACGCGGCCTTCCTCACCCTGGACTCCGAGGAGGACGAGGGGTTTGCCGAGGGCGAGGACCAGCAGGTGTGGATCGAGGGACAGCTCGACGCGATCGAGGCCGCGGACTCTCCCGCGTGGGTGTTCGTGCAGTGGCACGTGCCCACCTATGACGCGGGCACGCGCACCAGCATCTGGAGCCAGGAGGAGCTCCGCCCGGTGACCGGGACCTTCGGCGGTCGGGTGGACTGGGTGTTCTCCGGCCACGAGCACCTGGCCCAGCGCATGCTGCCGCTGCAGTACGACGCGGTGCTGGCTCCTTCCGGGGACTACGGTCGCGGGGAGGCGGACGGCGTCGGCTACCTGGTGCTCCCGCCCGCGGGCACGAGCCCGCGCACGCTGCTCGAGGCCACGGACGGCGAGGAGGCGTTCGTGCGCGACTGGCTGGCGTTCCCCGAGGTCGCGGACGAGGACTCCACGACCGACAGCGAGCTGGGCTTCGCCATCGTCACGCTGGACGGCGAGGAGATCACGATCCAGCTGTACGGGGTGGGGCAGATCGGGTCGCTGGTGTCGCCGCAGGTGCGCGACAGCGTGACCTATACGCGGGGTCAGTGACCGGCGGGCGGCCGCCCGTATCGCAACAGTACCGTGTCGACCGCGCCCGATGGGTGCACGGTGACCATGTACAGCCGGTCGTACTCGTCCCCCTCCTCGATGGGCGTGCCGGGCTTGCCCCCCAGCAGCCGGACCATCTCCGGGGTGGTGTTGCTGTGACCCACCACCAGGACCCGCCCGCCCTCGCGCAGGATCTCCTCGGCGAACGGCTCGAGGTCGCCCGCGTCGTACAGCTGCAGGTTCACACCGAGCCGCGCCGCGGTCGGCCGGGCCGTGTCCTGGGTGCGCTTGTAGTCGGAGCTGTACACCACGTCCACGCTCGAATCACGCAGGGTCGCAGCGAGGAGCTGGGCCCGCTGCTCGCCCTCCGGGGTCAGGGGCGGATCGTTCACGCCCAGCACCTTCTCCGCGTGGCGCACCAGGAACACCACCACGGACGGCTGCGTGGGCTCGTCGGCGACCGCCGCCGGAGCGACGCCGAACCACACGAGGATCAGGACGGGTGCGAACAGGCGTGCCACGAACCGCTGCATCGGCTCCTCCTGCACCTGTCCTACCCTGCCCGGGCGCTGCCGTCACCCCTACGGGTTGGACCGCCGCGCGAACCGGTGTACACCTGTTGTCCAGCCCGTGGGAGGTACAGATGAGCAAACACACCACCCAGCTCGAGCGTGTTCGAGCCGCGTCGGACGCACGCGGCGCCGTCGAGCCCCTGTTCGAACCCGGTCACCCACTGGAGCGGTTGACCCTCGGCCGCTGGACCGACATCTGCGACGCGCTGTCGCCGTTCGACATCAACCTGCAATTCAACCAGTCGTCCGATCCGGACGACCCCCGCAGCGCCTTCCGGCTGGACTACGCGTCCCTGCTCGGTCCAGGCATGGACCTGCTGATGCCCACGGCCGGCACCTACATGTGCTCGCCGGGCAAGAACCGCGTGGTGCTGCCCACCCGCACCGACCGCACCCTGGTCGCCTACCTGCAGCGCATCGGGTTCCTCGGCGAGGTGGTCTACTACGAGGGCATGGAAGCGATCGTGAAGGGCCAGCGCGCGGCCGGGCGCCGCACCTACTCGATCGACGACATGGGGCCAGACGGCGACGACGTGGCCGTCAACCCGGTCCGCGACATGTTCATCGGCAACTCCAAGGAGATGGTCGGCCAGCTGTCCGCCTACGCCGCGCCCGAGGTGCGCAAGGACATGTTCGAGGTCACCGAGGAGGACTACGAGTCCCTGCACGAGGCCGGATTGCGGTTGTTCATCAAGACGTGCAACACCGAGAGCGCGGGCGAGGGCGTGTTCCCGGTGGAGTCCATCGACGAGTTCCGCACCGAGCTCGAGGGGATCCGGGCCAGGACGCTCAAGTACGACCTCAACCGCTCGATCGTGTTGCAGCCCGAGGTGGTGGGCACCAACAAGAGCTTCCAGGTTTTCATCCATCCGGGGAAGCCCGAGCAGATCGCGATGGTGGCCCTGACCGACCAGCTCGTGGGCGCGGACGGCAAGAAGTACGCCGGCAGCATCAACCACGACCTGACCCGGGAGCGGCTGGAGGTGGTGGGCCCGGCGATCATCGACCTGGTGGACCGCCTCAAGGGGCTGTGCCCCAACGCCCAGGGCTTCGTGATGTGCGACTACTTCGAGCGGCCCGACGGCACGGTCGCGATCTACGACCCGGGCCTGCGGCCCTCCTCCAACACCGGCGCGGCCATGCTCAAGCGCTGGGTGGAGGAGGCCACCGGCGAGTTCGTGGCCGTGACCAACTCCACCTGGTTCGAATTCGGCGCCGACGGCATGCCGTACGAGGACGTGCTGCCCAGGCTGGGGGAGTACGCCGACCCGGATCACATCTGCGCCACCCGCTACGGCGCGCTGCCCCGGGGCCACAACCACCTCCAGGGCAAGACCCGCTTCATCGTGTTCACCCCCACCAACGACGACTTCGAGGACTTCCGCGCCGAGCTCGAGGCGCGGGTGGGGGGCTGATCCCGCCTCAGGGGGCCTCGGCCTCCCCGGCCTCGATCTCCGCGAGGTACGCCTCGTACCGCGGCGATCCCCGCAGCGCGATCAGGTCGATGTCGTTGCGGATGGCCCGCGCCACCGGGTAGCCGGCCTCGTTCGCGCGCCTCAGGGACTCGATGGCCAGGCCGAACTCGCCCAGGATGGAGTGAGCGGTGGCCTGGGCGAACAGGTTGCGGGGATCGTCGGCGTCCGCGCGCGCCAGGTTGATCGCCATGAACCGTTCGAGGTTGTCCCGCGCCCTGTCCTGCTCGCCCGCCGCCATGAAGTGGTGGGCCTGACGACGCAACACCTCGGCCGTGAACGGGTGGTCCGGGCCGTTGGTCGCGACCTGGATGGCGAGCACGTCGTCGTAGATCGGCCCCGCCTCGTCCAGCCGCCCCTGTAGCCGGATGATGTCCGCCAGCAGGGCGCGGCTGCGCAGTGTGGCGACGTTCTCCGCGCCGTTCACCTTCACGCCGCGCTCGGCCGCCTCCCGCGCGCACGGTTCGGCCTTGGCGTACTCGCCGATCATGCGGTAGCTGCTGGCCAGGCCGTGAAGGACCATGAGCGTGGACGGGTGGTCGTCGCCCACCAGCCGGCGGTTGATCGCCAGGTTGGTCTCCCGGTGGCGGACGGCCTCCTCGTGACGTCCTTCCCAGGCCAGCACGTTGGCCAGGTTGCTCTGCGCCCGCAGGGTGTGCTCGCTCTCCGGACCGAGCACGCGAAGCTCGTCCACGTACAGCGCCTCGAGCACCTCACCGGCCTCGGTCATGCGGCCCGAGCGCCCGTACAGGGTGGCGATGTTGTTGCGCGTGTTGAAGGTGTCGATGTGCTCGGGGCCCATCACGCGCTGCTGGACCTCGAGGGTCTGCAACAGCAGATCCTCCGATTCGTCGTACTCCCCGACCCGCTGCAGCGCACCCCCGAGGGAAGACGCGCTGCGCAGGGTATCCGGGTGCTTCGGTCCGAGCACCTCGGTCCGCTGCTCGTAGGCTTGGCGGAGCAACCGGATCGCGGGCTCGTACAGGCCCAGGTGGCTGTACGCCTTGCCCATCACCTCCATCAGCCGCGCCTGGGCCTCGGGCTGGTCGTCGAGCTCGGTGGCGATCGACTCCGCGCCCTGGTCCAGCAGGGCCCGCGCAGGCACCTCGTCGCCGCGGCCGTACCGCGGGTCCGAGACCTTGAACAGGCCGACCATGAACGCGGTCACCCGCTCGGCCACCTCGGCCTCTTCGCGCGCCAGGGCCTCGGCCTCGGTGGCGCGCATGAGGCCCACGGTGGCCGCCACCGTGCCCGCCACCAGGGCCACCACGGTCACTGCCGCGGCCGCCACGCCCGCCTGGTGCCGCCGCGCGAACCGGCCCCAGGTGTACAGCCGGCTCGGTGGCCGCGCGAGCACCGGCTCGTGGGTCAGGTGCCGCTCGATGTCCGCGGCCAGCTCCGACGCCGACCCGTAGCGCCGGTCGCGGTCCTTGGCCAGCGCCTTCATCACGATCCAGTCGAGGTCGCCCCGTAGCTGCCGGCCCAGGTCTGCCGGCTCGATGCCCGGCAGCGAGTCCCGTGTGGCCGCGCCACCGCTCGACCGCTCGATACGCGTGCTCGGCCGCAGCGGCTCGTCCTCGCGGATCGCCCGCAGCAGCAGCACCAGGCTGCTGATCGTGCCGTCCCCGATCTCCCACAGCAGCTGCCCGGTCAGCACCTCGTACAGCAGCGCGCCGAGGGCGTACACGTCCGCCCGCGTGTCGATGTCCTGCACGTCCGGGTCGGCCTGCTCCGGGCACATGTACATGGGCGTGCCCATGAGCGCGCCGGCCATGGTCTCCAGGGTGTTGTCGGTGAGCGGGTCGGCCACGGCCTTGGCCACCCCGAAGTCGATGATCTTGGGCAGCGGGCGGCCCTCCACCTCGGTGACCAGCACGTTGGACGGCTTGAGATCCCGGTGGATGATCCCGCGGCGGTGCGCGTGCTCCACTGCGCGGCAGACCTGCACGAACAGCGCAAGCCGATCCTCGAGCGACAGGGCGTGCTCCCGGCAGTACGCCGTGAGGGTCGTGCCCTCCACGTACTCCATGGCGAAGTACGGCTGGCCGTCGTCGGTGAGGCCCGCGTCCAGGAAGCCGGCGATGCCCGGGTGGCTCATCAGCGCCAGCGCCTGCCGCTCGGCCGCGAACCGGGCCATGAGCGCGCCGTGGTCCCGGCCCCCGCGGATCAGCTTCAGCGCCACCCGCCGCCGCACGGGCTCGGTCTGCTCGGCCTCGTACACCTCGCCCATGCCGCCCTCGCCGATGGGACGGACCAGGGTGAACGGACCGATGGAGGTGCCGATCGCCGCGGCCGCGGTGGGCTGACCGCCACGGATCCGTACGGGCTGTTCGAGGCTGTCACCGCCGTCGAATCCCTCGGTCACCGTGACGTCGGGATCGCGGGACGTCTTCGTCCGGTCCATGGATGCCCCCTCTCGTGAAGAGTACCACGGGCCCCCAAGTCGATCGCAGCGGTTGACCGGCCTCGAAACCACTCGCTACGCTCCAACCACGTCAGACCGCGAGACCATCACGACCCGCGTCGGGCCGGTCAAGGCGGCTGTCCTGCTCACCGGAGAGACCGGCACGGGCAAGGGCCTGGTCGCCGAGATCCTGCATCGCGCGTCACCCCGCGCGGACGGGCCGTTCGTGGGAGTCAACTGCGCGGCCATCCCCCGCGAGCTGGTCGAGAGCGAGCTGTTCGGCCACGAGAAGGGCTCGTTCACCGGCGCGGATCGCCGCAAGCTGGGCCTGGTCGAGGTGGCGTCCGGCGGCACCCTGTTCCTCGACGAGGTGGGCGAGCTCGAGCCCGCGCTGCAGGCCAAGCTGCTGACCGCGCTGCAGGACCAGCGCCTGACCCGGGTGGGCGGCACCAGCCCGGTGCCGTTCGACGTGCGCGTGGTGGCGGCCACCAACCGCGACCTCGAGGCCGAGGTCGAGGCCGGCCGCTTCCGCCGCGACCTGTACTACCGGCTCAACGTGGTCAAGCTGGCCATCCCTCCCCTGCGGGAGCGCAGCGGTGACGTGGCCCTGCTGGCCAGCCACTTCCTGACCCGCGCGTGCCGCGACATGGACAAGCCCTGCTCCGGGTTCGACGCCGGTGCGCTGGCGGCCATGGCGCGCTACGGCTGGCCAGACAACGTGCGGGAGCTGGCCAACTGCGTGGAGCGGGCGCTGATCTTCGCCGACGTGGGCGACGCCATCGAGGCGCTGCACCTGCCCGAGGAGGTGCGTGATCTGGCCGGCGACGAGGGAGAGTCGCTGGATCCGGTATCGGAGATGGAGCGGGCGATGGTGGCGAAGGCGTTGCAGGAGGCGCGGGGGAACAAGCGGGCCGCGGCCAGGGCGCTGGGGTGGTACCCGCAGAAGCTGTACAGCCGGCTGGAGCGCTACGGGCTGGGCTGAGTTCTCGGTCCGCGAGCATCCAGGTCAGGACCTCGTCGGCGAAGGTCACGTCCACGGCCGGCACGTGACCCACGCCCTGCATGGCCCACAGCTCGACGACGAACGGGGAGAGGCGCATGGGATCCGTACGGACGGCGTATACCACCCATACGGGGGCGCTCAGCTGGCGGTGAGCATGGTCGCGAGGGAGGCCGCGGCGGCGGCGTCCACCGGACCATCCGCCGCTTCCCACTCCACGGCCGTGGGCCGGCCGCCCAGCCGCTGCATGCGGTTGACGATGGCGGGGTGGTCGTAGACGGAGCCGCCCCGGAAGCCGGGGATGTCGGGTACAGCGCGCCGGTCGCCGCGCGGGCGGATCACGTTGGTCACCAGCCGGTTGAACTCGGACCGGTTGTCCGCGAACGTGCGGTCCGCCATGCCGCGCTCGGGATAGGTGTGGTGCCAGCGGTTGTACAGCAGCCAGGCGTAGGCCAGCAGCTCGTGGCTCAGCAGGTCCTGCGAGCCCATCACCCGGCCGTGGCCCGGACGCACCACGGCGCCCATGTCCGGACCGATGGTGGTCAGCACTTCGCGGCCGGACGAGATCACCAGGCGGAACCGCGACGCGATCGGCGGCACGTCGTTGACCTCGTCGTACAGCGCGCAGAAGTGGTCCCCGCCCGCGTGGAAGAAGAAGCGCGTGTCGTTGCGCATCCACCCCACCGAGATCTTCAGGCCCAGGGTGCAGTCGGCCAGCATGTGCGAGCCCACCCGCGGCAGGTACACGATGTGGTCCACCTGCTCCACGAAGGACGGGATGATCAGCGGGTCGGCCCAGTGGTGTTCGCCTGACGGCCACGTCTCGATGGCTGCGTCGTAGCCGAACTCCTCGAAGAACACCGGCGTGCCGCCCGCGGATTCGATGGCGGCCAGGGCGCCTGACCGCTGGGCGCAGCGCCGTGAAGAGCCGAACTGCCGGGTGTCGGTCAGGGTCACGCTGCCCATGCCGCACTGGTCTCCCACGTACACCGTGCCCGCGCCCTTCTCCTTCAGCAGCGTGACCAGCGCCCAGATCGACCAGGGATCCGTGGTCATGGGGAACGGCTGGGCCGTGTTCAACGAGATCTTGACCAGCACCGAGTCGCCACGGGACAGCCACGTGAAGTCCGTGGCCGCCTCCACCAGCCGCTTGAACTGGGGATAGGCGTTCGCCTCCTCCCCGCGACCGATCCAGTGGGAGGCCACGTGGGGCCTCAGGTCGCCGCGCACGGGCAGGGTGGCGGCGGTCGGCATGGCGACCGCGGGCGCGCGATGGCGCGCGCACCCCGGCGCCAGGGCCAGGCCAGCCAGACCGGCGCCGAACCCCAGCAGGTGTCTTCGGGTAAGCTGCTCCACGGTCGCCTCCTCGATCCCCGAGGATAGCGCATGAGGGAACCGACATGAGCTACCGCAGTACGCTCCCGCTCCTCCTCGCGATCGTCATGACACCGGGGACCATCGCCGCCGCCCCGGTCGTCGCCGACGGCCTCGAGGCCCTGCTGGGCTTCGACGAGGGGACGGGCACCACCGCCCACGACCTCACCGGCAACGGCCACGACGCCGAGCTGGTGGGCGCCAGCTGGGGCAGCGGCTGCGCCTCGGTGGACAGCGGCGGCGAGGTGGTCCTGGTTGGCTCCAACCCCCACCTGGAGGTGCCGAGCTTCACCTACGACGTGTGGTTCGAGGCGGGCTCCACGCCCGGCAACGGCCGCATCCTCGGCCAGGCCGGCGAGGTGGGCGGCCACGGCGCGGACGTGCTCGAACGCAGCCAGCACGTGGCCATGCGCATCAACAACCCCGGCGCCGTGTTCGACGAGCCCACCATCGGTTCGCGCTCCAACGACGGCCCGCCCGACCACTGGGGCACGTGCGAGGACGAGTTCCACCGCGACGCCGGTCCCGAGCACCTGGTCATCGTGCACGACGCGTCCCAGCGCACGGTGCGCATCTTCATCGGCCTGGAGGGCCAGGGGCTACGACTGAGCTTCGAGGCCACCTACCAGGGCAGCTACGAGGTGGACGACGACGGCATCGGCCTGCTCAACCTCCCGGACGGGGACCGCTACTTCACCGGCTCGGTCTACCAGTTCGCCTACTACGGCCGGGTGCTGACCCACCAGGTGGACGGCGACCGCTGGGTGACCGGGGGCGAGGTGCTGACCAACCACGAGGCGGGCTCCAGCGCGGATCCACCCCAGGCCGGGGACGACGACACGGCCGCGGACGACGACGACACCGCGGCGGACGACGACGACACCGCAGGGGACGACGACACGATGCAGGGCGACGACGACGCGGCGGAATGCCCGGAGTGCGACTGCGGCTGCAGCTGCCAGCTCACCCCCGCGCCGGGCGCGGCGAACCGCTGTGGCGTGCTGCTGGTCGCGCTGCTGGGGTCGATCCTGCTCGGGAGGCTGCGGCGCTGATCCGGGTCAGGGACGGACCCAGTCGACGTAGCCGAGCAGCCGGTCTGCGTCGTTGTACTCGGGGTGTACCGCGCTGAGCACGACACGGCCGCTGCCGTACGTGCCCGCCGCCAGCGCGCCCGTGCCCGTGAGCTGGTAGCCCTGCAGGCCCTCGTCGAGGTCCTCGGCGTACCGCAGCAACACGTCCGCGGTCTCCGAGGTCAGGGTCGGGCCGCCGGCATAATCCGCCTCGATCAGGTCGCCGGCGAAGTGGGGCTGCACGATCGCGTGCTCGGCCGCCACCTCGACGCGCAGCCGGGTCATGTTGCCCACGTAGGTGAAGTAGTCGTCGTAGAAGCCGGCCTCCACGTCGAGCAGGCCGAACATGAAGCCGGGGTAGCTCACGTCGTTGTAGCGGAAGGTGCTCGACCCGGCGATGGCCCCGCCACAGATGCCCACGAACCCGCCGCCGGCGTCCACGTGCGCGCGGATGGCGTCGCCCATGGCCGGGTGGTCGAGCACGGCCCACACGCCGTCCCCGCCGCCGGGATAGATCAGCACGTCGTAGGCCGTACCGAGCTGGGCCTCGACGTCGGCGAACGCCATGCGGTCGACCGTGTGGCCCTCGGCCGTCAGCGCGTTCGTGATGGGATCCACGCCCGAGCTGCCCGTCTCGACCACGGCCACGGCCATCGGACCGGGTTCGTCGGTGTCGTCGTCGCCGGGGATCTCCGAGGTGTCGTCGTCGGCTGCGTCGTCGTCGGCCGTGTCGTCGTCGGCCACGTCGTCGTCGGTCGCATCGTCGTCGGATGCGTCGTCGTCGCCCGTGGGATCGTCGGACACGTCGTCGTCGTCGGCCCGGGCAGGGCCGGTGCCGTCGTAGCGAGTCGCACATCCGGCCGTCACCAGGGACAGGCTGGCGAGCCACGACAGCACGCAGATCATGCGCAGGCAGGTCTTCACGCGGACAGCTTAGCCGTCCAGCGCCCACCTCGGTGCCTTGCAGCGCAGGATTTCACCGCCGCGTTCATTCAACCGCGGGTCGTGGGACAATGCCGGTGGAGGTGAGCATGATCCGCCCTTTGCTGCTGTGCCTGGCCCTGCTGCTGTACTGCGGATGCACCGACCCGGACGGCGACGACGACGACTCCGCAGGCACCGACGACGACACCGGTGACGACGACACCGACGACGGCATCCACGGCACCCTCGAGGAGGTCGACGGCCTGCAGGTGCTGCACCTGTGGGGTACCCGCGAGGAGATGGGCTACGCCGAGGGCGCGCTGCTGTGCGACCGCATGCCCGTGCTGTTCAAGGCCTACGTGCTGGAGTACCTGGTCGCGGACTACGGCATCCCATACGAGATGATCCAGGCGCTGGTGGACAACGCAGTCACCCTCGACGATGGCGACATGGCCGAGATGGAGGGCATCTTCGCCGGCGCGGTGGACCACTGCGATCCCGAGGACTTCACCGTGGAGAGCGAGTACCTGGAGGAGGACGCCAACGGCAGCCGCGAGCTGGTGATCGAGGACATGATCGCGGCCAACGTGCTGGGCGACTTCGGCTGCTCGTCGTTCAGCGTGTGGGGGGAGGCGTCAGCCACGGGGGACACGATCCACGCGCGCAACTTCGACTGGGCGATCGATCCCGGCGGGGTGTACCTCGACCAGCACATGCTCAAGGTCTACGACTCGGACGAGCAGGGCGGCGCCCGCTACGCCTCGCTCACCGTGCCCGGGCTGATCGGCTGCGTGACCTGCGTCAACGCCGACGGGGCAGCCATCACCATGCACAACGTCGGCGGCCTGGACGCCACCCAGACCACGGGCATCTACCCCCGCATGCTGGCCACGCGCGCGGCCATCGCATCATCCACGGGCAGCGACGACCCCGCGGCCGCGGCCGAGGCCGTGTTCGAGGCGGCCCTGCAGCGGGTGGGCAACAACCTGCACCTGTCCTACCCCAGCGCCGCGGCCAGCCCGGGCGGGGCTGTCGTCTTCGAGTACGACGGCGCCACGGACCACGCCGACGGCCAGGCCACGGTGCGAGAGGCGGGCGAGGATCCGGACCTGCAGACCCCCGACGCCATCGCCTGCACCAACCACTACGAGAAGCGCTCCGAGCCGCCCACCGAGGGTGACTCGTACGACCGCATCCAGACGCTGATCACGGGCATCGACGACAGCGCGGGCGGCAGCGGCCTGGACGCGGCCGGGGCCCTGGCCCTGATCGACCAGGTGGCCAACCAGTACACCGCCCACAGCGTGGTGATCGACGCTGCCGCGGCCGAGCTGCAGGTGTTCGTCGCGCCCGAGCCGGGCACACCGGCGACCGAGGCCGCGCCTCACGTGATCGATCTGGACGTGCTGTTCGAGTAGGGGGCCGGCTCAGCAGCCGGCGCCGGGGAACACCGAGCCGTCGAGGTCGTCGCAGTCCATGCCGGGCGACGTGGCCGCGTCGTAGGCCCCGGGCAACCACCACGCGTCGTGGCCGTCCCGGTCCAGGTCCCAGCTCGCCGCCGCAGGACCACCGTAGGCGCCCATGTCACTCACCGATCCGTCCGGGTCGAGCTCCGCGGGATCACCCGCGTCGATCAGCGCCGACGAGACCGCCAGGTGCAGGTCCCAGTGGGCCGGATCCGGGTCGGAGGTGTCCAGGAATCCCGGGTCCATGGAGACGTTGCCGTCGGTGCCGGTGGGATCGACCATGCCGCCGGCGCCGTCGTAGTTGTTGGGGGAGTTGCCCCACGCGTTGGAGTAGCTCAACAGCGCGCTGCCGCCGGACTTCTCGTACACCGCGCCGCCCTGGCTGGACGCCACGTTGTCGGCCATGATCACGCCCACCAGCGTGGCGGTGCAGGACTTGACCGCGATCGCGCCGCCGTCACCGGCCACGTTGCCCACGAACACCACGTGGCTCAGCACGCTGTCGGAGTCCTTGACCCGCAACCCGCCGCCGTCGTCCGGGGCCACGTTGCCCGCGAACACCACGTTGGTGAACACGGGCGCGGAGTTCTGCTTGGCCACCATGCCGCCGCCGTCCTCGCCCTGGGCCTCGTTGCGCACGATGCGCACCGAGGTCAGCACGGGCGCGGACTGCCACGCGTACACGCCGCCCCCGTCGTCCACGGCCACGTTGTCCGCGATGGTGACGTCGGTCAGCGTGGGCGCCGAGCCGCCGGTGAGGAACATGCCCCCGCCGTCGTAGGCCTGGTTGCCGCTGATCGTCACCTGCACCAGGGTCGGGGACGCCCCCTGCATGAACACTCCGCCGCCGCACGGCACCTGCTGGCCGTCCTCGTCGGTGATGCGCTCACCGGACCCGTTGGTCAGGGTCACACCTTCGAGCACCGAGCCCGCGCCCTCGCCGCTGGCGAATCGCACGACCGGCCCGTTCTGGCCGCCGTCGAGGATGGTGGCGGCCATGCCGTCCACGCCCACGATGTGCAAGGCCTTGCCCGCGAAGTCGAGGTTCTCGGCGTAGGTGCCGGCCGAGACCTCGATCACGTCCCCGTCCGCGGCGTCCTCGATGGCGGCCTGCACGGTGGCGTAGTCGCCGGGCACGGTGGCGTTGACGTTGGTGGTGGTGTCGTCGTCACCCACGTCGTCGTCACCCACGTCGTCGTCGTCCGCGGCCGAGTCGTCGTCGTCCGCGGCCGAGTCGTCGTCGTCGGTCACGTCGTCGTCGTCGGTCACGTCGTCGTCGTCGGCCACGTCGTCGTCACCGGGCGTGGTGTCGTCGTCCGCCACGTCGTCGTCCGCGGTGACGTCGTCGTCCGCCACGTCGTCGTCGTCGGTGGTCTCGCAGCCCAGGATCAGCAGGGACGCACACAGGACGCCTAGCAGGATGTGGATTCTCATGGGAGACCCTCCCCTCTCTTCTTGCAGCATACCAGCTCGAACCGTCTTGTCTCGCTCATAAAGAACGTGTGTCGCGACGAGATCCTTTCTTCGACATGCCGATAAACTGCTCGACGAGCAGGATCGGGTGGAGGCGACGATGAGCAGAATGCTGTGGTGCGTGGCGCTGCTGGCCATGCTGGGTTGCGAGGAATCGGGCACCCTGGTCGGCGACCCCGTGGCCGACGGGGACGGCGACGGCTGGACCCCGGACGACGGGGACTGCGACGACGCCGATCCCGCGGTGCACCCGGACGCGGACGAGATCCCGTGCGACGAGGTGGACAACGACTGCGACGACGGCACGCCGGACGACCCCGGTGACGCGGACGGCGATGGGTTCGACGCCTGCGGCGGGGACTGCGACGACGGGGACGCGGACGTCAACCCCGACGGCGTGGAGATCTGCGACGGCGACGCGGACGAGGACTGCGACGGCAGCGTGGACGAGGACTGCGTGGTCGAGGAGTTCGAGCAGACCACGTCCAACGCCACGGACATGCTGTGGGTGGTGGACAACTCGTGCTCCATGACCGAGGAGCAGGGCCACCTCGGCATGCAGTTCGAGGTGCTGTACGACGCGCTCACCGCCGCGGGCGTGGAATACCGCATCGCGGTCGTGACCACGGACAACCCGGCGTTCCACGGCGAGCCCCCCTACATCGGGCCCCACACGCACGACGCGCTCGAGGCGTTCGCGGCCAGCGTGTCCGTGGGCACGGCGGGCAGCGGCACGGAGCGGGGGCTGATGTTCGGCCACGAGGCCCTGGCGCTGGCCGCGGACGACACCCCGCCCAACGACGGCTACTTCCGCGACGACGCCGGGCTGCAGGTGGTGTTCGTGTCCGACGAGGCCGACCAGAGCGGGGACTGGTCGAACTGGGTGGAGCAATACCTGGCGCTCAAGCACGACCCGTCCGTGGTCTACCTCAACGCGATCACCGGCACGGACGGCGTGGACGCGGTGGACTGCAGCGGGTTCGGCGGCACCGCCTACGCCGGCACGGGCTACGTGGACGCGGCCCACGCCACCGGCGGGCTGCTGGTCAGCATCTGCGACACGGACTGGTCCACGCTGATGGCCGACCTGGCCAGCCAGACACAGCAGATCGCCGGGGCCTTCCCCCTGTCCGAGGTCCCCATCGTCGAGACCCTGGGCGTGACCGTGGACGGCGTGCACGTGACCTCGGGCTGGGCCTACGACGCCGAAGGCAACGCCGTGGTCTTCGACGGTGCGCACGTGCCCCAGGTGGGGGCGGTGGTGGTGATCGCCTACCAGGTGGCGGGCTGATCTAGCCGGCCGCCTCGTCGGCCTGCTCGCGACGCCTGTCGACGCGGCCGGTGATCAGGCCGAACACGATCAACGAGATGGCCGACGTCATCGCGATGCCCACGAACACGAACCAGATGTAGTGCGCGTTGGCCTTGGCCGCCTCCCACGCCTCGGGGGTGGCGAACTTGCTCTCGGCCGGGCAGTAGCGGTCCAGCAGCACCCCGGACAGGGAGAAGCCCAGGATCGACGAGATGAACGAATGCAGGTGGGAGAAGCCCAGGTACAGCCCCTCCTCCCCCTTGGGCGCCTGCAGCGAGAAGTACTCCAGGTAGCGCGGCGAGATGAAGCTCTCGGCCAGCCCCTGGAAGGCGATGCCCACGATCATCATGAACGCCACCGGGTGCAATCCGAGCATCGTGTCGTCGCCGATGAAGTTGCCCGTGGCCATGCAGAACGCGGACACCGGCATGATGAACATGCCCACGGTCATGGACACCAGCGCCGAGCGGTTGCGCATCAGCTGCGTGACCAGCGCCACGGTCAGCACCACCACCGCGGGGTTGACGTTGGCGTACCACGACGGAGACGCCCCCTCCCCGGCCATGCGCAGCACGTACTTGGGCATGGTGGCGTACAGCTGGTGCTGCACCATCCAGAAGCCGGTGATGATCAGGGTCAGCGCCACCAGCCGGCCGTGGGTGCACACGGCCACCAACGAGCGCCAGATCTCGGCGATCGAGCGCCCCTCCCCCTCCTGCTTGTCGGCCTTGTAGAACAGGAACACCAGCACCAGCGCCAGCAGGGTCATGGCCGCGGCGAACAGGTTCAGCACGATCAGCCCCGAGTCGCCCATCGACTCGCGTAGCGGCTTGACGATGGTCTTGCCCGAGAACGCGCCGATGTTCACCATCGCGTAGAAGATCGAGTAGCCGCGCGCCCGGTTGATCGCGGTGGTCTCCTTGGCCACCGTGCCGGTGATCACCGACTTGATGAACGAGCCGCCGACCATCACCACCAGCATCACCGGCACGAACAGCCACTTGTGCCCGGTGGCCTCCAGTCCGGTGAAGGTCACCTCCTCGCCGTACTGCACCAGGTCGGCCGCCTCGAGCAGGGTGGGCAACAACCACATGCTGCCGTAGCCGATGGTCAGCAGCCCGAACGCCAGCATCAGTGCGTTGCGGAAGCCGATGCGATCCGCGTACGCGCCGCTGAAGGTGGGCAGGAGGTACAGGCCGGCCGAGAACACGCCCGAGACCACGCCCGCCTCGATGTCGCTGAAGCCGAGGATCCGCGACAGGTACAGGGTGATGGCGATGAACACGCCGTACCACGCGGCCCGCTCCAGCAGCTCCACGCCGTTGGCGGTCCAGAATGCGCGCGAGAATCTCCAGGTGCTGCCTTCGGTCATGTGCTGTCCTCGGAGGGGTGCGCCAGTCTAGCGGGCGCGACGGCGCAGGGCCAGCAGGGTCACCAGGGTGGCGGCAGACACCCCGGCGGTGGGCCGCGGCGAAGCGCTGCAGGCGCAGCCGCCCTCGTCCTCGTCGTCGTCGTCGTCGTCCGCGGCCGTGTCGTCGTCCCCCGCCGTATCGTCGTCTCCGACCGTGTCGTCGTCGTCGCCCCACGGCTCGGAGTCCCCGCCCGTGTAGCCGTCGATCCAGTCGGCCATGGAGGGCACGGCCATGCTCACGCCGTACTCGCCGAAGCCCCAGGACGTGACACCGACCACGCGAGGCCCCTCGCCGAAGTCGAAGAATGCGGGACCGCCCGAGTCCCCCTGGGCGGTCCCGCGCGACGGGTCCTGGTAGTAGAACACGTCCGCCTCGAACGGGTAGACCTCGGCCACCTCGATGTCCACGTACCGCTTCAGCCCGTCGATCTCGGCGTCGGCGGTCTCCTCGTGCAGGCCGAAGCCGACGAAGGTCGCCTGCTCACCGACCACCTCGCCGCCGAGCACCTCGCGGTGGATCGGGATCGGCTCCACCGGTGAGGTCTCCTCCAGGTGCAGCAGGGCCACGTCGTTGATCGGGATGCCCCACAGGTCGTCGTAGTCCTCGTGGATCCACACCTCGTCGAAGCCCATCTCCACGTCGGCGTCGAGCATGTCCGGGCCGAAGAACACCTTGCTCATCGACATGGAGAACCCGTCGATCGGGCAATGGGCCGCGGTCAGCACCCACTCGTCGTGGATCACCGTGCCGGTGCACAGCCCCCCCTCGACCAGCGAGATGTGGAAGTAGATGGCCACCACCTCCGGGAACAGGTCGTCGGAGTCGAGCTCGCCGCCGATGATCGGGGCCACCCCGTCCTCGGTGATGTCCACCGGCTGCGGTTCGCATCCGGGGAGCAGGAACGCGGCCAGGACCGTCAGCAGGGACAGACGCATCGAAGGCATGTCGTGGTTTCCTCGCGAAGGGCCCATAATAGCCGGCCAGGAGGAAGCATGACCCGATGGATGTTCCGGCTGGCGCTGCTCGCCGGCCTCGCGTTCGCTTTCGGCGGCTGTCCGGCGACCGGCGACGACGACGACAACGACGACGCGGGCGACGACGACACCACGGCCGAGCCCCAGCCCTACGGGCCGGAGAACTCGTGGTGGCACGCGCTGGCGGACGACGTGCCCGCCGACCTCGCGGGCACGGGCTGGACCACCGGCTCGGTGGCCAACAACTTCACCCTGGTCGACCAGTTCGGCGACGAGGTGGAGCTGTACCAGTTCTACGGCCAGGTGATCGTGATCGACCTGTTCGCCTACTGGTGACCCACCTGCCAGGATCTCGCCCCGGAGGGGCAGACATTGTGGACCGACTACGCAGACCAGGGCCTGGTGATCATCGGAGCGATGACGGAGGACCAGTCCGGCGCGCCGGCGGACATCGACGACGCCATCGCCTGGTGTGACCAGTTCGCCATCACCCACCCGATGCTGGCCGACCCCGAGGGCACCCAGATGGGGTACTACGTGTCCGGCTTCCCCACCTACATCATCATCGACCGCGACATGGTGGTGGCGAACGCCGACCTGTGGCCGTTCGACCCGCAGTTCGTGATCGACATGCTGTAACGCGTTCGGCTCTCCAGGCGTCTCCCGAGGGAGCCATGAATCCCCCTCGCCCCACAACGAGCTGGCACCGGGCCGGCTGGCTACTCGCCCTGGGCTGGACCGCCGTGCTGGCCACCTCGCTGGCATGGAGCGAGCACCTCTCGCGGGAGAAGATCCGGGCCGTGGCCATCACCCAGGCCCAGGCGATCCACGCCAAGGACGTGGCCTACCGCACGTGGAACGCGAACCATGGTGGGGTGTACGCGCCGGTCACCGATGCCACCCCGCCCAACCCCTACCTGGAGGTCGACGAACGGGACGTCACCACGCCGGGCGGGATCGAACTGACCCTGGTCAACCCGGCGTACATGACGCGCCAGGTGCACGACCTGGAGTTGACCAGGCACGGCACCATCGGTCACATCACCAGCCTCGATCCGATCCGCCCCGAGAACCGTGCGGACGCATGGGAGGCCGCCGCCCTGGCAGCGTTCGAGGGCGGCGCGGACGAGGTCTACTCCGTGGAGGTCATCGACGGCCAGGAGTACACGCGCCTGATGCGGCCGCTCGTCACGGAGCCGGGATGCCTCCAGTGCCACGCCGACCAGGGATACGAGGTCGGGGACATCCGCGGCGGGATCAGCGTGGCCGTGCCCATGGCAACGCTGTGGCAGATCGGACGGCCGGAGCAGATCGGAGAGGCCGTGTTCCACGGCGCGCTGTGGCTGGTCGGCCTGCTGGGCCTGGGCGTGACCATTCGCCGCCTGGGCCGCCACTCCATCGATCGCAAGCGACTCGAAGTCGAGCTGGAGCGCCAAGCCACCACGGACGCCCTGACCGGCACGGACAACCGACGCAGCTTCGGCCGGCGAGCCTCCATGGAGCTGTCGCGCTCCCTACGTTATGGCCGCCCGCTGTCGCTGTTGATGCTCGACCTCGACCACTTCAAGTCGATCAACGACCGCTTCGGCCACCCCGTAGGAGACGAGGTCCTGCGGACCTTCGCGCAGGCGTGCCGCGAGACCCTGCGCGACGCGGACGTGTTCGCCCGCATGGGGGGCGAGGAGTTCGCCGTGCTGCTGGTGGAGACCCAGGGGGACAAGGCCGCGACCGTGGCCGAGCGGCTCCGCCGCAACGTGGCCAAGCTCGAGATCCCGGCCCTGGGCGAGGCCGTGAGCGTGACGGTGAGCGTGGGTGTGACCACCGCCCGCGAGACGGACGACGCGCTGGACACCCTGCTGGCACGGGCCGACGAGGCGCTGTACGAGGCCAAGCGGCAGGGCCGCGACCGGGTGTGCCGTTCCTGACGTTGCCCGGTCCACCCGCCCGGCGGTCTGCTAGACTCCGGCCAACCTCGAGGAGGAATCCCATGCCGTACCGCTCCCTGGTCCTCGCGCTCGCGCTGGCGGTGCCAGTCACGCTGCTGCCCGGCTGCCCCTCGGACGACGACGACGACGACAACGGCCCGGACGACGACGACAGCGCCGCGACCGACGACGACGACGTCACCGACGACGACGATGACGACACCGGCGACGACGACACGTCCGACGACGACACGTACGTGCCCGAGGAGACCGACGGCCAGATCACGCTGACGTACAGCGAGGAACCCGCTGGCGGGGGCGGGGTCAGCCGCAGCGGCCGGTTCTACGCCCACTTCCCCACCGAAATCTCACCGGGCAGCGGCGACTACGTGCCCCTGCCCACGGACCTCGATCAGTGCGAGGTGGCGATCTACAACGACAACGACCTCTCCGGGTTCACGCCGCCCACGTACAGCTACGAGTCCGCGGGCACCATGACCGTCAGCGGCCCCTGGGGCGACATGCTCACCGACCCGTTCATGGCGGGCGACGAGGTGTACTACCAGCTGATCGTCGATCCGGACACGCAGCTGGAGTTCGGGGGCTGGTACGGCGTGTCCGCGGCGGGCGGCGACTTCCCCGCCTTCGACGCCCCGTACCGGCTGGAGATGCCGCCTGAGCTGATCCTGACCACGCCCAGCGTGGCCCAGCCCTTCCACGTGCAGAACGCCCTGGACGTGGCGTGGAGTGGCGGCGATCCGGACGAGCCGGTCGGGCTGTTCCTGACGTCCATGTACATCGCGACCTGGCCGTGGGAGGAGAGCGCCTACGGCTTCCTGGCCTGCCAGGCGGCCAACGACGGCCAGTTCACGATCCCGGGCGGCATGCTGGGCCAGATGCCCGAGGGCGACGCCTCGTTCGTGCTGCTGCACTCGGTGACGCACTACAAGGAGGTCGACGGCCGCTGGCTGGCGTTCTCCGGCGTGGTGAACCTGTCGGCGAGCGGGGACATCTAGCTCACGGGCACATCCCCGGCTCGGCCAGCCACCAGCGCAAGGTCTCCATCGTATCCACGCCGTCGCTCATCGGGTCCGCGGTCGCGAAGTGCGCCTCGGGATCCACGCCCGGGTCCCACTCCATGCACTCGCCGTCCAGCAACGGAGACCAGCTCGCCAGCGTCATCTCCGCACCCGCGCTGCACGACGCACCGAAGCGCAGGTCGAGCGGCAGCTCCTCCAGGACGTCCAGGTGATGGATGATGACGTCGCCGTCCAGGGTCAACGTCGTGATGAACGACGCCGTGTCCACCTGCGGGTCGTCCACGGCCACCCGGTCGAACAGCACGCTGACGCTGTCCGAGCGGCGGATCAGCCACGCCGGGCCGCAGGTGATCTCGTCGCCGGTCACGTCGTCGTAGCAGCGGTACCCGGTGAGGAAGTCGCCGAACGCCTCCTGGGACGGGTCCAGGTCGGTCCACGCGCTGGCCACCACCGGCGCGTACAGGCCCATCTCGTTGGCCGTGGGCGAGGAGTCGAAGATCACGGCCCCGTCCGGCACCAGCAGGCCGTCCGAGGTGATGCCGAGCACCGAGTAGTCGCTGCCGCACATGCGGAACACGTCCGCACCGAAGCTGTACGTGAGGTAGTACGTGTCGGTCATGCCCAGGATGGGGGTGATCACCTCGTCGTCGGCCCCGTCGATCAGCCCGTCGCAGTCGTTGTCGATCCCGTCGATCATGCTCTCCGGGGCAAAGGGGAACACCGTCGGATCCGAATCGTCGCAGTCCCCGCCGCACGGGGTCAGCCCGTCGCCGTCGAGGTCCTCGAGATCCGGGCCGGTGCCGTCCGCGCCGTTGCAGTCCTGGTCCGTGCCGTCCCCGCAGATCTCCAGCGCGCCGGGGAAGACCAGCGGATCGGTGTCGTCACAGTCACCGTCGCACACCTGCAGCCCGTCGCCGTCCGCGTCCACCTCGTCCACGGGCACCACGCCGTCGCAGTCGTTGTCCACCGCATCGCAGATCTCGGGCGCGCCCGGGAACGCCGTGGCGTCCAGGTCGTCACAGTCGCCGTCACAGGCGCTCACCCCGTCGCCGTCGTGGTCCTCGTCGGCCACCCCGTCGCAGTCGTTGTCGATGCCGTCGCACTGCTCCACGGCCCAGGGGTGCACGTTGGGGTCGTTGTCGTCGCAGTCGATGGCGTTGTCCGGGATCCAGGCGCCGCCCCAGGCCGTGGCCCAGTCCGTGTCGCAGATCGAGGCCCAGGCCCCGTCACTGAGCTCCACCAGCGTGTTCACCCGCGGCGACGAGATGGCATCGCCACCGGCGCCCGTGCACCCGGGCCAGCCCCCGGTGATCGCGCTGAAGCGGAGGAACTCGTCGTGCCCGGGCATCAGCTGCATGGCCGTGGCCAGCGCGGCCACCACGCTGACCGCGGACTGGTCGTCCTCGTCGGTCAGGATCCACACGGCCAGGGCCGCGCCCGGCCGACGGAACGGCTCGTTGATCAGCGTGTCCACCAGCATGTCCAGGGGCCGCTCCACGTTGGCGCCGCCCGCCCCCTGCACCACCTCGGTGGTGAAGATGCCGCGTGGATCGGCCAGCTGGGGCGTGATCGCGCCCCCGTGCAGCCACGGCTCGTCCGTGGTGATGATGCCGATGTTGTAGTCCAGCCGCTCGGCGGTCAGCTCGTCGAAGAACGCGTCCGCCTGGTTGGCCAGGTTCTGCTGCTCGCCGGCCATGGACCCGGAGTTGTCGATCACCACCAGCACGTCCACCAGCCCACCGGTGGTCTCGCACCCGGAGAAGCCGTCGCCGTCGAGGTCGAGGTCGTTGTCGATGATCTCGTCGCAGTCGTTGTCGATCTCGTCACACACCTCGGGGTTGCCCGGGAAGCGCTGGGCGTCGGCGTCGTCGCAGTCGTCGCCGCACACCATCACCCCGTCGCCGTCGCCGTCCACCTCGTCCGCGGGTACCGACCCGTCACAGTCGTTGTCCAGCCCGTCGCAGACCTCGTCCGCGGCTGGATACGTCTCGGCGTTGCCGTCGTCGCAATCGCCGTCGCAGGTGGTCACCCCGTCGCCGTCCGCGTCGGCGAGGTTCAGGTCGGGATCCGCGTCGTCGCAGTCCTCGCAGGCCAGCGCACCGTCCCCGTCGTCGTCCACCTCGTCCGCGGGCACGCTGCCGTCGCAGTCGTTGTCCTCCCCATCGCAGATCTCGTCCGCGCCGGGCCAGACGTCGGGGTTGGTGTCGTCGCAGTCCCCGTCCTCCACGGTCCAGCCGTCCCCGTCACCGTCCGTGCCCTCGGACGTGTCGTCGTCCCCGGTGTCGTCGTCGTCGGCCGTGTCGTCGTCGTCGGCCGTGTCGTCGTCGTCCCCGGGCACGGTGTCGTCGTCGTCGGCCGTGGGCACGGTGTCGTCGTCGTCGCCGCTGCCGAGGTCGGGACAGCCCGCCCCGAACAGGACCAGGGCGAGGACCAGGAAGTAGATCATGGAAGGACGGACGGAGCTGTTCATCGGAGACCCCCTTGGTGGTGTGACGCGATCCTATCGACGGCGTCCGGCCACGCCAACCACGGAGGTCTACAGCGGGTAGGAGACCGACGGACAGGATCGTCCGTTGAACCCCCGCGTACGCCCGCGCTAAGCTGCGCCGGTCCCCGACGTCGGGGAGATGGGAGCGAACCATGGCCCAGATCCGAACCTGGATGACCACCCTCACCCTGCTGCTGACGCTGCTGCTCGCCGCGGCCGCCCACGCCGAGTGGACGGTCGGCGAGACCTACCACGGCTTCGAGCTGGTGCAGCAGCGCGAGATCCCCGAGATCGACGCGCTGGCCCTGCGCTTCGAGCACACGGGCAGCGGCGCGCAGCTGGTCAAGTACGTCACCGACGACGACAACAAGAGCTTCTGCTTCACCTTCATGACGCCACCCAACGGCGACACCGGGATCCCCCACATCCTGGAGCACTCGGTGCTGGACGGGTCGCGCAAGTTCCCGGTCAAGAGCCCCTTCCAGGTGCTGGCGCGCGGCTCGCTCAACACCTTCCTCAACGCCATGACCGCGCCGGACTTCACCATGTACCCGGTGGCGTCGACCAACACCCAGGACTTCTTCAACCTCGTCGACGTGTACCTCGACGCGGTGCTGCACCCCGCCATCTACGACGATCCGCGCATCTTCCTGCAGGAGGGCTGGCGCTACGAGCTCGCCGACGCGGACGCGCCCCTGATCCTCAACGGCATCGTGTACAACGAGATGAAGGGCGCGTTCTCCTCGCCCACGCGGATCCTCGACTACGAGGTCAGCCGGGCGCTGTTCCCGGACACGCCCTATGGCCTGTCGTCGGGCGGGTATCCCGCGGCGATCCCGGAGCTGACGCGCGAGCAGCTGCTGGACTTCCACCGCACCCTGTACCACCCGGGCAACGGCTACATCACCCTGTGGGGCAACGGCGACACCCTGGCCGAGCTGCAGTTCGTCCACGAGCAGTACCTCGTCGAGTTCAGCCGGCCCGAGGCCGCCATCGAGTGGCCGGACCAGGCGCTGTTCGACGCGCCCCGCAGCGTGGGCGCCCCCTACCCGATCGGCGAGGAGGAGGATCCGGCGGACAAGACCTACCTGGCCATGGCCTGGGTGGCGGCCGGCGCGGCCGAGCCCGCCGAGGCGCTGGCCATGCAGGTGCTGGCCGACGTGCTGGTCAACCGGCCCGGCGCACCCCTGCGGGAGGCCATCGAGGACGCGGGCATCGGCAAGGACGTGTCCGCGTACTTCGACGACAGCAAGCAGGGCGTGTTCCAGATCACGGTCGAGGGCGCCAACCCCGACGACGAGCAGCGGTTCGTCGAGCTGGTCGAGGCGACCCTGGCGCAGATGCGCACGGACGGGTTCGACAAGCGGGTCATCGAGGGCGTGATCAACAGCACCGAGTTCGCCCTGCGCGAGGCCGACTTCGGCTCGTTCCCCAAGGGCCTGGTCTACACCTACTTCGGCACCCGGACCTGGATGTTCGCCGACGACCCGTTCCTCGGCGTGGCCTACGAGGCGCCCCTGGCCGAGGTCCGCGGCGCGCTCGAAGATCCAGTGCTCGAGGACCTGATGCAGCAGCACCTGATCGACAACCCCCACCGGGTGACCGCGGTGGTGGTTCCCGAGCAGGGGCTCGAGACCCGGATGACCGCCGAGCTCGAGGCCGAGCTGGCCGACAAACGCAAGAAGATGAAGCGCAAGGAGGTCAAGGCGCTCGTGGCCCAGACCGCGGACCTGCTGGCCTGGCAGGCCGAACCGGACACGCCCGAGGAGCTGGCCACCATCCCGATGCTGGCCCTGTCCGACCTGGAGCCCGCCACCACCGACCTGCTCGTGACCGAGCACGACGTCGAGGGCGTACGGGTGCTGCACTTCGACGCGCCGACCAACGGCATCGTGTACCTCCGGCTGCTGTTCGACGCCGAGATGGTGGACCCGGCCATGGTGCCGACCCTCAGCCTGTTGACCGACGTGCTGCAGGAGCTGGACACGGAGAACTACGGGTACGGGGAGCTCGACACCGAGCTGACCATCCACACCGGCGGCATCGGCACGGGGGTGGCCACCTACCCGCTGGTCGAGGACAAGGCCACGATCCAGCCCAAGGTGGTGGTGTCGGGCAAGGCGCTCGCGCCCAAGCTGGATCGCATGCTGGCGCTGATGGCCGAGATCTCCCTGCGCACGCAGTACGACGACACCGACCGGCTGGCCGAGGTGCTGGCCAAGGTGGAGGCCAACTACGAGGGCATGGCGCGCAGCTCGGGCCACACCCTGGCCATCGGCCGGCTCCGGTCCTACCTCGACCCGTCCGCGGCCTACGACCAGCAGCTGGGTGGCCTGAGCTTCATCCACTTCCTCGCCGGTCAGGTCGACGGGTACGAGGACGGCGCCGTACAGCTCCAGGCCGACCTCGCGGCCGTGGCCCAGCAGGTGTTCCGCCGCGACGGGCTGATCGTGGGGGTGACCGGGTCCGAGGCCGAACTGGCCGCGGTCCTGGAGCAGCTGCCCGCGTGGCTGGAACAGCTCGACCCGGAACCGCTGGAGCGAGTGGCGTTCCCCTTCGAGGTCGACGCGCTCAACGAGGGGCTCACCGCGGCGAGCAAGGTGCAGTACGTGATCCGCGGCGGCGACATCGGCGCCCAGGGCTTCCCCTACACGGGCCGCATGGACGTGCTCGACCAGGTGCTGGGCCGCGACTACCTGACCCAGCAGATCCGGGTCCAGGGCGGCGCCTACGGCGCGTGGGCCGCATTCGGCCGCAGCGGCATCGCCTACTTCGGCTCCTACCGCGATCCCAAGCTGACCGAGACGCTGGACGTGTACGCGGGCGCCGTGGACTACGTGGCCGGCTTCGAGGCCAGCGGCGACGAGATGACCCGCTACCTGATCGGCGTGATCGCCGACCGCGACCAGCCCACCACGCCGTCCGTGCTGGGACGCCGGGCCATGGCCTACCACCTGCAGGGCATCACCCTGGACACGCGCCAGGCCGAGCGAGACGAGATCCTGGCCACCACCGTGGAGGACATCCGCGCCATGGCCCCCGCCGTACAGGCCATGCTCGACCAGGACGTGCTGTGCGTGTACGGCAACGAAGAACTCCTCGCCGAGCACGCCGATCTGTTCGGCGCGCTGATCCCGGTGCTCCAGTAGGTCGGGTCAAGGAGCGAAGCGACGGACCCGACACCCCCCGCCCGATCTCACCTCCGCCCCTCTCCGCTCAGGTGGTATCCTCTGTCCAGCGAGCTAACCGCACGCCCTGGAGGGGAACGATGCACAACTGGATGACCTTGCTGGCCGTGATGGCTCTCCTGCTCAACGGATGCAAGCCCTGCGAGACCTGCCCCTGCGATGACGACGACTCCGCTGACGACGACGACTCGGCCGGCGACGACGACACCGCCGACGACGACGACAGCACGGACGACGACGACGACACGACCGGACCGGTCGACGCGGACGGGGACGGCTACCCGGAGGACGAGGACTGCGACGACACCGACCCCGACGTGCACCCCGGCGCCACCGAGGTGGCCTGCGACGGCGTGGACAACGACTGCGACGGCGACCAGCACGCCGAGGACACCGACGACGACGGCGACGGCTTCACCGAGTGCGACGGCGACTGCGACGACACGTCCACCGACTTCCACCCGGACGCCGAGGAGCTGTGCGACGGCGAGGACAACAACTGCAACAACGGCATGCCCCACGGCGAGGACGACGCCGACGGCGACGGCTTCATGCTCTGCGAGGACGACTGCGACGACGAAGACGACACCGTGTACCCGGGTGCGACCGAGGTCTGCAACAGCGTGGACGACGACTGCAACGGCCTGGTCGACGACGACTGCGAGGAGCCCTGAATCGGGGAGGAAGAGATCCGCACTGCCCTGGAGGGGGACCGATGCGTACCTGGATGACCGCGCTCGCGGTGGCCGCACTCCTGCTGCTCGGCTGCCCCGATGATCCCGACGACGACGACATCACGGCGGACGACGACTCGGCAGCCGGCGACGACGACACTGCCGGGG
>CAZXHG010000140.1:0-26325 GCA_964639985.1 uncultured Rickettsiales bacterium
GACGACGGATGGCCCCGCAGGGCGAGCACGGTGGGCCACCGAGGAGCGGCCGGACGTCAGGTCCCGGCCGTCGTCGATATCCGGACAGGGCGAGCCGGATCGGCGGCCACCTCGATCCACCCTCGCCGCGGCCGATGAACCACGCCAGGACGACCATTGAATCCGTCGGCCGGGGATGCCCCGGGCCGACGAGGTACGTCTGCCCCGACGGACGAGACCCCGCCGGCGCCACCCCGGAATCGTAGAGCGAAGCGAATGAAGACGGACCAACGCCGATCACTACTGACCAATCCCGATCACCAGGTCGAGGAAGCCGAACCCATCCAGCGCGGGCCGGACACCGGTGGCCTGCAGCCCGAGCTCGGCCAGCAGGCGCGCGCCCAGTCGCCCCAGCGGCGAATCGTGCACACCCACACCCCCGCGCAGCGAGGCCACACCGCCCCTCTCGCCAACGTGCGCCCGGTAGCTGGCGGTGTTCTGCACATTGTCGAAGATCAGCTCCTTCAGCGCACCCGGGTCAGGGATCAGTGCGTGCAGGTGTTCGAGGATGCACGCGGCCCCCGCGCCGCGCGGCAGGGAGGTGCGATAGGCGCGCAGGACCACGAACTGGCCGGTGGCGGCGTGGAATGCGGAGAAGAAGTTGGGCGGCGTGTCCGGCGGGCCCCCCGCCGTGGCGCCGTGGTCGAGGAACAGGGTGACGGCCTCGGCGCAACGGCCGCTGGCGTGGCCGTGGAACTTGTCGAACCCCTCGAAGGTGGGCGGGGTCTCCGCAGGCGCGACGAACAGGCAGCAGCTTCCCAGGAACGGCCGCAGCGGGGGCGGCACGAAGGTCTCGCGGTAGCGCTCGCGGAAGCCGGCCCAGAGCTGCCGCTCTGCGCCCAGCTCCTGCTGTAGAGCCTCCTCGGTCGTGGGTGCGCCGCGGATCAGCCGCCGGGCCTGCTCGACCAGGCGGTCGACCACCGGCTCGGCCGCGTGACGGTCGACCCGATCGGTCTGCGCCCCGATCTCGTCGGCCAGCGCGCACAGGGTGGAGCGCACGCGCGCGGGCTCCCCGCTGTCCAGTGCGCTGCGCAGGACCTGCTCCCACTCGTCGGGGGCGCGGCCGTAGACCCCGGAACGTCCCGCTGGATCGTGCATCAAGGCGTCCTCCCTTCACGATCCAGCGTACCGGTGCGTCCGGGGCTTGGGAACCTGGAGATCACCTGCGCAAGGTCTGGTACCCTGCCGGACGGACAGGCAGCGCAGGAGGAAACCGATGCGAGTGGGCATCGTCCGTGAGATCAAGGACGGCGAGGGTCGGGTGGCCCTGACCCCGTCGCTCACCGCGGAGATCGTGGCCGTGGGCAGCGAGGTGCTGGTCGAACGGGACGCGGGCCACCAGGCCCGCTTCTCCGACGAGGACTATGCGCGCGCCGGGGCGACCATCGTGTCCGAGGCGGCCGAGATCTGGTCCTCCGCCAACCTGGTGCTCAAGGTCAAGGAGCCCCAGGAGTCGGAGTACGACCACATGCGGTCGGGCCAGACGCTGATGGCGTACCTGCACGTGGCGGGGAACCGACCGCTGGCGCGCAGCCTACTGGCCCGCGGGATCACGGCCATCGCGCTGGAGCGGGTCGAGGACGAGGACGGCTATCGTCCGATCCTCGAGCCGATGCTGGAGATCGCCGGCGCCATGGGCATGATCCACGCCTTCGCCCACAGCGCGAGCACCTCGGGAGGCCGCGGCAAGGTGCCCGGCGCGGTGGCGGGCATCGCACCTGCACGGGTCCGCATCCTGGGCACCAACACGATGGCCTTCCAGGCCGCGCGCACGGCCCAGGCCCTGGGCGCGCACGTGTTCCTGCTCGATCCGGACGTGCGCCGGCTGCAGCAGGTGCGCGAGCTGCTGCCTGGGGTGGCCACGCTGGTCAGTCACACGGACGTCATCGCCCGCTCCGCGGCCGAGGCGGACATCCTGGTCAACACCTTCCCCTGGGCGCCGGGACGACCCGGGTACCTCATCACCCGCGAACACGTTCGATCGATGAAGCCACGGGCGCTGCTGGTAGACCTGGCGGCCGACGACCCGGGCGCGGTGGAGACGTCACGGCCCACGTCGCTGGCCGACCCGTTGTACGAGGAGGAGGGTGTGCTGCACTACTGCGTGCCCAACGTGGCCTCGGCCGTGGCGCGCTCCTCCACGCGCGCGCTGGCCAACGCGGTGATGCCGTACATGCGGCGCGTGCTGGAGTTCGGGCCGCGCCACGCCCTGCGCGTCGAGGGCACGCTGCGCCGGGCGCTGGTGACCATGGACGGGCACATCACCGACGGGGAGACCGCGGACTGGTACGGCACGTCGGCCGGGCGTCCCGCCATGATCCTCGGCATGGAGAACTGAGCACCCATGAACCTGCCCCTGCTCCTCACCCTGGCGGTCGTCGGTCAACCGGTGCTCGAGGTGCCGTGGGAGTGCGGTGACACCTACATGTGCACCCAGGACCACAACGGCGGCAGCCACACCGGCTACGGCGCCTGGGCCTGGGACTTCGGCCTGTCCGAGGGCACGGAGGTCTGGGCCGCGGCCTCGGGCACGGTCGACGCGGTGCGCATGGACTCCAACACCGGCGGCTGCGACGCGGCCTACGCCAACGACGCCAACTACGTGGTCGTGGATCACGGCGACGGTACGGCCGCGCTGTACCTGCACATGCAGCAGTGGTCGTCCTCGCTGTCCGTGGGCGACTGGGTGCCGACCGGCACGGTGGTGGGCCGCATCGGCCTGACCGGGTGGGTGTGCGGCGCGCACCTGCACTTCCAGGTCCAGGCCGTGTGCGGCTCGTGGTGGTGCAATTCGATGCCCGGGGAGTTCTACGGGTACGGTGATCCGAGCTACGGCGACTACCTCACCAGCGACAACTGCGGCGGTGGCGGGGACGACGACGACGACGACGATGACGATGACGTGTGCGGCGCCGACCTCGACGGAGGCGAGACCGTCGTCAGCGAGAGCGACGCCGCCTGCTTCAGCCAGGTCAGCGAGTGGTGGTGGGACGTGAACGAGGGCCACGACGGCCACCACTACTACACGTACGCCACGGACGAGGCCTACGAGGAGACGGTGGGGGAGTGGCACTTCGGCGTGTCGGTGGCCGGGGACTACGAGGTGCTGGTGTACGTGCCGGACACCGAGGCGGACAGCCAGAACGTCACCTACCAGATCCACCACGCGGATGGCACCTCGCCGGCCACGATCGACCACTCCACGGACAAGGGCTGGCAGAGCCTGGGCGTGTTCCGCTTCGACGGCGCGTCCGACGAGCGGCTGCACCTCGGCGACAACACGGGCGAGGACTACGACACCTATCACCGCAAGATCGCCTACGACGCGGTCAAGTTCGCCTACGTGGCGGGCGACGACGACGACGATGACGACGACGCGGCCGACGACGATGACGACGACGTGGGCGACGACGACGACGATGACGACGACATGACCGGCGACGACGACACCGCCGCGGGTGACGACGACCAGCTCACTCCACCCGGGGACGACGACGGCGGCTGGGAGTCCGGCTGCGGCTGCGACCACAGCGGTGCCGCCGCTCCCCCGTGGACCCTGCTCGCCGTGGCCGCGCTGGCCACCCTGCGGCGCCGAACCTGAACGGAACTCCGATGCTCCTGCACGACCTGCACATCCACAGCCTGCGCTCCCCCTGCGGCACGATGACGTACGGCGAGCTCGTCCAGGCCGCCGCCGACCTGGGCGTGCGCTCCATCGCGATCACGGATCACGGCCTGGGCATGGGCCTCAACCGCTTCACCTTCCACATCCTGGCCAAGCGGTTCCCGGCCGAGCACCTCGGCGTGCGGGTCTACAAGGGCATCGAGGCCAACGTGCTCGACGCGGACGGCACGGTCGACGTGCCCCAGGAGGTGCTGCCCTGGTTCGACTACATCGCCCTGGGCCTGCACCCGATCCAGGGGCTGTGGCCGGACAGCGGCGTGCAGGCCAACACCGACACCGTGCTCTCGGCGCTACGCCGCAACCCGTGGATCGACGCGCTCGCGCACGCCACGCAGCGCACCCACCCCCTGGACCCGGACCGGCTGCTGCCGGTGATGGCCGAGCTGGGCGTGGCGTTCGAGGTCAACGAGTGCAGCCACCTGTACGACAAGGCTGACGCCGAGCTCACGGCCCGCTGGCTGCAGCAGGCCGTGGCCCTGGACGTGCCGGTGGTGACCAACTCCGACGCACACGTGGTCACGGAGATGGCCCAGGACGAGCACATCCGCGGCGTGCTCTACCGCGCTGGCCTGGAGATGGACGTGGCCGTCAACGCCACGGACGAGTCCGTGGCGACGTTCGTGGCCAGTCGCCGGGACGTGCGGCAGCGCTGGGTGGCCACCAACCCACCCCCTCCCCCACCGCGGGAGGTCCCGAACCCAGCCCGCTGACCCACGCTGGAGGCATCATGACGACCCCACCGCCGCCGATGGTTTCGCCTGACGTGCGGCTGCGCGAGGTCCGCCCGGCGGACCTGGACACCCTGTTCGAGTTCCACCGCGATCCGGTGGCCGTGCACATGGCCGCGTTCACGTCCGAGGACCCCTCCGACCGCGGCGCCTTCGATGCGTGGTGGGCGCGGCTGCTGGCCAGCGACACCATCACCAGGCACACGATCCTCGCGGACGACGAGGTGGTGGGCAGCACCATGACCTGGGTCATGGATGGCCAGCGAGAGGTGACCTATGGCATCGGCCGGCCGTACTGGGGTCGGGGCATCGCCACGACGGCCCTGCGCCAGCTCCTCGAGGTGGTGACCGAGCGGCCGCTGTGCGCGCGGGCCGCGGCAGACAACGTCGGCTCGCTGCGCGTGCTCGACAAGTGCGGCTTCCGCGTGGTCGGAGAGGAGCGTGGCTTCGCCAATGCCCGGGGCGAGGAGATCGACGAGTACGTGCTGATCCTGGAGGATCCGGCCGGGCCCTGATGCTCAGCGCGTGGCCACGTGCATGTGCGTGTGGTGGCTGTGATACCAACCCCGGCCGCCGTCCGCGGCCTCGTGACACAGGGTCGTGGCGCTGAACTGCTCCAGGGTGATCACCCCCTCCCTCAACAGCGCGAGCTGGGCCTCACCAACGGGGCCGACCACCGCGGCATCCACGCCGACACACTTCACCCGCGGATCCTCCGATAGCAGTGAGACGAAGTAGGCCGTCCGACGGGCGTCGAGGGAGGTAGGGGGGCCGGTGCAGTGCCGGACGTCGCGCCGCTCGTCGTGGTGGGGACAGACCGCACGCATGAAGTTGTTGGGGAAGAACGCGGTCTGGTAGTAGCCGACGTCCACCTCCTTGCCGTCCGTGTGGGTGCCGGCCGGGTGGATCGCGCGGCCGTTGACCGGTCCGGGCGTGGCGCCACCCGCGGCGCTCATGTCCCCGAGCACCAGGGGTGCGCCGTTGCCCCCGCTCCACTCGCGGGTCTCGCACTGCACGCGCGCGGCCACGTTCCGGATCAGCTGGGCCACATCTCGCCGCAGGTGGCTGCGCCCGGGGTTGGCGCGGGTCTCGCCGTTGAGCGGCACGTCGTCGTAGCCGAGGCCGGTCGGAGGGTCGAACAGCACGACCTCGGCGCACCAGGCGTCGGTGCCGGGGCAGGCGCGAGGCGGAATGCTGTCACATGACGAGGCGGATGGCGCACTCTCCGCCGTTTCGATGGCAGCTACCTGCTCTGGCGTGGGGGTCAGGGACGCCATCAGCGCCAGGTCCACGGGATCGCCGTCCTCCCACTGGCTCCCGCGCGTCGCCAGCACGCTGATCGCGCCTCCGTCGACCGAGCGGGCGAGGATCTGCGATCGCACCTCTTCCAGCGTCACGAGGTCGAGATCGACCGCGTGGAAGGTGGTCGCGGACAGGGGCACCCTGGGCCCGTTTCCGTCCCTCAGGGAATCGAGCACTTCGCGGGGGACGGTCGTGCTCGCGCGATGGATCCGGATCGTGCGCAGGTCGTCGAGAACCACCCCGGTCCCCACGGTCTCCACGGTCAGGATCGTCCAGTCCTCGTTCCAGGAGGCGCCCACCGGGAGCTGCCGGAGGACCTCCTTGACCGTATCGGAGGCGGCTCTCCCGAACAGGTCGATGTGCTGGCCGTCCAGGACGGCCGAAGCGTCCCCCTCCACGGCCAGCGCATCGGTGACGCCGATCACGCCGCGCAGGAGCAGCCGGTAGTGATCACCGTCGGGCGGAACATCGACCAGGGATTCGTCCAGCGCGCACACGACGTCGCCGGCCGTGGGGGCGTCGGCGCGTCCGCAGCCTGCTGCGAGGAGGAGCAGCGCGAGAGACAGCATGGGTCGCATACCGTTGGAACGTACCACGCGTCCTGGGGATACGCCGACCTACCACACCTTCGCGCCGCGATTGTGGTCGTCGACCATGCGCGGCATCATCACCAGGTCCACGATCTGGCCGATGAAGAACAGCCCGCCGGTCAGCAGCCAGATGATCCCGCTGATGGGACGCCCCACGTAGAAGCGGTGGATCCCGGCCAGGCCGATGAAGCCGAACAGCCACAGCACGTACGCCGTCGGGATGGATCGCTCGGGCCGCTCGATGATCTCGTAGCTCATCACGCTCTCCTGCCGCGCGCGACCTCCGGATCGCCGCGCGCTCCATGGATACGGACGAGCAGTGGCGGGTATTTCAGCCCCGGACCGTGATCAGATATCCCACTTGCCGGGATTGAGCAGCCGCTCCGGGTCGGTGAGCTTGCGCACCTTGCGGATCATCTCCAGGGTGCCGGGATCGATGCGGTCCTTGAGCTTCTGCAGGGCCCAGTCGGGCGTCTTGTACATGGCGAATCCGCGCTCGGCGCAGGCCTCGAGCAGGTCGGCCATCATCGCGCGCACCACCTCGATCTGCTCGCGGTCGGTCTTGTCGAAGGTGGCCAGGAAGCGCAGTACGCCGAAGTGCCCGCCCCGCATGGGTCGACTGACGATGCCCGGGGCGTACCCGTGGGACGCCATGATCTCGTTGCAGTGCTCGGCGCAGCTGGCGAACCGCGACAGCGGCCCGTAGGTGCCCATCCAGGTCAGGCCGCCGCCGCCGTGGTCCGTGAGGAACTTCAGGTCCACCGGGAACTCGGCGAACACGCCCATGGCCGGGTTGACCTTGAGCAGCGTGTGGATGTCCAGCGGCGCCTCGAACCGGGCGCCCTTGGCGCGCTGTTCGTCCAGCGCCTGGTTGAGCAGCCGCTCCTTGATCGCCATCTCCTCGGGCAGCTCGGCCGAGAGATCCACGTACAGGAACCAGGTCGGCTCGGTCGGGTCGGGCTCAGGAGCGGGGTACTGCACCCCCATCATCATCTTGCCCGTGGGCCAGGACAGCCCGCCGATGTCCTCGCAGATCTCCATGCGGCACAGCCGCTGCACCGCGTCGAACACCGAGTGCGGGTCGTACCCCAGCACGAACAGGCGCTGCTCGATGGGGTGCTTGGGCCACAGCTGGAACACCATCTTGGTCGTCAGCCCGGTGGTGCCCTGGAACGCCGTGAACATGCCGGTCAGGTCCGGGATCGGCGGCCGCCCGAAGGGAGGCACGCCCTCGATGGCCCACGACCCGGTCCTGAGGAACGTGCCGTCGGCCAGCAAAACCTCGAGACCGGAGATCCACTGGGACATGGACCCGTACTTGAGCGAGCGATTCGTCAGCCCGTCCAGCACGCAGTTGGCCAGGATCGACACCTGCGGCGGTCCCAGCGAGTAGCCGAACGTCAGCGGGATGTCGTTGTCGACCAGGTGGTCCTTGAGCTGTTGCTGGGTCACGCCCGGCTCGATCACCGCGTACATGTCCTCGACGTTCACCTCGAGGATGCGGTTCATGCCGGTCAGGTCGGCGATGATCCCCCCTTCGGCCGCGATGGCCAGCCCACCCACGTTGGTGTTGGCGATGCGGGGGGTGATCGAGGAGCCCAGCTCCCGGGCCAGGCCGATCAGCTCGGCGAGCTCCTCGGCGGTCTGCACCATGACCACCGCGGCCGGGTCCTGCCCGTCGATCTCGGTGTAGTCGTCGTGGTACTCGTGCAGCGCGGTCGGATCGGTGACGACCCGGTCCTCGCCATAGACGGCAACCAGTCGTTCGCGCACGTGCTCAGCCCTTCGCCATGATGATCGGCAGCATCTTCAGCAGGAAGAACGGGTTGCCCCCGATCTTGATCTTCCCCGCCAGGAACGGGCCGACCATGCCGGCCCCGGTCACCACCCCGACCAGGGTGTGCATCTCCCCCTCGACCGAGGCCTTGCGGTCGTCCAACTTGCCGGAGACCACCTCGATCCCCTGGCCATCGAACACCAGGGTCGCCCACATCAAGCCGGCGCGCATGCTCACCGCACCGGACATCTTGCGCACCCGGTCGGCGATCGACTCGTCCGCCAGCTGGGCCTTCAGCAGCCCCTGCATCAGCAGACACAGCACGTTGGCATGTTTCGGATCCTTCAGACGGACGATTTCCATCCGACGCCCTCCTCCCGTGGTGGTGGCGGGATTATAGCGGGATCCGCGCCCACGGCGACCTCACCGTGCAGTTACAGCCAGCATCATCACCGGATCAGCTGGCGTCGCTGGCGTCGCAGCGCAGCGGAACCTGATGAGCGAGATGGCCGCCGGCGTTGGTGCGGATGATCAGCAGGCCCGCGTGTGTAGCCTCCTCGACCAGGGTGCAGGTCACCGGGACCTCCGTGTGGGCTCCCGGGGCCAGGATGCGCTCGACGGCGCTGTCGTCCACGGAGAACGGGGAGGCATCGAAGCCGAGGTCGTCACGGAGGAGGAAGTCCTCCAGATAGAGGGTGTCGACGCCGACGCTGCGCACGGTCAGCGGCAGGGTCAATTCCATGCCGGGCTGGAGCACGCCGAACTGGAGCGAGTGTGAATCCACCTCGATCACCGCGCCCGCCATCCCCGGACCGTCGCCCAGCTGACACAGGCCGGTCTGCGCGTCACAGGATGCGCCGCCCGAGGGCATGCAGGATGCCGACATGCACATCGGGCAGGATGCCGAGTAGCGGTCCGAGATCTCACGCGCGCGGCAGGCGAACTCGTCGAGATCCGCGTCCGCGGCCAGGGCCACGGAACACTGGAACGTGGGGTGACAGGTGTTGCCTACCAGGGGTTGCGCGTCGTTCGTGTACGCGTCGTCGAAGTACCGGTGGGCCACGCACTGCTCGTCGGTCTCGCATCGTGCGTACTGCCGTTCGAGGGCCTCGGCTTCCAGACGCAGGATCTCGCAGCACCCAGCGAGCGGGATCATCACGAGGATCAAGCAAGGCAACGACGGCCGCAGGCACTCCATACCTGGGTGTGTGTCACAGGAGAAGAAACGCCTTCAACGCTACGCCGCCTGGGTGAAGCGTCGCACGACGACCAGCACCAGGAGCCCCAGCAACCAGGGCACGGATCGGGACGATGGGCCGACGCGGCACTGGCAGTCGCCACCGACGGAGATGTCGTCGTCATCGGCGGCGAGGGTGTCGTCGTCTGCGAGATCGTCATCGTCGTCGTCCGTGACGTCGTCGTCGTCTGCGACGTCGTCGTCGTCGCCGGCCGGGGGTGCTCCCGTGGGGATGGTGCGGGAGATGCAATGGAGGGCGCCGGCGGAGGTGATGACGACGTCGGCGTCGATGGGGATGACGGTGACGCCGTGGGATTCGAAGGTGGCGGTGGCTTCGGTCTGCTCGGAGGAGAAGCCGTCGTAGACGGGCATCAGGTAGGTGTCGTCGATCCAGATGCCGTTGGTGTAGTTGCGCCAGACCCAGCCGTTGTCGTTGTCGGGCATGGGGATGCGCTCGATCTCGATGGGGTTGCCGGTGCCGGGATCGACGAGGCCGGTGAGCTGGTCGGTGATGGCGGTCTCGATCATGGCGCGGGAGTCGGCGTCCTGGGATGGGGTGTACTCGCCCACGACGAGGGTGTCGCTGTCGATCCAGGTGATCCACATGTCGACGTGGCCGGTGACGTCGTCGAGGGGGGGCAGGATGATGAGGTGGTCGCAGCCGAGGTAGTCGGCGTAGAGTTGCTCGATCTCGGGGATGGAGTACTGGGGGTTGAGGCCCTCGATGGTGTCGCTGACGATGCAGATGCCGTGGCCGTTGGGCAGGAAGTTGCCGCCCTCGGTGGCGAAGCCCCAGTCGAAGCGGGGGATGCCGTACTCGTCGGCGAAGTGGATGGGCTGGGCGTCGTCGTTGTCGCGGTCGTAGCGTACGTAGTGGGCGTCGACGATGTTGAGATCGTCGTGGGGATCGAGCACGAAGAAGGGGCCGTAGTCGCGTATCCAGATGCTGTCGAGGCGGTGGTCGTCGTCCTCGGTGAACCAGGTGGCCTGGGACGGGTCGCGGCCGGTGTGCTGCTGGAGCATCTGCTGGCAGCGGGAGACGTCGCCGTCGTCGCTGTGACCGTCCACGTGGAGGTAGATGTACAGATGGGCGCCGTCCCAGGCCGCGTCGATGATGTCGAGCCAGAGGCGGTCCCAGGAGTCCGGGGACTCGGCGGAGCTCTCGCAGGCCCAGCTGAGCAGCAGGCCGTCCACGTGCCAGCGTTCGTTGGCGCTGGTGACCGGGAAGTCGGGGGGCGTGGGGGGTGGGACCACGTCGCGGAAGACGTCGGGGAACCGATCGGGGTGGGCCGCGAACGCGGCGCGAGTGGCCGCGACCCGGTCGCGCCAGGGGGCGTCGAAGTGGGGGGTCCGGGCGGCGGCGGTGAACGGGACGGCGAACAGCAGCAGGACGGCGATCAGGCGCAAGGGTAGGTCTCCGGAGGGGGGTCAGGGGAAGGTGAGGGTGTCGTCGCCGACCTGGATGCGGGCCGAGGCGACGCCAGCGCCCTCGTGACCGACCAGGCGGGTGGACCAGCCGGTGTGGGCGTCGCCCTTGAGCAGCCGGCCGCTGATCATCTGCTCGGCGCCGCCTTCGGGCTCGAAGTACAGGTCCACGTTGCTCTTGTGGAAGAACTCGTCCGGCCGGCCGGTCTCGCCCAGCGCCCACAGGCGGACCTCGCCGGGGAGGATGCACAGGCGAAGCTGACCGCCGCCGTGGAACGCGCTGTGGTCGAACGCCTTGTCGCCGGAGCAGGGAGGGGGATCGAAGGCCGGTTCGGGTGTGGCGGGTTCGACGACCTCCTCCACCGTGCCGGAGGAGCCGCGGCAGGCAGCGAGGCCGAAGAGGAGCGTGAGGGTGGCCAGCAACGTGGTGAAGCGCATGGTCTCCTCCATGGACCACACCAAGCTATCATGCCGGCATGGCTGTCGACACACCCCTGGCCGAGCTGCACCTCCACCTCGATGGATCGTTGCGCCCCGAGACCGTGGCCGAGCTGGCCGACGGGCTGGGGCTGGACGTGCCCGCGGACCTGCCGTTCCGGCCGGGCATGGGGCTGGACGAGGCGCTGGGCAGGTTCGCGTTCACCCTGTCGCTGCTGCAGCAGCCCGACGCGGTGCGCCGGGTGGCGGCCGAGATGTGCGAGGACGCGGCCGCCGAGGGGGTGACCACGCTCGAGATCCGGTTCGCCCCCCAGCTGCACGGGGGAGCGCCGGACGCGGACATCGTGGATGCCGCGCTGGATGGGATCGGCGGGCGAGCCGGCCTGGTGCTGTGCGGGCTGTACGGCGAACCGCCGTCCATGCTCGAGGGACACGTGCACCTGGCCGGGTCACGGCCCGGGGTGGTGGGGATCGACCTGGCCGGCGGGCCGGTGCCGGATCACGACTTCTCGATGCACGACTACGCCGGGCCCTTCGGTCGGGCGCGGGCGATGGGCCTCGGCCGCACGGTGCACGCGGGTGAGGGGCGGCCGTCCGCCGAGATCCGCACGGCGATCGAAGTGCTGCACGCACAACGCATCGGGCACGGAACCACGCTGCTGGACGACGAGGCGATCCTGGCCATGGTGCTGCGCGAGGGTGTGACCATCGAGGCGTGCGTGACCTCCAACTGGCATGTGGGTGCGATCCCCGCGATCGCAGCGCACTCGCTACCACGCTGGCTCGACCGGGGTGTGAAGGCCTGCGTGTGCGCCGACAACTGGCTGCTGTCCGCGGTGGGCAGCCGCGAGGAGCTCGGCCGGGTGGCCGGGATCCCGGGCATGGACGAGGGAAAGCTGCGGCGAGTGGTGGAGTGCGGCCACGCGGCCGCGTTCCCGCGCCGTTGATCCCGGCGCCGATCCAGATCAGAGCGACATCTGGATGATCGAGCGCACCTGGATGTCCGACTCCTCGCGGTCCGGGTACAGCACGACGCCGCCGTCCGTGCGCCACTGGATCCGGCGGCCGAGGATGAACACGGCCACGCCCCCCCGCGGTTCGTGCACGGTGCCGTCCACGCCGACCGGGTCGACGAGGGCGTACTCGGCCACGATCTGGACGCGTTTCGCGATCACGTAGCCCACGCCCGCCCACGCGCCCACCGCGCCCATGCGCTGGCTGGTCAGGGACTCGTCCACCTGGGCGGTGGCGATGTAGAAGGTGGCGGCCGCGGAGAAGCCGCCGGCCTTGAACAGCGCGTCGGCGGCGCCGCGAACCGCCCAGTCCTGGGCGAACTCGGGCCGCAGGTCCCACGCCCCGCTGACCGACAGCGCGAAGCGGGGCGCGCCCCCCTCGAGGTCGGCCTCGCCCGTGGTGTCGATGCCACCGTGGTTGTACGCGACCCGGCCCACGATCTCCGGGTGGATCGGGCGGCCGACCGGGTCGCCGTCCTCCCAGGTGTACAGCAGGGACGGACCCACCGCGTGGGCGGTGCGCGCGTTGACACCGGTGAACACACCCACGGCCCACTCGAACGGCGGTGGCATCGACGCGTCGTAGCCGTTGTGCAGGCACACGCCGATCTGACGCTCCGCGCCGAAGTACTTGCTGACCGACGACCAGTCCACGACCTGGCGGTTCTTGTAGGAACGGATCCGGTGGCGGGTGTAGGGCACCTTCCACTGGCCGAAGCGCAGGTGCAGCCCCGGCGTGAACGCGTAGTCCCCCATCAGGTCCATGAACTCCCAGCTGCCGGGCAGCACCGACAGGTGCAGCAGGTAGCCGAAGCGGTGGGTGAATGCCGTGCCGCTGAGCGTGGGCCGGACGCGGCGGAAGTCCACGATCCAGTGGGTTTCGCGATCGTCCGGATCCGCGTCGAGGGGGCCCCGGTCGTTCACCTGGGTCCAGATCTGCGCGGTCAGACCGAAGCGCATCTTCCACTCGCCGTCGGGCGAGACGATCTCGAGCTTGAACTTCTCCGGGTCCACACGCCGGGGTTCGTCTGCGCGGGCGCCGCAGGCCCCGATCAGGACGAGCGCCCCGAACAGGTGAGCCAGCCTCATGTCAATCCCACCCCTCGATGGTGGCCACGCCGACGGACGACGGGCCCACGGAGACCCCTGTGTAGTACACGGTGAGGTCGTCCCCCTCCACCAGGGTCGTGGCGTTGATCGTGGCGACCTCGTCCCAGGCGTCGTCCTCGTCGCTGGCCGGGATCACCGGCTCGAGGCCGGTGCGAGCCCAGCGGATCCCGTCGTTGCTGACCGCGTGGCCCACCTGCCAGTACCCCTGACCGCCGGCGCTGAACAGCAGGTGGTACACGCCGTCGAGCACGAAGACCTCCGGGCTCTTGGTGGCGCCGCCCTCCCAGCTGTCGTGGCCGCGCGGCAGGAAGACCGGGTTGCCGCAGTAACGGGTCCAGGCCTCGCCGTCGGCCGAGACCGCGTGGCCCACCTGCAGGGCGGCCGAGGCGTACCACATCTCGTAGGCGCCGTCCCGCTGCGACACGGTCGGATGCGCGATCGAGCCCTGGTCCCAGGCGCCGTCCGGCCCGGGTTCGAGCACCGGGTTGGTGTCCGCCGGGGTCCACGCCAGACCGTCGCTGCTGCGCGCCAGGCCGATGGCGATGGTCTCGCCGTCCGCGGCGTGGAACCAGGCCCACAGCTCGTCTTCGACCACGAGCAGCGACGGACCGTTGACCGACCCGCTGCTCCAGTCCCCCGCGAACCCGGCGGGCATCACCGGGTCGTCGGCGAGCCGGGTGAACTGCAGGCCATCGTCGGACCAGGCCGCGCCGGTCTCGTAGTCCACGCCGCGACCGCCGTACAGCATCAGGTAGCCGCCGTCGAACGGGGTCACGGCCGGCATCATGATCGTATCGGCGTCCCAGGCGCCCTCGTCGGCCACGCCGAGCACGGGGTTGCCGTCGTACGGCTCGATGATCGGCTGGGGCAGGGTCTCGGGGTCGCCCCCGGTCTTGACGATGCCCACGTCGTAGCCGAAGGGGTGCACGAGCACCGAGTCGGTGACGATGCGAGTGCGCTCGTCCACGGTGACCCCGATGGTGATCTCGTGCTCGCCCGGCTTCATGGGGAAGAAGCAGACGTCGGCCTCGCCGTTGTCATCGAGTTCCCCCGCGGGCTCGAGGTCGGCGTCGTCCACGGCGCTGCGCAGGCCGCCTCCCGAGATCGGCAGCAGCCCCTGCGCGGCGGTCACGCCCACGCAGATGTTGCACTCGTCGTACCCCGCTGCCAGGTCCAGGGTGATCGTGATGTCCGAGTCCTCGGGCGGGCAGCCCGCCAGCGCTAGCACGACGCCGACGGCCAGGGGCGCGAAGTGTTTCATCGGAACTCCTCGGGCAGACCCCAGGTGAGGGCCGTCCCCAGCTGCGGCAGGGTATCGCTGATCCAGTCCTGCATGGCGTCTCGCGTGTCGCACTGCCCGTCCTCGGTGCACACCACCCGGCCCCCACCGTAGGTCTCGAGGGAGATGCCGCCGATGTCGGGCAGGTGGAAGTACAGGGTGCGCTCGCGGTCGGCCTCGCGCGCGGCGAGCACGTGGTAGACCAGGTAGTGCGTGAGCACCGCGAAGTCCGCGGGCCCCATGGTGATGGACGACTCGTCCCCCTCGAACCGCTCGTCCGCCCAGTTCGCGTCCGTGCCCGAGGCGTGCCACACACCGTCCATCACGAACAGTCCGCTGCGCGCCCACTCGTAGAGGTAGGAGTGGGACACGGTCACGCCGGGGATGTAGCGGAGCGGACCGTCGTCGGCGGGCACGTCCCAGTCCACCGGATCGTCGCCCACGCCGAACGGAGACGCGCGCAGGCGCGTATCCCACGGCGCCAGCTCCTTGGAGATGGCATTGGCCACGCCCGAGTAGTTGCCGCCGCCGCCGAAGTAGGCGAACGGCTGGCGCACCCCGGGGAACGCCGTGGCCAGCGCCGGCGGCCAGCGCACGTCCGGATAGTTGGCGTGGATGCCGATCGCGCGATCGTACCCACCGGAGAGCCCCTGCATGGCCACGCCGAAGTCGGCGGGGTACACGCACTCGCCCAGCAGCGGCAGCGCGCTGTTGCCACAACCGCCTGTGCCCTGCCACGAGGCAGCCACGTCCCGGAGCGATGCCGTATCCAGCAGGTCGTCGAGGAACGCCACGTAGCCGGTCTGGTCGACGACCTCCACGTCGCAATCCGGATCCTCGAGGTCCGGCCGCCACAGGTCGGGGCAGGTGTACGGAACCTGGTCCTCCGTGCCCGCCGAGGTGTGCACCAGCAGCACGGGCACGACGTCGCCACGCTGGACCAGCGCGCCGACCCGATCGCTGTAGACCTCCAGCAGGGGCAGCCCGAATTCGATGAGCTCGTCGCGCCCCAGCTCCAGGCCGGCCTGGATGCAATGCGCGGACTGCAACAACACGGTTCCGTTGATGCCCAGCAGCAGTTCGCCGTCCGCCTCGCCGGGGATGCGGTCGACGAGCGCGTACTCGAGGTAGTCGAGGTTCTCGGCCACGTGGTCCGCGCGCGCCGCCTGCAGGCAGCACACCTGGTACATGGTGCGGTCGAGCTGGGGCCAGTCCTGGGTGACCTCGTCGATGTCCGCGCAGGTGTCCGGCTCCGCCTGGATCTCGCCACGCAGGCCCGACTCGTCGTCCAGCGCCGGATCCCGCGGGAACTCCAGGAAGGCCGCGGCGGACAGGTGCACGGACGCGGTCTGCTGCGCCGCCAGGTGGTCGGCGTCCAGGAACGAGCGCAGCACCGGCTCGCCCCCCTCCCCCTCCAGGACCACGGCGATCTCCTGCTGGTCGCCGCCGATCCCGAGGGCGCGCGCCGGAGAGCCCAGGGAGGCCACCTCGGCCGTGCCCGTCTCCACGTCGAGCCGGTAGACACCGTCGTGTCCGGAGCCCAGGGCGTACACCCGGCTGCGGGTGGTCCCGCCCGACGCGGTCTGGCCCACGACCAGGTGCGAGGCGCCGGGCACGTCGAACGCGGTGGCCGCACCGCCATCGGCGGGGAACGCCTTGACCCGACCGCCGCTCGCAGCGGGCGCGGCCACCCACACGTGATCGGTGAGGGCGTCGTAGGCGATGGCCGCGGGCGCTCGCATGCCGGACAGCTGTCGGCGGTCGACCGCGGGCGCGTCCGTGGACAGCCCGGTCACGGTCAGCACGGAGGCGGCGGAGGCGCACACGGCAAAGGCGCGATCCCCCGCCGGGTCGAGGGCAAGGGGGCCATCGGGCTTGCAGGGCAGCTCGACCCGCACCGGGGCGGGCATGGCGTCCTCGTCGTTGCACGGCAGGGGGAGCGTCCACACGGCCAGCGCCTTGTCGTCCGGCGACAGGGAGACCAGGTGCTGGTCGTCCAGGGCCAGGTCGCCGTCGGCGAACCCGGTGTGGCCCGCGGTCAGGACCGGGCTGTACAGCACGCGGTGGAAGTACCAGGGGTGCTGCGACGAGGGGCAGTCGGTGGAGCCGGGCCGCAGGTCGATCACGCGCAGCACCGGGTGCTCGTCCCCGGACCAGGCCACGGCCAGCTCGCCGTCGACCGCCACGCGGCCCCGCAGGCCTCCCACGTCGATCCAGCCGCCGTGCACGAACGTCCACCCGCCGTCGTCCGGCCGGGACTCCTCACCAGTGCACGAGCCGTCCTGGGCGAGACCGTTTTCGAAGCAGGCGGGCCGGTCCTCCTCGGGCCACTCCACGCGGTCGGGCTCGGTGCTGACCCAGTAGCAGTGGTCGGGCACGAGCCCGAACGGGTTGCGCACCCACATGCGGTCCGATTCGGGCTCGGCGACGTACGTGTACCCGGAGTAGTCCGACACCACCACGTGCAACGGATCGGCCACCTCGCCGTCCGCGCAGGCAGAGGTGAGCAGGGCCTCGATGCCGGACGGATCGACCAGGAAGTCGGCCGGGTCGGCCTGGATGGCGCACCCACCCGCCGAGATCAGCAGAGCGCAACACGCCATAGCGCACACCAGGCGCGGTCGCGGTCGGGTCGGTCCGGGATCCAACGAGGTCAGTCCTCCACGCCTCCGTCTCCCCACAGGTACAACGCACCGGCCGCGCAACCCACTGCAACCCCGATCCCCACCGCTGCGTCGAAGCGCAGCGTGGAGGCCATCAGCGGCGCGAAGCAGGCGCCGACCACGGCCACGGACAGCCAGTCCCGCGCGCCGGGGCGGCCGTCGCGGGCACGCGCCAGCACGACCGGCAGGCCGGCGGCCAGGCCGATCCACGGGATGGCCAGGGTGACCGGCCCCAGGGAGGGCACGCCGAGGTTGGCCGCGCCGAGCGCTGCCACCGAGACCATGGTCGGCGGCACCACCAGCCGCATGAACGGCCGCACGCGCCGCAGGGCCACCAGGCACAGGGCCACCGCCAGGATCAGGGCGTGGGCCGCGTGGTTGAGCATGCGACGCCCGGTCTCGTACGCGGCGTCGCTCGTCAACAGCAGTTCGCCGCGTGCCTCGCAGCGCACGTCCGGGGGCAGCAGGCGCTCGGCGGCCTGCTCGGCGTCGGCCACGAGCCGCCGCAGCTCGCGTCCGCCGCCCACCGTGCCACGCACGGTGATCGCGGCCTGGTCGAAGTCGGCGGAGACGAACGGGGCCAGCGCGTCCGGCGAGCCGAACAGCAACAGGAGCTGGCCCACCAGGGTCCGTGTCTGCGGCAGCCGGTGCTCGCGATCGGGATCCAGCGCCGCGTAGATGGCCTCGATCAGGTCCACGTACGACAGCGTCGCGTCCACCCCCGCCCGCCCCTCGACCTCGTCCTGCAGCTGCCGCACCGCGGTCAGCACGTCCGGGTCCTTGAGGCGGTCCACCGCGTCGGTGCGCAGGTGCAGCCGGAACGCGTCCATGCCCGCGAGGTGCTCCTCCACGGTGTGGATGTCCTGGTACAGGGGATCCCGCGGCTGCAGGGATTCGCTGTAGTCCACACCGATGGACAGCCGGGCCATGCCCAGGGCCGCGCCGAAGCCCAGCAGCACCGCCATGGAGCTGACCAGCGGGCGCCGAGGACGCCGCGGCGCGGGCGGGACGCGGCCGGGGGTCACGCCCAGGCCGATGGCGACCACGACTGCGGACGCGGTCGCGCCGCAGAGCACACCCAGGGCCAACACGAAGCCGAACCGCCGAACCGCCTCGATGTCGCTGGACCAGTGCAGCAGGGCCATGGCCGCGAGCGCGGCACCCGCGCCGACCACGCCCGCCAGGGTGGGCAACCGGGGGTGGCCGTCCACGCAGATCAGCGTGGCCGTGGCCAGCGTCAGGGCCACGCCCGGGAACAGGGCGGCCACGGTCACCTGGTCCACCACCAGGTCCAGCGCGGCCACCAGGCCCAGGGTCCACACCACGCCCACGATCGCCGCGCCCGCGGGCAGGGGCACGCGAAGCGGATCCCGCAGGGCCAGCCAGCACAGCAGGAACACCAGCACCACCGACGCCAGCAGCGCCTGCTGCACGTCCAGGGCCATGCGCTGCTCCACGGCCCGCCGCATCACCGGCGCGCCCACCATGATGCGCGTGGCGCTGACCTGCGAGCCGTGCTCCTCCAGCAGGGCCTCCACCGTCTCGACCGCCTCGCGGTCGTAGTCCAGCAGGGCGGCCGCGGCCTCGTCCTCCAGCCGCTCGACCAGGGCCGCCAGCGTGGTCCCGCCGTCGGCCCCGGAGCTGGTCAGCTCCCGGAGACGCTGCACCCGCAGCTCGTCGGGATCGCCCTGGAGCTCGCCCAGGGCCAGCTTCAGGTTCACGTCGTCCAGCGCCGGCCGCACCTGCTCGCCCGCCTCGCCAAAGGCCACCGGGTCGGCGGTGACCTCGTCGGGCAGCCGGCGCAACACCTCCCGGGGCACGGTGCGCTCCTCGAGGAAGACCATCAGCGCGGCCGCGCCGCCGGTCCGGCTGACGAGGTGGCGCACGAAGACCGGGCTGGTCAGGAGCTCCTCGCGGCCCGCGGCCACGTCGTCCTCGTCGAACGGCGGATCGGTGAACAGCGGCCGCGCTTCCATCACCCCGGCGCTCGAGGTGACCGAGGTGGTGTGGGTGATGCCCTCCACCCGGCGCACCCAGGGGATGGCGGCCACCGCATCGGTCAGGGCCGCCAGCTCGGCCAGGGCGTCGGGCTCGAACAGGCCCGACGGCCGCACCAGCACCAGGGCGAGAACGCGGTCGCTACCGAAGCGCGCGCTGAACTCCTCGTATCGCTCCAGGTCCTCGAACCCCTCGGGCAGCATGCGCGCCAGGTCCGTACGGGTCTGCAGCTCCGTGGCCACGGACAGGGCCCAGAACCCGGACAGCCCCACTGCGGCGAGCAGGGCGAGGCGCAGCCAGTGCGTTTTGCCGATCCGACTCAAGACCACCGCCCCAGTGTCAGAACATGTACGTCGCGGAGAATTCTACCCGGTCGTTGCGCTCGTAGGCGTGCATGAATGCGTCGTCGGCCCCCCCGGTCAGCAGCCCGGCCAGCCCGAAACGGACGTGACCGCGGGCGGTGTACGACAGCTCCGCGCGCACCAGGTAGTCCCCCTCGATGGCAGCGAAGCCGCGGATATCCAGCACCAGATCATCGGTGAACCCCCAGCGGATGTTGCCGTACACGGCCAGCACCGACAGGTGGTTGACGTCGATGATCGGAGTGACCGTGGCCGGCGCGTCGCAGGCGTAGATGCGATTGGACACGCCGTCGTCGCTCGCCGGCAGCTCGTGGTCACCGGCCACCTCGACCCGGATCTGCAGGTCCTGGTCGCCGATCAGGTCGTTGGCGATCCACTCCACGCCGAACGTGCCCTGCAGGAAAGGATCCGGGATCTCGCAGGCGTCCCGCGAGGGATCCGCGGTGATGGTGTAGGCGAGCTCGCCCTTGAGCACGACCGGCCCGAGCACCAGGGCCGCGTCACCTCCGACCACCCCCTTGCGCGCGTGCACCGGCCGCACGGCCAGGTCCACGCCGTCCACGAAGTTGACCAGGTCCTGGGCCATGGGCTCGTACACGTCCCCGTCCAGCCCCTCGAACTCGTGGTAGCTCGGTAGCAAATCCCGGCCGTAGTAGCCCTGCAGGCCCAGGTCGAGGCGGGGCAGGAACAGCTCCACGCGCAGGCCGAGCTGGCTGTCGAGGAAGCCGTCGCTGCCGCCGGCCTTCGGCTCGCGGTACTCGATGTAGTTGATGGGGAACGTCACGTCGCCGGCCACCCCCTCGTGGGGCTGGCTCAGCAGCACGTTCCAGCGGTGATGGCTGGCCACCGGGAAGCGAGAGGGTACGAACGTGGGCAGCCAGGCGAAGCTGATCGCCACGCTGGGGTGGCCGTACTGCAACAGCAGCGCGGGTGCGGCCAGCCGCTCGGCGTCCCACAGCTCGTCGTAGTCCCGGGGGGTTAGCAGGTCCAGGGCGGGGCGCATGTCCATCCGCCCCCAGCGCAGCACCTGGTTTCCCGCGCGGATCTTGAGCCCACCGAAGCGGGCCTGGGCCCAGGCGTCCTTGAGCAGGATCCGGCTGCGCTCCGTGTCCAGGAAGTCGTGCCGCAGCTGCAGCTGCACGGCCGCCGACACCCGGCCGTACTTCGCCTTCAGCGCGGGCTCGAACCGGACCTGGTTGCGGCCCTGGACCGCGTCCGTCGGCTGGCCGGCGACCGGCTCCCACGACGCGCTGCGCGCGTACCAGAACAGGTCCCAGTCCACCTCGCCGCTGAAGCGCAGCACCTCGGAGACGGGCGGGGGCTCGGCGCGCGCCGGTCCGGCCCCTGCCACCAGCGCCAGGACGATCACCAGGGCGTACAGGCGTTCAGTCACCCAGCACCGTGGGGGCGAAGTCGGCCGGTGCGAGGGGCACACCCATCTGCCGGCTGCTGCCGGCGAACGTGGTGGTGGAGCCGTCGAGCAGGTGGGTCATGCGCGCGGTGTCGAACCGCCAGATGTCCCCGTACTGCTGGAGATCGTGCGCGGTGAGCACCTTCTCGAGCTGGCCCTGCTTGTCGAAGAACTCGACCTTCCACACCAGCATGCGCGCCTCCTCGACGTACAGCAGCACCTTGGAGTAGCCGCTGTACTTCGCCTCCTTGGGCGTCACCGCGGTGTCCTGCACCACGGAGCAGGTCTGGCCCTCGATCTCGGCCGTGCCGGTGATCTCGTAGGCGCGGTTGATGAAGTCCGCGCGCATGCGCAGGTCCTCCAGCGTGAAGTCCGTGCCCGCGAACGACTCGGTCCGGTCCGGCATGGCGAGCTTGCGCACCATGCCCACCTCGGGCACGTAGACCCACTGGGAGCGGGTCCCCCCGTCCTCCACGCTGAGCACGGCCGTGCCGGCCACGTCCGCGGGGCTACGGAACACGATCTTGGACCGCGCCGGGTCGTCGATCGGCGACAGGGTCTCCATCACGAACTCGGCGTTGCGCGGAGCGCCGCTGCGGGTGGTGCGGCTCATGGACACCACCAGCCGCTCGCCGGCCGAGGCCTGGGCCGCGTCCAGCCGACGCATCAGGTCATCGCCGGTCCCGGCGGTGGCAAGGCCGGGCAGTGCGATCGCCAGGATCGCCAGCAGGGGAGCTAGACGTGTCACGATTCCATCCTTTCGACCGGTGGCGCAGCTTACCAACGGCACGGATCTGATACAACAGACCGCCGTGTCCACACCCCACGACGAGATCCTGCGCCGGGGGCGCCACTTGGAGCTGGCCCTCGACCCCGTTGGACGGAGGTCGCGCGGTCGGCATTTCACCGCACCCGCGGTCGCGGCGCTGATGGCGCGCTATGCGCTGCCCAGGGCGGGCGCACGCGTCCTCGATCCGGCCTGCGGCGGAGGTGCGCTGCTGGCCGCTGCCCGGGCACGCGCCGCGGCCACGCTGGTCGGCGTGGACGCCGACGGCGAGGCCATCGACCACTGCCGCGGGGCCTTCGGCGACCCGGTCCGGCTCGTCGAGCAGGACTTCCTGGCGCTGGAACCGGCGGACCTCGGCGCACCCTTCGACGCGCTGCTGGCCAACCCGCCCTACCTGCGCCAGGAGCGCATCCCGCCGGAGCGAAAGGCCGCGCTGAAGGACCGCTTCCGCGACCACCTCACCGTGCCCGGCGCGGGACGGCTGGACCTGCTGGGGTACTTCCTGCTGCACCTGTCGCGCTTCCTGCGTCCGGGCGGACGGCTGGCGTTCCTGTCCAGTGCGGCGTGGCTGACGTCGGGGTATGGCCGCGCGATCCGGATGTTCCTGGCCCGGGAGTACCGGGTCGACCACGTGGTCGAGTCCGTGGCCGAGCCGTGGTTCTCCGAGGCCCGCACGCGGCCGGTGCTCGTGCTGGCGAGCCGCGGGCCAACGCCATCGCACCGCGCGGCGTTCACACGCCTCGAGCGGCCGCTGGACGGCGGTTCGATCGGCCCAGGACGGTTCGTACCCACCGCCCGGCTGGCCGACGGGGCACCCTGGGGCAGTCACCTGCGCACGCCCCCCGTGCTGGACGAGTTCGAGCGTGCGCTGGGTGCCGCGCTGGTGCCCATGACGGATCGCGTGCAGGCGAGGTTCGGCGTCAAGACCGGGGCCGACCGCCTGTTCGTGCTCCACCGGGGCCGGGACGGCTGGGGGCGCCCCTGGCCCGGGCGTGCTGCGGCGCTGCGCCCGTGGCTGCACTCCCCCATGGAGCTGCGCCGGCTGGAGGTCCGCGCCGATGACCTGGAGCGGTGCGTCCTGCTGCTGCGGCCCCAGGACGCCGAGGACCCGGTCGTCGCCGCCCACCTGCAGGAACCCGACGGTGGACGCACAGCCGAACGGCCCACCTGCGCGGCGCGCGAACGGGCTGACGGCAGCTCGCGCTGGTTCTGCCTGTCGCCGGGCGAACCGCCGCCGGTGGTGTGGACCCGCACCGTGCAATATCGCCACCTGGTCGCGGCCAATCCGGACGGCGTCGTGGTCAACAACAACCTGGTGTGTCTGTGGCCGCGCCCTCCGGCGAGCCTGCACGGCCTGCTGGTGGCGCTGAACAGCGGCTGGACCTTCCTGCAACGCTACGCCCACGGACGGGTCAGCAACGAGGGCAAGATCAAGACCGAGGTGGGGGACCTGGCGCGGCTGCTGATCCCGGATCCGGTGCGCCTCGACCGGGTCCGGCTCGACCGGCTCCGCGGCCGGGAGATCCGGGCCATCGACGAGGAGATCGACCACCCTCAGCGAAGGATCTTCGAGGCCGAGGTGTTGCGGTCCCTGGGCGTGCCGAGCGATGACGCCGCGCAACTGGTGGACGCGCTGGCCGCCACCATCCACCACCAGGTCGCGCTGGAGCGGGCCTGGGAGCGCAGGTACCGGGCGGGACGGAGGCGAGGGACGACATGATGCGAGCGATCATCGCGATGACGGCGTTGCTGATGGCGGCCTCGCCCCAGCCGGCCGCGACCGCCGAGCTGGCGGACCTGGTCGAGCAGGTGGCGCCGTCCGTGGTCAACATCCACACCTCGGGCACGGTGAGCGGTGCCTGGTGGGATCCCTTCGGCTCGCCCTTCGGCTCGCGGCAGTGGACCTCCCTGGGCTCGGGATTCGTGGTCGATCCCGACGGACTGGTGGTGACCAACCACCACGTGGTGCAGGCCGCGACCACGATCCGGGTGGGGCTGGTGGATGGCACGACCTACGACGCGGCCGTGGTCGGTGTGGACCCGGCCAGCGATCTGGCCCTGCTGTCCGTGGACGCGCGCGGCCTGCCCGCGGTCACCCTGGACGAGGCCGGCGCGATCCGGGTGGGGGAGGACGTGTTCGCCGTGGGCAACCCCTACGGGTTCGACCACACGGTCACGGCCGGCATCGTCAGCGCGCTGCACCGTGACCTGGAGCTGGGGCCGTTCGACGACTTCCTGCAGACCGACGCCAGCATCAACCCGGGCAACTCGGGCGGGCCCCTGTTCGACATGCAGGGTCGCGTGGTCGGCGTGAACACCGCCATCCATGGAGGTGAGGGCCTGGGCTTCGCCGTGCCCGTGCAGATGCTGCTGGCCGCCCTCCCCCACCTGCGCGCAGGGGGCGAGGTGGAGCGGGGATGGGCCGGGGTGAGCCTGCGCGAGACCGACGAGGGCGTGGCCGTGGTCCAGGTGTTCCCCCAGACCCCGGCGGCAGAGGCCGACCTGGAGACCGGCGACGTGGTGCTGTCCGTCGACGGCCGGCCCTTGCGGGACGGCAGGGGCTGGAGCCGGTCCCTCGGCGCGTCGTTCGCCGGCGACGAGGTGACCCTCCGCGTGCGGCGGGGCGCGGACGAGCGCGAGGTCACGCTGGCCCTGGTGGACCACGACGAGTGGTCCACGACCATGGCCGGTCCCCCGCTGGAGGTCCCTGCATTCGGCATCGCCGTGCGCCCCCCCGCCCCGGACCGCCTCGCAGGCACCGGGCTCGAGACGGGTGTGGGCCTGGAGGTGGTGGAGGTCTCCTCGAAGGGCGGCAGCCGCTCCTTCTTCCGCGAGGGCGACGTGATCATCGAGATCAACGGCAACGTCCTGCGCGACCCCATGGACCTCCCCCCCCTCGCCGATCAGGTGATGGAGAAGCGGAGGCTGCAGGCGGTCGTCCTCCGCGACGGCTCCCTCAACCGCCTCTTCTACCGGTTCTGACCCGATCCGCCAGGCAGCCACATCCCGCAACCAACCCAAGCCACGAACCGCATCGGCCGGGGACATACGTCTACTGGAGCCGCTCACCCCGTGGCCTCGAACCACAACCTTCCAGCCGGAGCGGGTCACGTGTGTCCCCAGTGTCGCCTCCAACCCCCGGCCGGATCCGAACGGTCCCAGCCAACCAAGAACTCAACAACTCATGAACGTCCCTTTTTCAACCGCCTCTACGTGCATCGATTGAGTGCGATCGAAAACTCAACAATTCATGAACGTCCCTTTTCCCTGAACGTCCCTTTTCCCGCCCCATCCGGGCTACGACCACGCGCCCACGTTTGACCAGATCCTGACTTCACCCTCCCCTCCCCTGTGCCAAGGTACACACGGCGGACCTCGGGAGGGTGGCCGGAGAGATTCGTGATGCCGAGATTGCTGTCGTCGATCGCGCTGCTGGTCCTGGTCACGCCCTCCATCTCCCAGGCGTACGGTGAGCAGGAGGACGGGTACCCCACCATGGAGGAGCTGTGGGTGGAGGTGCTGACGAGCAGCTGCCGCCAGGACCCCGACGCCTACGGCTGGTCCTCGTACAGCCCCATCGGGGCGCTGTGGCACCACCACGGCCTCAACGAGGTGGCGCGCAACCACAGCGAGGACATGGCGGCGAGGGACTACTTCGAGCACGACTCCATCGACGGCACGTCATGGGACACGCGCATCTCCGAGTACTACGGCGGATCCATGATCGGCGAGAACATCGCCGCGGGCTACGCCGAGCCGATATCCGTGCTCGACGGGTGGCTGAACAGCGACGGCCACCGCGAGAACATCTTCACCGCCGCCTACCAGGAGATCGGCATCGGCGTAGGCTATGGCGGCTCGTACGGCATCTACTGGACCCAGGACTTCGGCGGCGGGCCAGCGGCCGATCCACACCCCGTGACCGGGGCCGCGGCCTCGGAGGCAGGCGGTGAGGTCACGGTGTGGGCCGTGTTGCAGACCAGCGGCGACGCTCCCGAGGTCCAGCTCGCCGTGGGCGAGACCTGCGCGCCGATGGCGCTGATCCACGGCCAGGCCGACGCCGGCACCTACGAGGCCTCGCTGCCCGCGGACGGGGACACGCCGTGGCGTGTGTTCGTCCGGCTGGAGGACGGCTCGGAGGCGGTGTGGCCCGACCAGGGGGCGTGGACGTCGTCGGAGTACGACGGGGACGCGATCACCGTGGACTGCCTGGACGCGGACGCTGGCGATGACGACGACGGCGGCGGGCTGCCGATCGCGGCCGGGTGCGGTGCGAACGAGTCCCCGTTCGGGCCGCAGAACAGCGCGTCGTTCGCGTTGCTGGGGGGGCTGGTGCTGCTGGGGCGGCGGCGGGTGAGCCGCGGGTGAATTCGGGGGGGATGGTTGGTGTGGGGGGGCGTCGGAGGTGTCGGGGCCGGGGGGGGGGGCCGTGGCCCGCCCGACCACAGGCTGTGGGTGGTGGGGGCGCTGGGGGGGGGCCC
>CAZXHG010000141.1:0-26309 GCA_964639985.1 uncultured Rickettsiales bacterium
CTTCCGCTGGGCCAAGGGGGACTCCCCCTACGAGATCGGCGTGCTGCAGACCACGGACAGCCCCAAGTCCGCCGAGCTGCGGTTCTCCGGCTACTCCGCGGACGAGGTGCTCGACCGCTGCGTCCCGCGGGACGACGGCGGCTTCGGCGCGGCCTACGGCCCCTGGCTGGTCGTGGACAACCCGCTGAGCGTCGGTCAGCACGACCGCTACGTGATGGCTCCGCCGTCCGGCCACGTGGCCGGCGTGATCGCGGCCACCGACCTCAAGGCCGGCGGCGGCGTGCACAAGGCCCCGGCCAACGAGCAGGTGATGGGCGCGGCCGAGCTGACGACCATGATCTCCGACGTGGAGCAGGAGGCCCTCAACGTCAAGGGCATCAACATCATCCGCCACCGGCCCGGCGCCGGCATCCGGATCTGGGGCGCGCGCACGGTCGCGGCCGACCCGCTGTGGACGTACGTCAACGTGCGGCGGCTGTTCCTGTTCGTCGAGCGGTCCATCCGCGACGCCATCCAGTGGGCGGTGTTCCTGCCCAACAGCGACCAGACCCGCTCGGACCTGCGGTCCACGATCGCGGCCTTCCTGTACCGGCTGTACATGCAGGGCATGTTCGACGGCCGCACGTGGCAGGAGGCATTCTCGGTGCGCTGTGATCGGGACAACAACCCGGACGTCGACGTGCGCAGCGGCCTGCTGACGGTGGACATCGAGATGCGTCCGGTCTACCCGGCCGAGTTCATCCGCATCCGCTTCCGCCAGAGCCCGATGCAGTCCGAGACCGACGAGGGCTGATACTCCCCACCTCCGGCCTCCCCAGCCGGCGCCCCCCCGCCGCCCGCAGGGGTGGGGAAACACCCCCCTCGGGCCTCGGGTGCGGACTGGCTCGGGAGGCCGGAAGGGTAGTGAAAACAGCTACTTCACGATTGGTGCGTTGCAACAAAGGCGCGCATCTAGAATACAGAGGCATCAACCCTTCAACCCTGGAGAGAAGAGCACATGCCAGGTGCAGTCCCGACCAACAACTACCTCGGTTCCTTCCACTTCCGCGTGAAGGTCGACGGGATCAACGATCCCCTCGATGGCTTCATCAAGATCAGCGCGATCACCTCCACCACGGAGAACGTCGAGTTCAAGCACGGCATGGACCGCGCCGTCCGCAAGAACCCCGGCCGGACCACGTTCGAGGACGTGACCCTGGAGCGGGTGTACTCCGGGCTGGACGAGTTCTCCCAGTGGCGGCAGCGGATCGTGGACGGTGAGATCGACCGCCGCACCGTCTCCATCGAGTACCTCAAGCCGGACGGCGTGACCGTGGTCCGTCGCTACGAGCTGTACAACAGCTACCCCAGCAAGTGGGAGCTGCCCGAGATGGACGCCGGTGGCTCGAACGCCGCGATGGAGCGGATCACGCTGTCGGTGGAGCGCGTCGTCCAGCTGCAATAGCAGCGGCCGATGAGTTCCCGGACTCTTCGGGGGTAGTCGGACGCCCTCCGGGCGGTCACCGGGCCTGACCCGGTGACCTGCCCGAGTGGGCTGTCCGCCACCACCCGCTTGGTCCGTTCTGGAAGAAACAGAAAAGAACGCGAGGCCGCGGCGCGGGCACGCCCGACGCCAGCGGCCGGGAGTCGGCCTTGAGCGCGAAGTCCACGTCCTATCGAGAACGGGTGACGCTGCCCGTGGGATACGAGGATCCGGCGAGTGGAGAGGTCTACGACGAAGCCGAGGTACGCCCGGTGACCGGGGGGGACGAGCTGTTCATCGGCATGTCCCCCGAGTACACCAAGTACCCCAACGACCTCATCTACAAGACGCTGCTGCTGTCGAGGACGGTGACCAAGCTCGGTCCCCGCACCCTGATCACCATCGACGACATCGGCCGGCTCCATGCACAGGACATCCGGGCACTCGAATTCGCGGTGTACCGGATCACATACGGGGAGGACGTCCAGCCGGAAGGTGGTGAAGGCCCCTCGGGGTGACGGTGGCCTATCCACTGGACCAGGTACGCAGCGAGGTGGCGTTCATCGCATACCACCTGCACTGGGGCCTGGAGGAGATCCTGTCCTTGCCGCACCAGGAGAGGGTCGAGTGGGTAGGTCAGGTGAGCATCATCAACCGGCGGATACTCGATTCGGAGAAGTAGATGGCCCTCGAGCCGACCGCGGGTGATCCGTTGCAGCGGGGCGTCTCCGTCCGCATCGGACACGCCCAGCCGGCGGTGACCCGCCGTGGTACGTCCGGACTCTGCATCGTCGGCATCTGTCCCACCGATCATCCCTGGCTCGCCGACCTGCTGCCCGATGCGGTCGTGCGGGACACCCGCTACCGCACGCAGGAGGCCGCCATCGAGCACCTCCGGTTGCGCTCGCGGGACGACATCAAGGCCCTCCCGGGCCTGGCGGGCACGAACCCTTCGCGGGTGCGTGACGCCGTCGTGCTGGGGCTGACCGCCGGGGCGCCCGAGGTGGACGTGGTCCTCGCCCGCTGCGGGGACTGCCAGCCCTGGGAGCTGGACCGACGGAACGTCACCGAACTGCTCGACCCGTTCCTCGACGAGCTGCACGGCGCGATCATCGCCTTCCCCGACGTGGGTGGGCCGGTCTCCACAGGACCGGGCACCGGGACACCGGCCTGGGAGCGCCGCACGCGCACCGTGGCCTCGGTCCGCCAGCTCGCCGGCGGCCTGATCCAGCGCTACCAGGTGGGGCTGATCGACACGTACGACCTCGACGAGGTGTCCCGCCAGGACCTGCTGCGGAGCATGGTCGGTACGGACTTCGCGCTGTGCGGTTGGACCGGGGATCCCGACCGTGTGCGCGCCCACGGCTGGCGTTCGGCGGCCTCCGCGGTGGGCGGACTGCTCGCCTCGGACGGCAAGGACATCGGCCGGGGTCTGGTCGGGCGGTCCCTGGCGCTGCCGACCGGCCGCTCGTTCGCGGCCAGCCGCTCGCACCGCCTGTCGCTGGCGCCGCCGTCTCCCCCCATCGACGACGCGGACGACCACGTGGTCCGGTTGCGCCTGCACCGCCGCCGCGAGGAGGCCCAGGTGCTGGGCGAGCCCACCTTCCGCCAGCCCATCGGGGAGTGGTCGGTCGGGGCGCTCCGCGCCGTCAAGACCGTGCACCGCCAGCTCGTGCTGGCGGCGGACAACTTCGTGTTCCGCAACGCCACCGACACCCAGGCCTCGGCCCTCGCCGGGGCCCTGCAGCGTGCCCTGCGGCCCTACACCAACAAGGGTCTGATCGTGGGCGCGGGAGGCGACGGTCCGCCGTCCGTCCGGGGCGGCGTGGACAACGTGCCCGGAGAACCCGGGCTCAACGCCACCGTCACCGCCCAGCTCCGTCCGTGGAGCCAGAAGGTCATGGTCCGGGTCGCCGTGCGTCCGGGCCACCGGCCTGTATTGGAGGTCCAATGAGCCACACGCCCGATGGAGACGCCGCCGTGCGCCTGATCGACATCCCGTTCCTCTTCACGTTGACTATCGACGGCGAGGAGGTCGGAGAGTTCCAGGCGGTGGAGAACATCGAACGCAAGATCGAGCCGTACGAGTACAAGGAGGGCGGGCGAAACTTCTCGCCCCACCAGCTCGTGGGGCAGCAGAGCCACGGGGAACTCACGCTCAAGCAGGGCCAGATGGAGCGCAACACGCTGTTCACGTGGATGGAGGAGGTGGAGGTCGGCGCCGGCTTCCGCAAGGAGGTCTCGCTCTTCCACCTCACGCGCACCCTCGACGAGCGGCGCTCGCTGACCCTGCACAACTGCTACCCGATCTCGTGGAAGGCCGCCTCTCTCGACGTGGAACAGAACAAGATCCCGGTCGAGGAGATGATCCTGACCTACGAGTACCTCGAGATGGAGGTGTCCGACCATGAGGAATGACGAGCCGGCCAAGGCACAGCTCTACTGCCTGGATCAGAGCGAGTCGATCACGTTCCAGTTCAACCCCACGAGCTTCAAGTTCACTCGCAAGGTGACCTGGGCCGAGGGCAAGAATGCGGGGCAGCCGTGGACGAACATCTCGTTCTCCTTCGGCGGGAACGACTCGCTGTCGGTGTCCCTGCTGCTGGACGAGACCGAGTCGGACGACGACGAGCCGAACGAGGAGACCGTGGTCTCGGGCATCCTCGACTACTACAAGCTGACCATGCCCCTGAAGATCACCGACGGGGGAGACGAGATCATCCGCCCGCCGGTCGTGGCCTTCCTGTGGGAGCAGTTCCAGTTCCAGGGCGTGGTCCAGAACATGGACGTGGAGATGCTCATGTTCGACGATTCGGGCCGGGCCAAGCGGGCCACCGTGGCCCTGACCCTGCTGGGCAAGGCCATGTCCGGCGCGTCGTCGGCGCAGGAGTTCTTCGCGCTGGACTACACGCACCCCGAGGTCGACGCCAACAGCGGCGGCTCGGATCCCGACGCTGACGAACGCCTCGACATCCTGGACGAGCTATGACCGAACAAGGTGCTGCCCGCTTCAAGGTCTCGATCGACGGGATCGAGCTCGTCGACGAGGAGCTCCGGCACGTCACGAGCATCGAGTTCACCGAGGCGATGGACAAGCTCGACGCGCTGTCGATGCGTCTCGCAGTGCCGACCGTGGAGAAGTGGTGGGTCACCGCCCTGTGCAACCTCGGCGCGACGTTCGACATCGAGCTCGGGTACTCCTCGGACACGGCCCTGCAGAAGGGCTCGGGCGACATCACGGAGATCAGCTGGAACCAGTCCCCGTCGGCGCCCCAGGCCATCTCCCTGACCGGGCTGGACGGCCTGCACCGGCTCAAGGGCAAGGCCCAGTCCAAGGTCTGGGACGTGGGGCACAACACCATCGCCGAGGAGATCGCCGGCGAGCACGGCATGACGCCCGTGGTGGAGGGCGTGGACAGCTCGCCCACCCACACCTTCCAGGACAACGAGACCGACGCGGTCTTCCTGCGCAACCTGGCCAAGGACCACCACTACTTCGTGCGGGTACAGAAGAACGAGGCCGGCGAGTTCGAGCTGCGGTTCGGCCGGTTGAGCCTGGCCTACCAGCCCGACACCGTGACCGTGACCTGGGGCAAGGACGTGGAGAGCCTGCAGATCCGCGCCTCGATCAACGACCTGGTCACCACCACCAAGGTCAAGGGCCGCAACTACAGCCAGAACCAGGACGTGGAGGCCGAGTGCGCCGAGGTGACGAACATCTCGGGCGGGCAGACCGGCGTCGAGATCGTGCAGGACGTCTTCGGAGAGCAGGAGCACCTGATCGACCACGCCCGGCGCAACCAGAGCTCCAGCGCCACCGATCGTGCGTCCAGCGAGATGCAGGAGCGAGCCCAGAAGTTCCTCAAGGGCAACCTCACCTGCATCGGTCGGCCCGAGGCGGTCAGCGGGGGCATGATCGAGATCGAGGGGCTGCCATGGCCCTACATGGGCCCGTTCCTCATCACCCAGACCACACACACGCTCGAACCGGGCGTCGGATATCGAACTAAGATAGACTTCGTCTCGGACAGCTTTCCGCCCGAAGAGTGAGCCCGATGGCGAAGCCCATGCTTCATCCGGCGCTGCCCCTCGGCCAGCGCCGCCCCTATCTCACGCCCGAGGAGGCCCTCGCGGCGCGGATCCGCATGGTCCTGGAGACCCGTCCCGGACGGATCCCGTGGCGCCCGGACTTCGGCTGCGACCTCGCCTCGCTGGTGGGCAGACCGGCCACCGTCCAGCGCCTCAACGAGGCCCGCTGGCGCATCGAACAGGCGCTGCGGCGCTGGGTGCCGGACGCCGAGATCCTGCGGTGCAACGTGCGCGTGAGTTCCGAGAACCAGCCTGCGGGCTACCGCCGATCCCGGGCCGTCCCCCTGGCCGAGGCCTCGCTGATGAGTCTCGGCAGCCAGGCCGTGCTCGAGGTCGAGCTGGACGTGAAGACCGAACTGGGCGCTGTCTCCGTCCAGGCCGTACTCGAACCCTGAGAGGTCGTGAATTCCTGTGCGCGTTCCTCCTCCTGGAATCCTGAAGCTCGATCGTCGCGGCCTGCTGCGCGACGTTCGTGACCGCCTGTCCGAACGTCTCCCCGCCTACGGCGAGAACGATCCGGATCCCACGGATCCCGGCTGGCTGCTGATGGAGCAGTCCGCCTGGATGGCGGAGATCCTGTCGGAGCAGCTCGACCGCTACCCGTTCTCGGTGGTGCAGCACTTCGTGCGCATGATGGGCGGTCACCTGCTGCCGGCCCACCCCTCCCTGGGCGTGGTCGTGGTCGAGGCCTCCAAGCCCGGTGTCATGACCCAGCGCAAGGACAAGCCGAGCCCATGGCGGTTCTTCACCGCACAGACCGAGAGCACCGACCTGGTCGAGTTCGTGCCCGTGGAACCGGAGGTGCCGGTGCGCAAGGGGTGGCTGGACTCCCTGTGCACGATCGCCGACGGGGAGCTGCGCCTGACCCACCACCGCGGCAAGGTCGACGGCCTCGAGGCCCAGGTGGGCTGGCAGGACGGGGACCAGCGCAGCGGCATCTTCGACGACGAGCGGCTCCGCTTCGTGCTGGTGACGTCCAACACCAAGAAGCTGGTGGGCACCCTGGACAAGGCGATCGCCAAGGTGGCCGACCGCAACATCGGCTGGCTGCAGCTGTCGGTCAGCGAGCCGGCCAAGGGCCAGGTCGTGGTGGACGCGGTGGTGGACCCCGGCGCGGCATTCACCGCCACCATCCCGGAGGAGGCGGACGGCCTGTGGGAGGGGGGTGACCTGCAGGGCCAGTGGGGCACCCTGGACGACACCAACTGGACACCCCCGGTGGAGGTGTCCTGGCACCCGCTGCTGCCAGCTCGGATCCGTGGCACCACCCCGCTGCCGGGCATCGAGGAGAACACCGTGCTGGTGCCCGGCGTGCCCGCCGCGTTCCCGGTGGACCAGCTGTTCATGCGCGGCGCGGCGCCCATGCCCGACACCGTGGTCGAGGCGATCTGGAAGACGTTGACCCACCAGGACAAGAGCCTGGTGCCGTTCAAGCCCACGGTACGGCGCGAGTACGCCGACGGCAGCGGCGACGAGCCGGAGTGGGTGCTGCAGGCCCTGGAGAGCGGGGTCTGGGGGCAGATAGCGGCGGTGTCGCCGTCATCGGTGGGCCACTTCCGGCTGCTGCCGAAGTCCCGGGGCGAGGGCAAGGTCCGCCTGGGTCTCGCCCTCGAGCAGGCCAACGCCGACACCCTGGGGGAGATCCGGATCTTCGGCGAACACGAGGAAGGGCACGTCCCGGCCGAGGAACTGGAGCACGAGGTCGTGTGGCGCCTGGCCACACCCCCGCGCCAGCCGGGTCATGGCATGGGCCTGGTGGTGGCCGTGGACGTGACCGTGGAGAAGAGCCACTCCGGCCTGGTGGTCGCCTACGAGGGCGACCTGGCCGGCGCCATGTTCAACCCGGTGATGGTGGCCAACATGCCCGCCGTGCGGGACGGCCGCGAGATCCGGGTGCGCCGCAACGTGCCCGAGGGGGTGAGCCTGCTGTTCCAGGACCTGGTCACGCCCGAGGTGATCGAACAGCTGACCGACGAGCCGATCCCGGACGACGCGCTCGCCCTGGTGCGCAAGCTGCAGCTCGCCTCCTTCGCCCTGCGTGAGGGCGAGGACATCCAGGACTGGCGCGGCGTGGACGTGGACCCGTCCGAGGGAGCCATGACCCTCAACGCGCCGGACCGCGACGGCAACCTGCAGCAGCTCCCCACCGGTGAGCGGGTGAAGCTGCTGTGGTACCGCCGCACGGACGGCGCGCGCGCGGACGTACCCGCGGGCGCCATCCGGCTGGTGGAGGAAGAAGCGGGACTCGAGCCCAGCCTGGTAGGCGTGCACAACCCGCTCGGCACCTTCTTCGGCGCAGCGCGGGAGGCGCCCGAGGCCGCGGTGGACCGGCTGTTCGCCCCGGCCGGGGGCACGCCGGTGTTGCCCGCGGACTTCGAGCGGGTGGTGCGCCAGGCGCTGGGCACCCGCGGGCGTGGCTGGGTCGTGCGTTGCTGGACCTACTCGGAGCGCTCCCTGGTCTCGACCGCGCTGTGGCCTGCCCCGCAGGGCGAGGAGGCCGCGGATGCGGAGACGACCCGCCTGGCCACCGAGCTGGAGGCCGCCGGCCCGGAGTGCCTGCTGGTGGTGGTCGGGCCCCGGGACACGGTGCTGGACGACGAGGATCTGGACTGGGCGCGTAGCGCGATCCAGCAGCGGCTCAAGCGCTTCGGCGAGCGGCTGCCGGTGGTGCGCAGCGCGGTCGTGTCCCGGTTCTGGCCGTTGACGCTGCGCGCTGGCGAGGAGGCCCGCGATCTGCTGCTGCCGTGCTTCGACCTGGCGGCTTGCCGCGGTGAGCTCGTGGACCACAACGGCAAGGTGGACACCCCACCACGGGCGGCCATGTTCCTCAACGCCGCCGTGGTCGAGGTCGAGGTGGTGGAGCAGGACGGATGAGCGGCACGAGCGAGCGCCTGGCCGCCCGCGAGCCGGCCCTGGAGTGGGCTCGCCGCTCTGCCGCTGGCGAGCTCGACCACCTGGATTGGGTCGAGGCGGAGCTCGCCCCCACCTCCAAGCCGTTCTCCCAGCAGGAGGACGGGGAGGGGAGTCGCTCCTTCCGGCACCTGCCCTACACGGCGTTCCTGCCGCCGCCCGTGGCCGAGGCGGCCCAGTACGCCCGGGGCCGTGGCCAGGCCACGATGCACGAGGCGCTGCAGCTGGTGTTCGCCCGGCTGGAGTGGCTGATGGCCGCCCGGCGCTACCTGTGGTCGCCGGTGTCCTCCGACCCGCTGCTGCTGGCGCAGCTGGCCGAGGCATTCGGCGTGGGCCAGGAGATCCACCGCCACCGGCCCGACGTGCTCGCCCGGCTGGCGGCCCTGCTGCCCACGTGGCACCCGGCGCGGGGCACCCTGGACCGGGCGCTCGAGGTGATCGACGCCGTGGACGACTCCGAGCCGCCTCCCTGCGTGGCGTGCCTCGAAGACGACGGCGAGGTCCCGGAGGTGCCGGAACTGAAGGACGAGGTCTTCCGCTGCCGGGACGCTGAGTGGTGGCGACGACGACGCCAGGAGGGGGCCGCCCCTCGGCACCGGATCGAGGACGGCCTGCTGCGGTTCCAGCCCGACAGCGAGCCCGCCTTTGCCCTGCAGCGCGAGGACGTGCTGCTGGAGTGGGACCCCGACGAGGGGGCCCTGCCACGCAACCTGATGCGCCTGCTTCCCGTGTGGTGTGAAGTACGACTGGTCGCGACGAGGGGTTCATGAGCAAGCAGTTCCAAGACGTGTTCCACCCGGTCGAGGGCGCTGTGCTCGACCTGGAGAGCCTGCAATCCATCAGCGGCGGTTTCGAGCTGCTGCAGTCGTCCTGGCTGGCCGGTGCCTGGCCGGACGCCAGCGGCCTGGTGCTCGACGGTCTGGAGATCGTGGGGGACTGGGCGCCCGAGGGCCCGCCCGGCACCAAGCGGCCCGAACCCAGCGCCAAGACCGTGGCGGTCTCGGCAGGGCGCGCGCTGGTCACCGGTCGAAACGGCCGGCTGTACCTGATCGAGCTCGACAAGGAGCTCAAGGCCAAGTGGCCGACCTCGGCCGGTCCGGCCGTGGACGGCGTGCTGGTGCTCGTCCCCAAGGTCGAGGCCGCCAGCGTGGACGGCGACGTGCTCGTGGCTCGCGAGCGCCTGACGGTGCTGCTCGGGTTCGTCAAGCGCGAGCAGGCCAAGCAGCCATTCCTGCTGCCCCTCGCCGGTGCGATCGGCAACGGCCGCGACTGGGCCACGGATCTGCGCCGCGTGTGGCAGCCCGAGCACGACGCGATCGCCATCCTGCTGAAGAAGTTCGAGAAGCTCGAGCACACCGTCTGGACCGCCGAGCCGGAAGGCGCGGTGTGGGATCGACAGGTGCTGGGACGCAACTGGGTGCGGTACCAGACCGTGGCCGCGTCCGCGCTGCAGTCCGCGCGCATGATCCTGCAGTCCCATGCCAGCACCACCCTGGACCGCGTGCGCCTGCTCGACGGCCTGTACCAGCAGCTGGAGCGCTCGGTCGAGCGTGCAGCCAACGAGCTCCTGCAGATCGTGGGTTCCGCCGAGTTCACGGGACCGTACGAGGTGATCGGTCCTCAAGGCGACGACAAGAAGACGGGCAAGGCCAAGAAGAAGCCCGCCAAGAAGCCCGCCAAGAAGCCCGCCAAGAAGTAGATCCCTCCTCTTCCTCGACAGGAGCAGTGCTCCCGCACCGCCTGTGGGACCAAAGTCCTACTCGGCGCCCTTGTCGCCGACATGTCAAAAAAGCCTCGTGCGCGACCGAGCGCGCTCGTGTGCGAAGTGGTAGTCTTTCGTTTCCACGGATGAGTTCGAGAAGTCAGATCATCGGTAGCAGCTTGCGGCGCGTATCCATGCGCCGCGTCGTAGCGCTGCGTCCACACGCCAACGGTATGTCCATCAGGTGGAGGCGTTCGCCTCCGAACGGGAGCCAACCGTGAGCAATCCCCTACAGTTCATGGGCTTGCAACGGGCCAAGGAGGGCTTGATCGAGGCCATGTTGCCGCTGTTCGCCGCTTTCGGCGGGTGGTACCTGGTCCACAAGGTCCTCGCTGCACCGGCCATGAGTCGCCCCCTCACCACCCTCGAGCAGACGGTCCTGCTCGGCGCGTGCTCGGCCCTCACCGGCTGGGCGATCTCGCGCCAGCTGTACCTGTTGAGGCAGCGCAGACCCTGGGTGATCCTGTTCGTCACGGTACTGTTCGTGGCGATGATCACGCTGCTGGTCTCCAGCGCGTCGTCGAGCAGCTTCAAGTCGTGGTGCACCGAGACCGCGGTCGGGGAGATGGTGCCGGCCACGGGCTTCGTGGACGGCTCCACGAAGGCCGACGCGTGCCGGGTCGGCGGCGTACCCGGCAACCCCTACCTGCCCGGCGTGGTCTATCGAGCCAACTGGCCGGGGTGGCCGTCACCGCTGCTGTGGGCGTTCATGCTGGCGACCGGGGCGCTGGCCTCGCTGGCGCTGCGTGATCGGCGGCTCTTCCCCAGCCGGCTGGGCGAGAAGCTGTTCCGTCGCCTGATGCTGGCCCCGGCGGCCGGGTCGGACACGGCCGCGGGCAAGCCCAAGCCCAAGGCGGCCCACGTGCAGGCCTGCGGCAACGCCACCATGTGGGGCGAGCTGTGCGGCCAGATCTACGCCGCCGAGAAGGAGTTCTACAGCGGTGAGAACTGTGCGCGCTGCTACCAGACCTATCGCCGCGCGCAGCAGGAGCTGAGCTTCCGCGTGGTGACGCTGTTCAGCGACAGCATCGACGTGCTCAACGGCCTGGAGCGGATGGACACGGTGTCGTGGGGCCGCAGCGAACCCATGCCTCCGGATGCACGCATCAGCGGCCAGGAGCGATGGGTCGAGCTCGGCACCCTGCGCGTGCCCGACGTGATCACCGTGGCCCAGACCCTGGCCCTGGCCCAGGAGAGCATGGGCGAGTGGGAGAAGGATGCCACCCCGCGCACCAAGGAGGCCATCCGCATCGCGCGTGGGAACGCCAGCCGAGTCTCCGGCTGGATCTGGTTCGGGCCGGTCGCCGACCGGCTGACCTACGCCCGCCCCTCCAGCCGCGCCCAGCTGGCCATCGGCCCCACGCGGCTGCGGGACATCGTGCCCCAGGGTGGCGAGGAGCTGACCCTGCAGCTCGACATCGGACTGCTGCCCCTGGAGCTGCGCGTGGGCTTCCGCAAGACCTTCCTCGAGGAGGGGAGGTCGGCCGAGGCTCAGAACAGCAAGGTCGACATGTGGATCCCGATCAGCCCCCGCAAGCTGCCCAAGGACCAGGCCGGCATGTGGGTGCCGCGGGTCGAGGGCGCTGCCATGCGCGCCTGGCTGTCCACCGAGCGGCTGCGGCCCCCCGAGGAGCGGGGCACGTCCGCGCCGCTCCCGTATCTCGTGTACACGGCGGACGAGGCCGCGCCGGATGTGAGCAAGGGAGCTCGTCCCGGCAGCCTGGACTTCGTCCGCATGCCCCTGGACCGCGGCCGCAGCGAGCCGACCATGGTCCGCACCGTCGGGGGTTCCATCGCCGAGTGGGACTGGCTGGAGTGGGAGCAGATCGAGCTGCTGCGCCAGGAGTCCCTGGTGCTGATGGAATCCGAAGGCGGGAGGAGATGACGATGAGCGACACCATACGCGCCAACCGATGGCCCCGGAGAGGGACACCGCTGTTCGCCGCGCTGGCGGTCGCTGCGGTGGTCGCCTGGGCCCCCCGGGCCGAGGCGATCCTCTGCGCCGACATGGGATGTACGGACGACGACGAGTCCACCTGCGAGACCGCCGGCAACTACTGGGGGTACTGGGACTACGACGTCGACCTGCAGTACAGCATCAACCCCTGCTGCTGCACCACGGAGCTGGCGGACTACGACGAGGTCGATGCCGGGCCCGACTGCGACGACGGCGACGTACACGCCCAGCTGGGCACCGCGCCGAACGACGACGCCGCCGACTGCATGCGCGACGAGGACGGCGACAACTGGGGTGACGCCGCGCCGCTGGAGCCCATGGTGACCCCGGGGTCCGACTGCGACGACGCCGAGGCCATGACCTTCCCTGGCGCCGCGCCCGAGGACCACCCCAACCAGTGCATGGCGGACCTGGACGACGACGACTGGGGCGACCTCGTCGCCCCGCCCGGCGGCAACGCGGGTACCGACTGCGACGACGACGACGAGTACACCTTCCCGGGCGCCGCGCCCGAGGACGACAACTCGGACTGCATGCGGGACTTCGACGAGGATGGCTGGGGTGACGACTCCCCCACCGAGGCCGGCGTGACCCCCGGGACCGACTGCGACGACACCTACGACTTCACCTACCCGGGCGCGCCCGAGCTGTGTGACCTCGAGGACAACAACTGCGACGGCGACACGTCGGAGGAGACCGACGACGACACCGACGGCTACGCCGAGTGCGCGGGTGACTGCGACGACGCCGACCCCACGCGCAATCCGGGCATGACCGAGGCCGAATGCGACGGGGTGGACACCGACTGCGACGGCTTCGAGCACGAGTACGAGACCGATGACGACGGCGACGGCGTCACCGAGTGCGGCCTCGATGGGCTGCTCGGGACCGCGGACGACGACTGCGACGACGACCAGCCCACCATGTTCCCGGGCCATGTCGAGGAGGAGTGCGACGGGCTGGACAACGACTGTGACGGCGACCTGCACGGCGACGAGACCGACGGCGACGTCGACGGCGTCACGGACTGCGGTCCGGACGAGATCCACGGCACCGCGGACGACGACTGCGACGACGACAATGCCGAGGTGTACCCGGCCCACGCCGAGGTGGCCTGCGACGGTCTGGACAACGACTGCGACGGCGTACAGCACACCGACGACCAGGACAACGACTCCGACGGTCAGACCGAGTGCGCCGGCGACTGCGACGACGCCAACGATGCAGTCTACGCGGGTGCCACCGAGGTGGCCTGCGACGGCCTGGACAACGACTGCGACCTCGTGCAGCACGGCGACGAGCAGGACAACGACCTCGACGGCCAGACCGAGTGCGACGGCGACTGTGATGACACCGACGAGGAGATCTACGACGGCGCCGAGGAGCTGTGCGACACGCTGGACAACGACTGCGACGGCACGGTGCCCGCGGACGAGGTGGACGCGGACGGCGACGGCTACATGATCTGCGAGGACGACTGCAACGACGGCGACGCGGCGATCAACCCGAGCGCCTACGAGGTGGCCTGCGCCGGGCTGGTCTTCGTTTACATTATCGTCGATGTTGAGTTCTGTGATGACTCCGAGGAGTTCAACTCGGTCGGCGCCGAGGTGGCGTGCGACTGGCTGGACAACGACTGCGACGGCGACCCGCACGAAGACGACGTGGACGACGACGGCGATGGCTGGACCGAGTGCCAGGACGACTGCAACGACGGCGTCGACGGGTTCGCGATCAACCCGGGCGCCGGCGAGGTGGCCTGCGACGACATCGACAACGACTGCGACGTGGAGCAGCACGAAGACGACGTGGACGACGATGGCGACGGCTACGACGAGTGCGCCGGCGACTGCAACGACGCCAGCGCGTCGATCAACCCGGGCGCCTTCGAGGTGGCCTGCGACTACATCGACAACGACTGTGACGGTGCCTTCCACGACGAGGAGGACGACTTCGATGGCGACGGTTGGACCGAGTGCGACGGTGACGTCGACGACAACGACCCGCTGGTGAATCCGGGCGCCCTCGAGGACGCCTGCGACTACATCGACAACGACGGCGACGGCCAGCTCCACCCGTTCGAGGTGGACAACGACAACGACGGCGTGGACGAGTGCGGGGACGACGCCATCTACGGCACCGAGGACGACGACTGCGACGACACCGACCCCTTCACCTTCCCGGACGCGGCGTTCAACGAGCTGGGGGAGGACCCGATCTGCACGACCGACGCCGACGAGGACGGATACGGCGACGATTCGCCCGCGGCGGGCGTGACCGAGGGCACGGACTGCGACGACGGCGACGACTCGATCCACCCCGGGGCCACCGAGATCCAGTGCGACCTCGCCGACAACAACTGCGACGGCGTCCTGCATGGCAGCGAGAGCGACGACGAGTCCGATGGCTACTCGGAGTGCGAGGGTGACTGCGACGACACCGACGAGGACGTCTTCCCTGGCGCTCCCGAGATCGCCTGCGACGGCGTGGACAACGACTGCGACGGCGTGCAGCACCCCGAGGACGTGGACGACGACGGGGACGGCTTCTCCGAGTGTGACGGCGACGTGGACGACGACGACCCGACCATCAGCCCGGGCGCCAACGACATCCCGTGTGACTACGTGGACAACGACGGCGACGGGGTCATGCACCCCTGGGAGGTGGACGACGACGAGGACGGCTTCGACGAATGCAGTGGCGACTGCGACGACGACGATCCCACATCGGCGCCCGGCGGCACCGAGGTCTGCGACGGCGCGGACAACGACTGTGACGGCGACATCGACGAGGAGAACGCCGACGACTGCACCACCTACTACTACGACGGCGACGGCGACACCTACGGCCTGAGCACGGACAACCAGTGCCTGTGCGCGGCCACGGGCGACTACGACACCACCGTCAGCGGGGACTGCGACGACGACGACACGACGGCCTACCCGGGCAATCCCGAGCTCGAATGCGACGAGGTGGACAACGACTGCGACGGCGCCCTCCACACCAACGAGGCCGACACCGACGGCGACGACTACACGGTCTGCGAGGGGGACTGCGACGACGAGGACGCCTTCGTGAACCCCGCCGCCACCGAGGCGGCGTGCGACGGCATCGACAACGACTGCAACGCGGCCACCGACGACGGCGCGGCCACCGACCAGGATGGTGACGGCGTCACCACCTGCGGTCCGGACGGTGTGGCCGGTACCTGGGACGACGACTGCGACGACACCGACTCGGCCACCTACCCGGGCGCTGCGTGGGAAGACAGCCTCACCGAGTGCATGACCGACTCCGACGAAGACGGCTACGGCGACTCCGCTGCCGAGGAGCCGATGGCCGCGGGCACCGACTGCGACGACACGTCCGCGGACGTGCATCCCGGACACGCAGAGGTCTGCGAGAACGGCACGCAGGCGGACAGCGACTGCGACGGCTCGGCCAACACCTACGACGACCAGTACTGCGAGTACGGCGAGCACGTCGATGACGAGGGCGCTACCTACGTCGGGTTCCCGCTATGGTGTGGGTACGACGTGGGCGCGGATGGAGTGACCGGCACGCCCGTGGGCGCGGACCTGCAGTACGGCACCTCGGACGACGGTGTGTCGGACGACATCGGACCCGACTACGCCACCGGCTACTACCGGGACAACGACGCCGACACCTGGGGAGACGACGGCACCAGCTGCGAGGATCCCGAGGACCCGGAGCTGCACAAGGTGTACCTGTGCGACCTGTCCGTGGAGGAGGACTTCGTGGCCGCGTCCGGGGACTGCGACGACACCGACGGCGCCACCTACCCCAACGCCGAGGAGAACTGCGACAACACCGACAACAACTGCAATTGCCAGATCGACGAGCCGTTGCCCGACCAGGATCCGAACAACTGCGTGGAGATGTTCCTCGACGCGGACCAGGACCACTTCGGCGACCCGGAGGAGAGCGTCTGCCTGTGCATCGACCAGGGGTACGAGGAGCCCGACTGCGAGAACGACTCGTCGAGCAGCGACATGTCCATCCTGTACAACGGCGAGTGCTACCTGCGCGACCAGACGGACTGCAACGACTCCGACTTCTGGATCCACCCCCATCACGACGCCAACGGCGAGGAACTGGCGTACGAGATCCTCGACGGCGCGGACAACGACTGCGACGGCGAGATCCCGGTGGTCGAGCTCGACTGCGACGACGACAACTACATGGCCATCTCGACCGGCGCGGTCTCGTTCAACCAGGCCTTCGTCGATGAGGAGGAGTTCGGCACCCCCACCTCCCTGCTGATCGGTGACGGCACCATGTGGCCCTGCTGGGGCAACGACGACGGGCTCGCGGACTACGCCGACGAGGTCTGGACCCAGACGCACGAGACCCAGCTCGAGTGCTGGGGCCAGGACCTGGACATCAGCTGCGACGAGGACACCGGTCTGTGGGTGATGAAGCTGGCCGTGGCCGAGGACATGTTCGACCACTCCAAGCGCACGCCCGCGCCGATCAACATCGGTGATTGCGACGACAACTGTTCGGAGCGCTATCCCGACTACAGCGAGATCTGTGACGGCCTGGACAACGACTGCAACGCCGCCGAGTTCCTCGACGAGTACGACTACGACAGCGCGCCGACCAACATCCCGGGCGTGCCCGACACCATGGAGATCGACCTGGACCACGAGGGCTGGGTGTCGTCCTCGGAGATGGACCTGGACGCGGACGGCTACATCGGCTGTACCGACCGGCCCACCGGCCAGCAGGAGTACATCTCGGTGCTGAGCTGCCTGGACACCCCGCCGGAGGGGGGCGATTGCAACAGCCTGTGCGGGCTGTCGTTCCCCGATGCCGAGGAGGTCTGCAACGGCTTCACCGACGTGTGTGACGACGTGGGCGAGGGCACGGACAGCGACAAGGACGACCACAAGTCCTGCGGCGCATTCAGCGGGGACGACTCCATGGCCGAGCACATCTACGTGCTGGCCCACGTGGACCCGGATCCGACAGCCACCGGCGAGTACGACCGCAAGAAGGTGGTGCCGTTCGTGCTACCCCGCGAGGCCGCGGCCGAATGCGACGCGCGCCTGCTGCGGCAGCTGGAACTGCTGCTGGGCGAGGAGACGGTCGAGCACATGCTCGATGGCCTCACGCTGGAGCCCGCGCTGGAGTTCTGCATCACGTCGCACCTGTGCGACAAGGGCGTGCTGAGCGGGGACGACTGCGAGGGCACGGTCGAGGGCGGCGGCTGCGTGGTCCTGCGGATGGAGCTGGCCGAGGACCAGGATGGCAGCCTCACCTCGCTGAAGCAGGGTGACGCGTGTCACGAGCACCCCGAGCAGCTGATCACCCGCACGGTGTGGAACCACAACCGCATCATCAACACGCGGCAGCTCGTGGCCTGGTGGGAATGCTACCGGGTCTACGGCACGTACGGCTGTGCGGACCTGACCGAGCCGGACGAGTGGTGGGCCATGCCCGACGAGATCGTGGTGGGAGGCCGTTCGTGGCACGGCGCGGACGAATTCGACGACGCGGTCACCACCGGGGTCGACGGCTGGCACGAGCTCGATCGCTACACCCCGGAGATCGTGGACGCGGTGATGGCCGGCTGCTGGGAGGACGACGTCAGCACGGCGCTGGCCCAGATCCGGCCGCCCTCGGATCCGGTGGCCTTCAACTACACCGGCGGCGACTGTAGCGAGGGTGATTCGTCGGCCAACCGCGACCTCTCCGAGGGCCCCGACGACCTGGTGGGCAGCTTCTTCGACTACGAGCGGGACTGCCGCTCGTGCCTCGACGGCATCGACAACAACTGCAACGGCCTGACCGACTGCGAGGATCCGGCCTGCGCAGATTGCTTCATTGGACAGGGAGTGGGTTGTGGTGCGTCCGGATCCCCCTGCTCGGATTCCGGTTGCTCCGCGACAGGAACGCGAACCCGGACCGCTGGCAACGCGGTGCTGATGGCACTGCTGGGGCTGGTGGCCATGGCACGTTTGAGGCGAAGGGCACGATGAGCTACTCACTGCACGGGCCGTTTCCCTTCGACGTCAACGCGGTGACCACGAGCGCGCGCGGCGCGCTCGGCAAGGTCAACGCAGCGCTCGAGGCCGGGCTGGGTGATCGCCTGCTGGAGACCGAGTCCTACGGCGAGGAACCGGGCCTGTACCTGGTGCTGCGGAGCGATGGCGACAAGGAACCACGCATCGCCGGATTCTGGGTGGTGTTCGGCGTCGGATACTTCGACGAAGGCGTCACCGGTCCCCCGGATCGGCACCCCCCCTACGCGCGCGGTCTGCTGGACGCACTCACCGAGGAGGTCTGGTGGCGCAACCTGCGGGTCGCCTCCGACCGCAAGGGCGTGTTCCTCCCCGTGGTGATCCTGGAGTGGCTGCCGTCCATGGCGGTCCGCGCCAGCCTCTATCCTCCCGGCGTGCACCAGCTGGTGGACGACGAGGGCGAGGACGAGCTGCCCGACGAGATCGCCGGGATGGCGGAGTTCGCCGACCTCGAGGAGGACGAGGGGGATGACTGGCTCGGAGACCAGGTGCTCGACAGCGTCGAGGACGACGACGAGCCGGCCGACACCGAGATCGTGCAGCAGCTGGGCGAGGTCCAGGTCGAGCTCTCGGAGGACGAGGGCGCGACCGCGGACGAGGACGTGCCCACCCGTCGCTCACTGATGACCGTGATCCAGGGCAAGCTGACCCACGACAGCATCACCCATCACGGTGAGTACTGGGTGGTGATGCCCGCCGACAGCGGTGCGGACAGCCACGTGGTGCCCATCGAGCACTGGGTGGCCGGGCACCTCAAGCGGCGCTCGGGCCGCAAGACCAAGGGTAAGGGGGAGCCCGAGGACGCGCCTCACCGCATCGGTCCGCCCCTGGACCTGCCCGGCGAGCGCGTGGGCTACCCCCTGTCGGGCTGGGTCACGCGCAGCCTCGGCATGTGGCCGCCGTCGCCCGCGAACGTGCACGCGGGCGTTCTGACGGATCGCATCGTGCAGAGCCGCTGGCAGTCGCAAGCGCTGATGGGGATCAGCTCCACCCTCGCGGTCTTCGTGATGGTGCTGATCGTGTCGCTGGGCGTGCGCGTCGCGACCGTACCGCGGCCACGACCGACCGCGGTGGTGCCGCCACCGGCCGCTCAGCCGGCCATGTCGGTGTGCTCGGCGGACCATCACAAGTTCGTCACGGAGTTCCGCTGTCAGGTGGCCCAGTTCGCCGATCCCATGGGCAAGACGGGCCCGGTGTGTAGCGACCTGGGTTCCGAGAACCCGGTGGCCAGCACCACCGAGGACCTGCGGCCGCTGTACTGTGGTCTGCTGGACCGGGAGCAGGACGGCTGGCTGGGCAACTTCTCCGGCGCGGACGCGGAAGGCCTGTTCAACTTCGCCGAGCTCTCCGCGTCCCAGGCCTGCTTCAACGTGCTGGGACACCCTCACCCCTACACCCAGCCGACCGGCTACAACAGCACCACCTGGGCGCTGGCCGACCCGGAGCGCTTTCTCGATGATCCGGACCTGCGCATCCAGTCGCTGGTCGACCTGGTGGACGAACTCGAGGACGCGTGCGAGGTCTACCGCACCCGCATGGAGCACCGCGTGGAGGGTGCCGTCCTGGCGACCCACGTGGGAGCCGCGCCCGGGGGCGCTGGCGCGGCCGGTGAGGCGGCGGAGCTGCGGCAACGGCTGATCAACGGCTCCATGGTGGGTACGGCCGAGGACGCGGAGCGCTGCTTCCGTGTGGGCGCGGCCGATGGCCTGGAGGTGTTCGAGTACGGCGAGCTGTGTGGCGAACCGGACTCGGTGGTCGAGCGCATGGCGCGCAAGAAGATCTGGATGCAGCTCGCGGGCAGTCCGATCCCGATCGGCGAGCCCGAGGGCCTCATCCCACGCTATGGTCGCGCGCGCTTCGGCAGCAACCCGTCGGGCGACACCACCAACCTGTGGAAGTGCCACCTGGCCCTCGACGGCCAGCTCGGCAGCCTGGCCGCGGGCGCACGGCCGACGCGCTGGGACCTGACCGTGCCGGTGCCGGACCGCTACGACATCACCGGCGGCCAGGCGATTCGCAGCCAGGTCGTACTCGATGCGGCGCTGCTGGAGTTCGAGGAGGGCATGGCCGCGGGCACCTGCTGGCAGGTCGTGGACAAGCGCCTCGACCAGTACGCGACGGTGCATCCGCTGATCGCCGATCTGGACGACAGCATCTGGATCTCCACCGAGCAGCAGCTGTGCGGCCAGGTGTGCGCCGCCTTCTACCAGGTGGAGGGCTCGACCAACGCCGGGCGCTGGGTCACCCGCGACGGGGACCTGAGCCGCTGCATCAGCACCTCGGCGCCGGGCGAGACCCCGGACCTGGGGCGCGGTTCGCTGGACCGGCTGCGGGTGCCGTGGAACGGCTTCCGCTCCACCGGATGGGTCGAGCCGTCCGCGGCCGAGGTCTGCGCGTTCAACCTGATCGCGCAGGACTACATGCCCGCGGTCGGGGAGAGCTACCTCGTGGGCGGCAAGGCGACGGCCCAGTGGGCGGGGGAGACCGCCACCGGGTCGCGCATCGCCGGTGGCCAGGACGGGCTGGCCACCAAGGGCGCGGAGAACATGAGCAGCTACGGCCGCTCCCGCAGCTCCAACACCTGCGGCTACGTGGCGGCCCAGTGCTTCACCGGCTCGCTGGTCGACATCATCGACAGCGGCAGGTACGAGCGCTACGAGTGGCGTGATACCTGGATGGACCGGCTGGTCTCCCTGGCCAACGCCACCCCGGTCACGATCCGCAACTACTCGCCCTGGTGCCAGCTGGTGCAGCCGTACCTGCACCCGGACGGCAACCTCCCCGAAGGTGAGATCGACTTCCCCTGTGCCTCCGGTGTGGACCAGGCCCTGCGCAACGTGGAGGGCTCGATCCGCATCCTGGCCAAGGACACCAACGCGAGGGGGAACTGATGAGACGCCTCGTAGGAATCCTGGCGCGCCGGATCCGGGACAACCTGGACCTGATCATGTTGTGGGGGGCCCTGGTCGTGGCCCAGCCGATGATCCCGGTGGACCACTTCCTGGCCCGCGACGACCTCACCGCGTGGCTGATGCTCACGCTCAGCCTGACCGCGCTGCTCAGGGCGAGGCACCTGGGATCGGGCCCGCACCCCATGCTCACGCAGCGTCGCGCTCCCTTCGGTGCGTTGACCCGCCGCGTGGCGCTGGTGCTGGTGCCCTGGGTACTGCTGTGGTGGTACCTCGGCGCCTGGTCGCTGGCGCCGGCGATGATGGGCATGGGCTTCGTGCTGCTGCTGGGCGTGATCGTGTTGCTGTCCATGGGCCGCAAGCATGGCCTGACCGCCTGGAACCCGCCGGGCGGGTCGGCCGGGGTGGCGTGGTTCGTCTACACGGTGTTCATGGCGGCGGTGCTGGGCATGCTGGGGTGGCTGTGCGGTGCAGCCAGCCTTCCCTGGATCCACGGCTCGGTCCTGCCGAGCTGGATGGGCATGGCCGGCATGGTCGGTGTGGGCTTCCTGACCATCGGACTGCTCGCGGGTCGGGTTCGCAACCGGCGACAACGCAAGACCGCCGGCCGGCGTGACGGCAAGCCGTACCGCCCGGACCTGTTCCCTGCGGCGCTGGCCCTGTTCGGCCCGTCCGTGGGCCTCGCGCTGCTGTACCAGATCCTGGGCGGCCTGATGGACTTCAGCCAGGCCTACGCCGGTGCGCTGTACGTGGTCGTGTGGGCCGCAGTGCTGTGGCAGCGGCCCGATCCCATCGCACGCGCCTGCGTCCTGCACGAGGTGGTGCCGAGCGGCGGCGGCGACAAGGAGGCCAAGGCCTCGGCCCTGGGCTTCGACCGTCCCCCCGAGGGCGCGCTGCGGTTCAACCCGATCCGCACCAAGCGCATCCTGGTGATGCACCCGTGGCTGGTGCCCGTGCGCCAGGCACGCATCGAGAAGCTCGACGACCCGGTCCGCCCGCTGTGGGCGCAGCACACTCCGTTGATGCCGCACCACATCCTGGGCGAGGCCTGCTTCGAGCCGAACCCGGTGACCCGCGCGACCCAGTGGGACGTGCTCACGATCAAGATGGGCGCCCGGACCGACGTGTCCACGGTGGCGGCGGAGGACGCCAAGACCCGACGCATCGCCATTCTCCGCGCGTACCCGCGCGGATTCTTCCGCCGCAGGAAGGTCCGCACCTACAGGTGGGAAGAGGAGGGGCTCAAGGAGTCGCTCCAGGTCATCGACGCGACCACGGAGCGGGCCACGCTGATGGACGGCGACCTGCTCGTGCTGTCGGCCGAGGGCGTGGCACGCGCCTTCGAGGTCGAACTCGGCGCGCCGCTGTACAGCACGCACGAGTTCGAGTCGTTCCGCGCACCGCAACTCGAAGACTACGTGAAGGTGGGATAGTGGGAGCTTCACCCGTGAAACGCTTCTGTGCGCTCGCCGCGGCCCTGGCCCTGCTGGCCGTGGGTGGGTGCTTCTCCTCCCCGGACGACCCCGGCTGGAACATGGTCGGCGCGTATGACGCCACCACGATCATGGCCCTCGACGACGTGCTCGGCGAGGAGCTGCCGCCCGAGTACGTGTGGGTGCCGTTCCCGGGCATGTCCGAGTCCTGTGGTCCGCCCAAGGCGGCCGACGGCCTCGGCGTGTTCGAGGCCGAGGCCATGGCCAACTCGTTGACCCCGACGCTGGCCATCGTGCTCGAGCGTACCTTGCGCGCTCCGGAGGGGCCGCTGTCCACCGACGGCGTGCGCATCGCCCTGGGCCGGGATCGTCCCGAGTACCTGCTCCAGCCTGCGGTCATGCCACGCTACATCGCGGTGCACATCGAGGGCGAGGGCAACGTGCACCACAAGCAGCTCGTGCGAACGCAGCTCCAGATGGAGACCTGCATGGAGCACAAGACCGGTCGCGGCTGGATCGGCGGCGACGCCTCCAACCTGCGGCAGGCCTTCCTGCTCGACCCACCTGACGAGGAGAACTGGGGTTCGGACCGCCGCTACTTCGGCGGCCAGCGCGACCCGATCCCGTCCCTGCTGGGGCCGCCCGATGCCTGCATCGTAGACGAGGTGGCCGTGAGCATGGGGCCTGGCGGTGCGGGGGAGGGGAGCCTCGACCTGGTGCCCTCGGACGTGTGGGGCGCGTCCCTGCGCTCGTGCGAGGTGGAGGAACGTCCGGGCGCTCCGCTGATGCGCAACGCGGGCACGATTCCGCTGCGAGTGAGCGGCCAGGAGGACATCCCGGTACGGCGCATGCCCGCGTTCTGGGACCAGCTCACCGTGGTGGTCAACCCCTACGACACCGACCTGTGGAAGGCAGCCAACCCGGAAGCCACGGACGAGTCGGTGCGGGTGGACGTGCTGTGGGCCGAGGCGGGTGGAGCCCGCACCAACGTGCTGTCCCAGCACCCCCTGTTCGACCGTCCCGAGGGCGGCGATGGCACGGGCTGGGCAGCGGGCGCGGGCATGACCGACCTGCTCGCGCGCGTGCCGTACTACTACCCGAGCGTGGGTCCGCGGGACGAGCCGGACCAGTACGTGCTGCTGCTGGTGCCCAACTGGCAGATCGTCGAGGGGCTGCGCCGGATCTACGGTGAGGCCCAGGACGCGGATCGGCCCCGTGCCACCGGCGGAGCCGGTGTGCAGTACGGCGTGGGCTGGCTGCTGGACAACCCGCAGCACCTGTTCGTGCAGGTGCCCGATCCCCGCAAGGTGGCCGAGGGCGAGCAGGTCGCGGAGAAGGCCGAGCTGGAGGACGACACCTGGCTGGACCTGACCGAGATCATGGGCGGTGGCCGCTTCGGTCTGCGCACCTGGGGCTACACCGTGGGCATGCTGGCTGGCCGCAAGCCGATCGCACTGCCCGTGGACGACGTGCCCATCTGGGATCAGACGGCCGTGGCCCAGCGCGCGGCTCACCAGAGCTACTTCCTCGGCGGGCTGGCCGTGCTGGTGTTCTTCCTGCTCGGTGGCCTGCGACGCATGCCCGACCTGTGGACGCGCATGCCCGAGGAGCGGGTCGACTACTGGCCAGGTGTACCGGCCGACGATGGCAAGGGCGCCGGTGATGGCCAGGAGGCGCCCGAGGGCGGCGGCGGTGAGGGCGGCGGCGGCGGCGGTGGCGGCGGCGGCTCGGAGGCCAAGTGACCTCGAACTCCGATCAGCCCCCGCGACCCCCGGCGGACCCGCAGGACCTGCAGGCGATCAAGGGCCTGCCGCGGGAGAAGCTCGTCCGGGCCCTGGCCCGGCTGCTCTACCAGGAGGACGAGAACAGGAGGCGCCTGGAGCGACAGCGCGACCTGGACAAGTGATGGCATGACCTCGAAGCTGACCAGCGAGCGGACCAACCGGCTGCTCGACGGACCGAACTGGCGCCCCCTGGACTGGCGCGGTGTGGACTGGCGCGCCCTGGACTGGTGCTCCGGCGCCCTGCGCTGGGGCATGGGCGGTTTGCTGTGGTGGGGCGAGGGATCGGACCTGGTGTGGCTGCTGCGGGGCCGCATCCTCGGCCAGGAGATGCCCGAACTGGTCTGGGGCGCCAACTACGGCGATCACGCCCGCCGCGCAGCCTCGTTGCCCCATTCCGGGCGCCCTGGCATGGCGCCGCTGGCCGCGCCCATGCGCCAGTTGCTGCCGGACGCCAGGGCGTTGCGCGGTGGAACGCAGCCCGCGACGCCACCGGCCACCCCATCCGGCGCCAGGACGCCGGCGCGGCCGGACCGCGCGCCGGCCAGACCCAAGACCCGGCCCGCGGTGCAGACCCGGGACGACGCACGTCACCCCGCGACCCCGGAGGCGCCGTCGACTCCCCCCCGGGACGCCGTTCCGCGCCGTGCACCACCCGAGCGGATCGAGTCAGTCGCGACGCCGGAGCAGGTCGAGCTGCGCAAGCCGACCGCCGAGCCTCCAGCAGCCCCCGCCCGGCCCCGGCAGGTCCCCGCGGAGGAGCGCCCCGCGACGCCTCCGGCGGGACGGCCCCCGACCCCGTCGGCCCCGCCTGTGCCGGCAGCGGTCGCTGCCGACAGGAAGGGAGCCGGCGCCGGCGATCCACCACCGCGGCCGGCCGCGGCGCCCGCTACCGCGGACCCCGTGGTAGCGGAAGCGCCCGTCGCGCCCGAGGCCCCGACAGCGCCCGCGATCCCCGCGGCGCCCGCGATCCCGTCAGCACCCTCGTTCCCCCGGTCCGCCGCGGGCCCGCCCCGACCGGGCGCTCCCGCGCCGCTGGCCGCGACGCGTTCCCGCGTGCCGTTCGTCGGCGAGCTGCGCACGTCCGCCCTCGACTGGCAACCAGACACGCTCCTGGGCGTGCCCGGCGAGGTCCAGCAGGCCGACACGTTCGCGGAGATCGTCCTGCCGCACAAGCCTGGAGAGGCGGCAGCGCCCGCGCCTTCAGCGCCGACGCCGTCCCCGCCCGCGACACGGGCCAGGCCCACGCCGACGGCGAAGCCGGCAGCGACCCGGCCCGCGGAGGCGCGGTCCGCGACTGCGGCACCGACCCGCGAGGCGACGCCCTCGCCAGTGCCGCCCGCGGCCGGAACGGCGCGGCCGGATCCCCGGCCAACACCGTCGACGGCGCCGTCGACACCCGCCCCGGCCACGAGCCGCCCGGCGCGCGGCCCGGGGGGGCCGGTTCCCCGGCCAACCCCGGTGGCGGGCGCGGTCGACACCAGCCCCGGCCACGAGCCGCCCGGCGCGCGGACCGGTCGCCCCGGAGCGCTCCGCCCCCGCGCGTGGGCCGGCCCTCAAGCGAGGCGCGGGCCCGCTGTGGTCCGGACGGTCCACGACCCGGGAGGAGCCGCCCGCGGCCGTACAGCCCGAAGAACCCGTGGTCACGGCGCCGCGGATGGCCGCCACGGCGCCGCAGGTGGAGTCACCGTCGGGAGGACTGGAACGGTCGCCCCTGCAGCCGCAGCGGCCACCCCAGGCCACGCCAACGACGCTCGCGCCTGCGCTGGCCACGCCCGACGAGCCCGCGCTGTGGCCCGGCGAGGTCACCCCGGTGTCCTGGCAGCAGGTCCTGGGCGGCCCCACGGGCATGTCGCTGCTCCAGCAGCGCACCCCGGGGGCGGCCAGCCACGCGGCCGCGCGACCGACGCCCGACGGGCACGCGCCGACGCCGCCGGCCCGTCCCGCCGCGCCCTCGCG
>CAZXHG010000142.1:0-26287 GCA_964639985.1 uncultured Rickettsiales bacterium
TCACGCCTCACACGCTTGTCCGGCGTTTTTCGATGGAAGGTGTTTGACAACCGCACGTAGGCCACAGCCTCGTCGCGCCGGATGAAGCCCTGCGCGACCATGTCGGGCAACGGAACCTGGTCCTCGCCAAGGGGATTGACGTGCCCTGCGTCGATCACCAGGCTCAGCTCCTGTCCGACGAAGTGGGTGACGCCCCCGCCGCTGTACTGTTCATCGGCCAGGGCCTGCTGGTAGTCACGCAGTCCCTCCCCCTCCAGCTCCCAGTCGAGCTCGAACCCGTCCATGTCCAGTTCGGCGGTCGCGCCGGGCTGGACCGCGAGCTCGAAGGCCCAGGCGAGCGCGGACTGGTCGTCCCACTCCTCGAACGCTGCCGCGTCGTCGGTCAACGGCATCACCAGCTCGGTCCAGGTGCCTTCCTCGGGCTCTGGCAGGGCCACGTAGCGGTGATCGTCGCTCGACTCGGCCGACAGGTCGTCACCGCCGAAGTAGTAGGTGATCCGGTTGGTGGTCCCGAGGGTGTTGTCGCTGAGGGTGACGCGGAGCTTGAACTGCCACTGGTCGGACACCCCCTGGCGGGGCCGCACGGACAGCCGGGCGATCACGTCAGCCATCAGCGGCATGTGGTCCCCGGACCCGGTCGCCCCGTAGAGGTGGGTGAAGCTGCTCCACGGTGTGTCCCCACCGGTGCCGCCGACGCGCCAGTAGAACCCGCCCCCGTCGGCATGGGGCAGCACCGCGGATGCCGGCGACAGCACGTCGCACTCGACCACGGAGAAGCCGTGGGTGATCTCCCGGTACAGGATCTCCCTGGTCTGCAGCAGCTCTCCACCATCGAAGTCGAATCCGCCGGTGCGGGCGGCCATCGCGATCATCGACGAGTGGTCGCTCCACCACAGCACGTCGACACCGACCCGCTCGGCCTCTCGGGTGTGGTGCAGCATCGTGCCGGTACACTCGCTGAGGGAGCCGTGCAGGTGGAGCTGCACGGACAGGGGTGCCTCTCGACCAGCACCCCCGTCGAACCCCAACGGGGTGGGATCGACACAATCGGCGAAGCTGTCCTCGTCCACGTCCGTGAATCCCTCGTCCCGGCGCCCGTCACAGTCGTTGTCCCGGTGGTCGCACACCTCCGCTGCGCCGGGGTGGACCGTGGCATCGTGGTCGTCGCAGTCGTGCCCACCCACCCGGTCCGACGCGATGCCGTCCCCGTCCACGTCGACCAGGTCGGCTCCATCGCAGTCCTGATCGATCCCGTCGTAGGGCACCTCGGCTGCGGCGGGATGGACGTCGGCATCGCGGTCGTCGCAGTCGTGGTCCACGCCGTGGCCGTCCCCGTCCACGTCCAGCTCACCGCCGACGTGGTGCACGGCGGTGTCACACGCGCCCTGGCACACGCCCGTCAGGATGGCGAGCACCGCGAACGACGACTTCCAGGCCAGCACGGAGCCCCCTCCATGAACCAGGGTTCATGGAGGACAACGGGACCGGACGCAGTCCTATTGCGCCAGGTCGCCTGCCGATCTAGCCGTTGCCCCACGGATCGGCGAGCGGCATCTCCAGGGTCAACGGCAGGGTTCGACCGTAGTCGTCCTTCACGTACTCGGTGATCACCAGCTGCCCTGGGCCGATGCTCGTGACCTGACCCCACCGCGTGCCCACGTAGTCGCCCGCGTGCACGATGTGTCCACGGCCCTCCGGATCCTCGAGCATGGCCAGGCGGTGGCCGTTCTGCCGCACGATGCCCACCAACCGCAGCTGGTCGAGCTCCCACCGCTGCAGGTCCGTCAGGGGGAACAGGGGATTCGGGGGCAGCGCGACGTCGTACGGCCGATACGGATCACGCTTGCCGATGGGATCGTAGCGCCAGGACGACCCGGTCCAGCCCTCGACCGGCGCGGCGGGTGCGACCTCCTGGGTCCGGATCGCCGTGGCCAGAGGCTGTGTTGACACGACCGGTGACGGCTCGCCGCCACACCCCGTGACCCCGAGGGCGTACACCACCCCCACGGCGAGGATGAACGGAACCACTCGTTTCATGCGACACCTCCTGGCGGGGAATACACGCTCCCATCGCCTCTCCGGTTTCCCGAAAAAACCTTCTTTCCCCAAAATCCACGGTACGACGATTCAGGGCCGGCGGTCAACGGAGAAACGGGGAGGGTGTCAGCCGTGCGAGCAAGCCAAGGGTGTTGCGGAACCGCACCGCGCCAGCCGGCAGGACCAGGGGCAGCACCGGCTTGTCCTCGTCGTCGATCAGGTTGTCCGCGGCCGTGACCACACAGCGGATGGCGTGGTTGACCCCGGCCAGCCAGCGGATCTCGTCGTCGCGCAGGCCCAGCGCGCGGTGCAGCCCGATCGCCTGTTGAAGCCCCGACAGCAACCCCAGTCTGCCCACGCGATCCTCCATCCCGCGTTGGCTACCGTAGGTCCCCGGTGGGGCCTCGTCGACCCCCGGCGGTGGCCCGCACGACCGAATAGGTTCAACCAGTTAACCAAATCTCGTGATTTCCAAGTCAATTCGAGAGGTTAGCCCTGTTTTTCCCCTGGACATTCCCGCGGTGAACGTCGATGATTCGGCCCGTCCCCGGGGGGCGGGGACGAAACACCGACCACAGGAGCACCACCTTGTACCGCGCCAGGATCGCCGGCATCGGCATGTACGTTCCCGAGCGGGTCGTGACCAACGACGACCTCTCCGAGATGATGGACACCAACGACGAGTGGATCCAGACCCGCAGCGGGATCAAGACCCGTCGCTTCGTCGAGCCGGGCGTGCGCACGTCCGACCTCGCGGTCCCCGCGGCCGAGGCCGCCATCGAGGCGGCCGGGGTGTCCAAGAAGCAGATCGACATGATCCTGTTCGCCACGCTCAGCCCGGATCACCACTTCCCGGGCGCGGGCTGCTACTTCCAGGCCAAGATGGGCATGGAGGGCATCGGCGTGATGGACATCCGCAACCAGTGCTCGGGCTTCATCTACGGCATGGGCGTGGCCGACTCGTTCATCCGCGCCGGGGTCTACAAGAACGTGCTGGTTGTCGGCTCGGAGATCCACTCCAGCGGCCTGGACCTGAGCACGGCCGGCCGCGACGTGGCCGTGCTGTTCGGCGACGGCGCTGGCGCGGCCGTGATCTCCCGCGCGGACGAGGGCGATGCCAACGTGATCGAGTCGTTCCACCTGCACGGTGACGGCCGCCACGCCGACGCGCTGTGCGGCAAGGTGTTCGACATCGGCGAGCACCCCTTCATCCAGCACGAGGGCGTGCATGGCGTGGTCAAGCCGGAGTACCGGCACCCGTACATGAACGGGCGCGAGGTGTTCAAGTACGCCGTGCGCGGCATGATCGGCGCGGTGATGGAGGCCTGCGCGGCCAACAACCTCACACCTGCCGACATCGACCTGGTCATCCCCCACCAGGCCAACATGCGCATCAACGAGTACGTCACCAAGACCCTGCAGATCCCGTCCGACAAGGTGATCCACACCATCGTCGACTACGGCAACACCACCGCGGCCACCATCCCCATGGCCATGGCCGTGGCCGAGGCGGACGGCCGACTGAAGCGCGGTATGAACGTGATGATCGTCGGCTTCGGCTCCGGCTTCACCTGGGGCTCGGTGTTCGTCCGGTACTGAACCATCCCAGCCGTCTAGAAGAACGCGTCCCTCGGGCCCTTCCCCCCGGCAAAGGACTGGTACGCCTCGAACGTCTCGCGGATCTCCTTCTCCACCGCCTCACGGTCCCGGCCGTACCGCTGTCGCGACCGCTCGCGCAGCGCCTCCGCAGCGTCGGGATCCACGTCGGCCGGCGGAGGGCTGAGCTGGATCGAAAAAGGCGTGTGACCGAGCTTGCCGAAGCAGCGGGCGTATGCCCGGAAGTTGTCCAGTGAGGACAGGTCCTGCTGCCGGAACGTGGGCGCGAACAGGGGCTCGAGGAACTCCCCGTCGCGGGCGCCCACACGAAGGCAGATCGTGGTACCCACGTTGCCGGTCACGGCATGAAGCACCGGATCGGGGATCTGGTCCACGAACTGGTGCGCCACCGTGAGGGCGAGTCCGAACTTGCGCGCCTCGGCCAGGATCTCGGCGAACCGTTCGTCCGCCAGCATCTGGAATTCGTCCACGTAGAGGTAGAACGGTCGATGGTTGCCGCCCGCACCGCGCTTCATCACCGTCGTGCGCAGCCGGGAGACGATCTGGCTGGCCAGGAGGCTCGCGGCCTGCTCACCGAAGCGACCCTTGCCCAGGTGGAACAGCAACACCTTTCCGTCGGCGACCAGTCCATCGATGTCGAGCAGTTCGTTCTGGCAGGTGATGTTGCGCAGGCCCCAGTCGAAGATGAAGCGGTTGAACTTCGACGTGACGTACGGAGCCATGTTCTCGAACGAACCGTCATGCGTGGCGGCCAGGGCTTCCTTGATGAAGAGGTCGAGCAGGGGATCCTCCCCCTCCATGCGCTTCGCCAGGGCGTTCAGCAGGTCCTTGTTGCTGTGAAGGGCGTACAGGACCATGTAGTTGGGGATCATCGGCAGACTCGGGGGCGAGATCCCCATCATCAGCGAGAACATGCCGCGTACGTGGGTCTCGAACCGCGGGCCCGCCACCTCCTTCATGTTGTAGGTGCGATCGAGGAAGTGCATCAGGTCGTCGATGACGAGGTCTCTCACGAGCCGGTATCGCTGCGGGTCGTCCTCGTCGATGATCAGCGAGTTGAACCCGACGGGTCGATCGGTGTCCGTGACGTCCACGATCACGAGGTCAGCGGCCCGCTCCGGCGGGAAACGCAACAGGATGTCGTCCATCAGCGAGCCGTGGGGATCGAGTACGGCCACCCCCCGTCCGGCCCGGATGTCGTGCAGCGCCATGTTCAGCATCAGGGTGGACTTGCCCGTGCCGGTCTGTCCGATGACGTACGTGTGTCGGAACCGGGCTGCCTCGTCCATGGACACCGACTTGTGATCGCCGCGATGTACGTTGAATCCGAGAGGGCAGTCCTCGCCGCTGCGGCCCAGCATCGGCGCAGTGCGGGCCCAGTTGATGGTCACACCGGCGATCTCGTGATCCGAGGGCATGGGCGTGCGGAGGATCGCGCTCGCCTCCCGCGGCCCGAAGAACAGCTCGAGTGGCGGCGCATCGAGAGGAGCCAGCATCTCCTCGGGGTCTACCTCCTCGACCACGGCACCGCTGCGGAAGAGGTAGGAACTCAGTTCCGCGTCAGGGGGCACCATCTCTCGCGGCAGCGACGCGTCGTCGATGGAACCCAGCACCGTGCCGACCAGGCCCGCGCTCGCCGGCGCACCCGAGGTGACGAACACACGCGCGGCCAGGGCCCGGCCCTGGAGCACGGCGAGGCGGAACAGCGCCTCGTTGCGCAGCACGTCCACCTCGCGGCTGAGCACCGCATCGTCGTTGGCTCCCTGGGACGACAGCCGCTCGGCGGCCACCAGACGCCGGTGTGCCTCGCTCTGGGTCGACGGCGGCACCCGCCGCCATCCGCGGCAATGCGTGACCACGGCAGCCAGGGCACGCTCCTCCACCAGCGCCTCGAGCAGGCGTCGCCACGGGTCGTCGCTGGGCACCCACGGGAACAGGTGCAGCAGGTGGGACGCAGGACCGGTCACCGGCTCGTCACGGACGGCCTTGGTACCGAAGCCCACGGGTTCGTGGGCGATGCGGGCGACATGGCCCTCGACCACCCGCATCTTCTCCAGCCGCCGCCGCACCTCCAGCACGTGCGGCCCCGCCATGTAGGAGACGACCTGCTTCAACAGGTCCGGGTCCTCGACCAGGATCAGCTCGGCGTAGTCCAGGCAGGTCGAGGCAATCGTGAAGAGGTCGGACCTCGCCCGCAGCGAAGCACCTTGCGCCTCCTCGACCGTGCTCCCCCGGCCGACGGCCAGGTACATGACGTCCACGTCCCCCGGCGCCCAGCCGCGGTGCGCGCGGCTGCCGGTCAGGGAGAAGAACTCGACCTGCTCGGGCATGGCCGCGCAGGCGTTGACCAGGTCGGTCCAGCGATCGTGGCATTTCGCCGCCACCTCGTTGGCTGTCCGGTGCGAGGTCAGCCCCGCCACCTCGCCGAACAGCTCGGAGGACAGCACCCGGACCAGCTCGATCCCCGAGAACGCGATGAATCCGTCGCCCTGCTGCAGCTGCACCGTCGTCCCTTGCATCGTCGCATCCTCCATCGGTCGAGCTCCGACGATACAACAACCTGCCGCGGTCCGTGCTGCGCCTCGTTCGGTGTGGCGAGCGAACGGTGTCGCTATCATGCGGGACACGATGGAGGCTCCACCGATGGCAACCCGACTGTACGTCGCCCTCCCCGCGCTCCTGCTACTGATCGGTTGTCCCGCTGGCGACGACGACGACACCGTGTCCGACGACGACACGGCCGGGGACGACGACACCGCGACCGTGGCCGAGCTGACCCTGGAGGCCTATGGCACGTTCGAGTGCATGGGGATCGTCGTGGACCTGCCGGCGGAGTACGGGCCGGACGACATCTCGGTCATGACCGCCTTCATCGACGACAACGGCTGGGACCTGATCCAGCCCCCGGTGCGGGTCGGGGACGAGGCGTACTTCGCCACGTCAGCCTTTGGCCTGCAGCCGGGCACCGAGTACAGCTTCCGGGTCGAGGCGCCGGACCTGGGCCACGTCGAGGTGATGTGATCAGGGCGCCTTGGCCTCCGCGTAGCACTTGCGGCGCTTGTCGCTGTCCGAGATCAGCCCGCACTGGGACGAGTTCTTCCCCACGACCGCGTAGCAGTGGTGGCGGAGGTCGCTGTCGGAGATCAGCCCGCACTGGGACGTGCTGCCGTCGGCCTTGGCGTAGCACAGGTGCCGCTGGTCGCTGTCGGAGATCAGCCCGCACTGCGAGCTGCTGCCGCCGACCTCGGCGTAGCAGGAGTGGCGCATGTCGCTGTCGGAGATCAGCCCGCACTGGGAGCTGCTGCGGTCCACCCGGGCGTAGCACAGGTGGCGCAGGTCGCTGTTGGAGATCAGCCCGCACTGCGAGCTGCTGTCGTCCTGCTGCGCGTAGCACATGTGCCGTCGGTCCGGATCGGAGATCAGACCGCAGTCCGAGCCGTTGGCCCGCACGGTCGACAGCACGAGCATCGGCAGCAGCATCGCGGCCATGGCCAGGGAACGCAGGTTCATCATGGTCCACCTCCCAGCGCCCCCCATCGTAGCAGCGCCATCACGCAACACGGCTGGAATCGAAGGAGGTCGGGCCCCAACGACACCCAACCGGTCGGGAGGGTTCCATGTCACACCGCCTCACCCCCGTCTGCGCGCTCGTGCTCGCGCTGGCCCTTGCCCCGTGCGGATGCCGGGACGCCGCGGAGGTCACCGACACCTTCGCTCCGGTCGGACCGGGCGACACGGACATGCTGTGGATCATCGACAACTCGGCGTCCATGGGCGACGCGCAGATCCAGCTGCTGGACAACTTCGCCACGTTCGGCAACGGTCTGCCCGCGGGCACCAGCACCCGGCTTGGGCTGACCACCACCCAGGCGTGGTCCTGCATCCAGGACATCTCCACCGAGATCTGCGACGACGTGCATGGCACCTGCGGGATGCTGAGGCGCCACGACGGCCTGCCGTTGTTGCTGGACCCGTCGGACGTGAACGACCAGGCCCTGTTCCGCACGTATGCTGACGTGGGCCTGGGCGGCGCCCAGAAGGAACGGCCGCTGCAGGTGGCGCTGATGGCGCTGTGCGAGTCGGTTGCGCTGCCGGGGACCACGGACTTCATCGACGGCACCGACGACCTGATGACCGACTTCCCGCACGGTTGCAGCGGCGACCAGTGGGATCCCGACCACCCGCTGTACGAACCGTGCCACTGCCTGCCCGCGTCCGTGGACCTCGAGATCGCGGGGCAGGTGGTGTCCACCGCGCTGCACGGTGCCAACGCCGGGCTGCAGCGCGGCGACACCCCGCTGCACGTGGTCGTGCTCACCGACGAGGGCGACGACAGCTGGACCCTGTTCGAGGTGCTGGAGTCGGACACCTGCGCCGACGTGAGCGGTGCCCAACAGGATGGCGCCCGCGAGTGCGTGCACGCCGAGCTGCTCCGGCTGCTGCACCTGCTCGCTCCGGTGCTGCGCATCTCCGTGATCGGTCCGGGCCAGGGCCCCGACGCAGTGGAGGAACTGCGCTACGAATGCAACCCGGAGATGAACGATCGCTGCGCCCTGGACTTCCACTTCTGGTCGGTCACGGGGACCGGAGGCGAGTTCATCCCGATCCAGATCCCGGACGAGGAGGTCGAGGGTGAGTGCGATCAGAACGAGTTCGGTCCGGCCATGACCGACCTGCTGATGGCCCACCCCTCCACGGAGTGGTTCCACCTGTCGGCGTACCCCGAGGTGGGGACGATCGAGGTGCTGCTCGACGACGAGGTCGTCCCGCCCCACGGCAGCGGCACGTCGTGCACGGACGCCACCAACGCCGAGGGCGGCTGGATGTACGACGGCGAACGCAACGCAGTCAGCCTGTTCGGGGATTGTACGGCCTTCCCCCCGGCCGTGATCGATGTCAGCTACACGTGCCTGGACAACGTGATCACCGGCTGAGCCGTCGGCGACCCAGCACGATCGTCAGCACGACCAGCAGCCCAGCCGAGGGGCTGGAGACGCCCACCCCCGACCGGCACTCACACCCGTCATCGTCGTCCGCGGGCGCGGCGCTGTCGTCGTCGTCGGTCTCGGGCTCGGTGGGGCAGTCCACCTCGTCGTCGGTGTCCACGAGCCCGTCGCAGTCGTTGTCCACGGCGTCCTCGCAGATCTCGACCGCGGAGGGGTGCACGTCGTCGTCCGCGTCGTCGCAGTCCTCACCCCCGCACGCCACGTCCACGTAGCCGTCCCGGTCGATGTCCACGTCGTCGGCCACGCCGTCGCAGTCGTTGTCCACGCCGCCGTCACAGACCTCGTCGGCGTTGGGGTGCACGCCCGGATCACCGTCGTCGCAGTCACCGTCGCAGGTGGACGAGCCGTCGCTGTCCGCGTCGGCCGGGTCCAGGTCCGGATCCGCGTCGTCACAGTCATCGTCGCACGACGAATAGCCGTCGCCGTCCCCGTCCTCGGGGGTGAGGTCGGCGAACCCGTCGTTGCAGTCCCCGTCGCAGGGGCTCCAGCCATCCCCGTCCACGTCGCCGGGGTTCATCACCGGGTCCTCGTCGTCGCAGTCGCCCTCGCAGACCATGAACCCGTCGCCGTCCGCGTCCGCCTCGTCGTCGGGCAGCGCCTCGTCGCAGTCATTGTCCTGCCCGTCACAGATCTCGGCCGCACCCAGATAGGTGTTGGGGTCGCTGTCGTCGCAGTCCCCCGAGCAGGTGTCGACCCCGTCGCCGTCCATGTCGGAGGCCACGCCCTCGTCGACCAGCCCGTCGCAGTCGTTGTCCTGCTCGTCGCACAGCTCGGGCGCGTACGGGTAGACCGTGGCGTCGAGATCGTCGCAGTCGTCGGCACAGCTCGGCACGCCGTCGCCGTCGAGGTCCACTTCGGGGTAGGGCACGATCCCGTCGCAGTCGGTATCGAGTCCGTCGCAGATGTCCGCGGCCCCGGGGTTCACGTCCGGCGCCGTGTCGTCGCAGTCCCCCTCGCACATGGTGTACCCGTCACCGTCGCCGTCCACCAGCTCGTCCGTGGTCGGGTCGCAGTCGTCGTCGATGCCGTTGCACACCTCGTTGCCGTCCGGGCCCACGTCGTCGTCGAGGTCGTCGCAATCGCCGTCGCAGGCCGAGTAGCCGTCGCCGTCGCCGTCCGAGGTCTCCAGCGTCGTGGGATCGCAGTCGTTGTCCACGCCGTCGCAGATGTCGCGGTTGCCGGGCCAGGCGTCGGGATCGCCGTCGTCGCAGTCGCCGGTGCAGTCGGAGAACCCATCACCGTCCGCGTCCTCGGGCGTGATCGTGTCGTTGACGTCGTTGCAGTCCCCCTCGCAGGTGGACCAGCCGTCCGCGTCCGCGTCGTCCCACTGGAGGCCCGCGTCGGTGTCGTCACAGTCCGTGGTCGCGCCCGCAGGGCAGTCCACGTGCCCCGGGTCGCCGTAGCCGTCACCGTCGAGGTCCACGCACTGCGCCTGGGCCGTCGCACACGCCAGCAACGAGGCCGCCGCCAGCACGAGTCCCCCCGTCCATCCCTTGCCCTTGATCCGACTCATCACGTCGCTCCCCGGGGCGCCGTCGCCCGCGCCCGATCATGCCACCTGCGCGCGCGGCGTGCAGGCAATTCAAACGATGTTGGATCGTTGCACCCCGAGTCTGTAGACTCCCCCTCCGCGCCCGTCGGGCCGCCAGGAGTGACGTTGACCACCGCTGCCTCGGAGGATGGTTTCTACGCCGGTATCGACATCGGTGCGTCCGCGGCCAAGGCCGTCGTGGTGGACGACGAGCTGGCGGTGCTCGGACACGACGTGCGCCCCTCGGGTATGGACTTCACCGCGTCGGGCGAGACCTCCCTCGAAGCAGCCCTCGGCCAGGCCGACCTGGCGACCGCCGACCTGCAGCGGATCGTGGCCACCGGGTACGGGCGCGACAACGTGATCGCCGCCCACGACACCCGCACCGAGATCGATTGCCACGCCCACGCCGCCTATCACGTCCACCCCCACGCGATGACGGTGGTGGACGTGGGCGGGCAGGACAACAAGATCATCCGCATCTCCGAGCAGGGCAGGCGGCTGGGCTTCCAGCTCAACCGCAAGTGCGCCGCAGGCACGGGGGCCTTCCTCGAGGAGATCTCCGCGCGGCTGGCCGTGCCCCTCGACGAGCTCAACGCGCTGGCCGCGGCCGCCGAGCAGGGCCGCACCCTCAACAGCTTCTGCACCGTGTTCGCCTCCACCGAGGTCCTGGCCCGCATTCGGGCGGGCGAGGACCGGCGGGACATCGCCCGCGGCATCTTCGCCTCGGTGGTCGCCCGCGTGACCGAGTCCGCGGCCCTGACGCCACCCGTGCTGGCGACCGGAGGCGTGGCCCAGCACAACCCGGCCTTCGTCGAGCTGCTCGGCGAGTCGGTCGGCTCCCCCGTCATCCTCCCGCCGCAGCCCCAGCTGATGGGTGCCCTGGGCGCCGCCCTCGTGGCACGCGACCAGGTCCGCCGGGCCGAGCGCGGCGACACTCAACCACGACACGTTTCCCAGGAAAGGAACTGATTCCATGACCACTCCCTTCTTGGACATCGCCCAGATGCTCCCCGTCAACGCACAGAAGTACCCCGACCGGATGGCATTCAGGGACATCCGCCGCCAGCTCACATTCGCCGAGCTGGACATCCGGGTGAACCGCCTGGCCAACGCCATGCTGGACATGGGGCTGGAGAAGGGCGACCGCTTCTGCGTGGTGCTCGGCAACAGCATCGAGTTCTGCGAGATCTACCTGGCCGCGGCCAAGGCCGGCACCGTGGCCGTGCCGATCAACACCCGCTACGTGGCCCGCGAGGCCGCCTACGTGATCAACAACGCCGAGGCCCGCGCCGTGTTCGCCGGTGCGCAGTACCTGGGCATGGTGGGCGACGCCAAGCGCCTCACGCCGGACGTGCCCGAGGACCGCTGGGTCTCGGTGCTCGACGAGTCCAGCGCGCAGGGCTGGGTCCCGTACGAGACGCTGATGGAGACCGCCTCCCCCGAGCCGCCCAGCGTACAGATCTCGGGCGAGGACACCTGGATCCAGCTGTACACCTCCGGCACCACCGGCAATCCCAAGGGTGTGGTCCGCTCCCACCACAGCTACACCGCGTTCTATCTGCTCAACGCCACCGACTTCAGCTTCAAGCCCACGGACATCGGCCTGACGCTGATGCCGCTGTACCACGTCAACTCCACCTTCTACGCCTTCGTCTTCACCTACATCGGCGGCGGCGTGTACATCCACCGCGACGACCGCTTCGACCCCGTGGAGCTGCTGGAGGTGATCGACCGGGAGAAGCCGACCTTCTCCTCCATGATCCCGACCCACTACAACCTGATCCTCAACATCCCCGAGGACGTGTCGAACAGGTACGACGTGTCGTCCATCAGCTGCCTGCTGTGCAGCTCGGCGCCGGTCCGCGCCCAGACCAAGCTCGACATCATGGAGTTCTTCGCCGGTTGCGCCCTGTTCGAGGCCTACGGCTCCACCGAGGCCGGCCTGGTGACCCTGCTGCGGCCCGAGGATCAGATGGAGAAGCTCGGCTCGATCGGCCTGGAGTGTGCAGGCACCTCGCGGCTGAAGATCCTCGACGAGGAGCGTAACCCGGTGGCCGTCGGCGAGGTGGGCGAGCTGTTCAGCCACGGCCCCATGCTGTTCGGCGAGTACTACCAGATGCCGGAGAAGACCTCGGACAGCCACGAGGGCGTGTACTTCTCTGCCGGTGACATGGCCCGCCAGGACGAGCAGGGCTACTACTACATCGTCGATCGCAAGCACAACATGATCATCACCGGCGGCGAGCACGTGTACCCCACCGAGATGGAGGCCATCATCGCCCAGCACCCGGCGGTCTTCGACTGCGCGGTGATCGGCACGCCGCACCCCAAGTGGGGAGAGCAGGTGATGGCCGTGGTGATCCCCAAGGAGGGCCAGGAGCTGACCGGCCAGGAGATCATCGACTTCGTGGGACCGCAGGTCGCGGGCTTCAAGAAGCCCAAGCGGGTCGAGATCATCAGCGCGGACGACATGCCGCGCACCACCACCGGTAAGATCCTGCACCGCATCCTCAGGGATCGGTACGGCAGCTAGCCCGTCTCCCGATCCAACACCCCCACACGGGAGGGACCGATGAATCCCATCGACATGATCGTGATGGCCTTCCTCAGGGCACTCGGCCTGGTGAAGGACGAGCCCAAGGAGCCAGCCCCCGCGCCAGCGGCCGAGGCCGCGCCGGCCCCGGCACCCCAGCCCGAGTCGGAGGACGACGAAGACGAGGAGGAGGACTACGCCCGCGAGGAGTGGCGCGAGCTGCAGGAGTTCATCGCGCGGGTGGAGGGCCACGGCATCGACATGGCCGGCATCGACATGGCCAGCCCGGTGAGCTTCTGGACGGTCTACTTCGCCATCGAGGAGGCCGAGTCGCAGGGCGGCAGCCGCGACCAGGCGATCGCGGCCCAGGGGTACGCCAACGCCGAGCACTGGGAGATGGTCAGCCAGTACGTGATGGCCAAGTGGTCGGAGCTGATCACCAACGAGGACGACGAGCTCGAGGTGCGTCAACGCGACGACTTCACCAACGGCGCGCTGCAGGCCCGCCAGGGCCAGGTGCAGCAGCAGATGACCGACCACGCGGCGGCCAATCCCCAGCTGCTGGAGCCGGTCGAGGGTGTGGAGGTCGAGCAGTGGGCCGAGATCGCCGCGGGCATGACCCAGCTGCCGCAGACGGCCACCCCGGACGACGTCAACAGCTACCTGCTGAAGTTCGGCATGGACCGGCCGAAGTACGACCGGGTCAACGACGAGTGGACCGCGCGCATGAGCCAGGACCACTCCATGGTGATCTCCAACGCCTACTCGGCCGCGTTCACCGGCTCGATGGGGGTGTCGACCGGGGGGGACGCGCCCTGCACCTTCGAGCAGTACGTGGAGGTGATGGTCGCGCAGGAGGCGTGGGCCGCCCAGGGCATGGACGTCAACGCCCAGCTGCCGGCGGTGTTCGGCATCGACGCGGCCACCTACGGCGCGTGGAGCGGCCACTGGGCTACCAAGATGGGCACGGACATCGCCTTGATGAACCAGTACACGTCGCTGCGCGAGACCTTCATGCAGAAGTACTCGGGTGCGGGCCTGGACGACGATCTGGAGCTCTGATGAGCGACCTGTCCGCCCAGATCGACGGCGTCTGGATCCGGTTTCGCGAGCAGATCGCCGAGGCGTTCGCCACGGCCCACGCGATCGAGGAGCCCGCGGGCTCGTCACCCCAGTGGCAGGCGCTGTGCCAGCGCCACGGTGCGCCCCTGATCTCCGACCAGGAGCGCATGCAGGTGGTCGCTGCCCAGAAGCCGCTTCGCGGCGCCCCGGCCATGGAGCTGCAACCCGCGATCAAGGCGATCTGCCGGGAGCACCGCATCGCCTGCAAGAAGATCGACGTGTGGGACGCGGGCAGCGCCCTGGAGTTCAAGCACCAGAGCCTGATGTCGCTGATCGACCGCACCGAGAACGAGCTGCTGACCGCTTACCGCGGTGCCGTCCTGCCGAAGCCCGCCGGCATGTTCGCGCACGTGGTCTCAGGCGGGGCCCCGGCCGCCACCCACACCACCCGCGCGGCCGCGATCACGTGCCGCGCCTGCGGCGGCCCGCGGCTCGGCGACAAGGACCTCACCTGCGCCTACTGCGGCACCCCGTTCACCTGATCCCGGGAGGACCCCGATGAGCGAGCTCAAGCCCCACCTACAGCAACGGCTCCAGCCCACGGTCACCAAGTGGGAGGGCTTCGTGGCCAAGGTCAACGACCGCATCACCGCGGTCGTGCAGGAGGCCCAGGCCGGCATCGACATGCTGATCGAGCAGCACGCCACCGACCCCGGCCCGATGGGCACCGCCCTGACCGCGGTGCAGAGCCGCTTCCACGGCATCGACTCCAAGGTGGACGCGGCCTGGGAGAAGATCGAGGAGGGGTTCGAGGGGGTACTCGACACCTCGGACATGCCCTCCGATGACTGGGAGGCGGTGTACGAGGTCCAGGAGCAGCAGCGGGCCGTCTACGACGGGCTGCGCGAGAACATCGAGACGCAGTACGCCTGGCTGGAGATGCGCAACCAGGCGGCCTGGGCGCGCAAGCTGTACGAGATCGTGCAGCAGGAACTGGCGCAAGGCCTCAACTGCTCCCAGTGTGGCGCCGGGATCCAGGTCACCGTCTTCTGGCAGGCCAGCAACGAGACCTGCCCCCACTGCCAGTCGGTCAACACGGTCAACCCGGGCATGGCCACCGGGCTGTTCTACCAGGGCCTGGGACTGCACGCCCTGTCCCACGAGCAGGGGTGGAACGAGTGGCTGGCCGAGCAGGCCGCACGCAAGGGGTTCGACGACCGGCGCCACCCCACGGCCACGGACCACCGCCGCTGGCTGGCCGCGGTGCGGACCTACTGGACGAAGTACTACGAGACCACCAGGGCGCTGAACCCCGGCTTCACCCAGGACGTGGAGGAGGCCGTGGACAACCGGGTGCAGCAGGTGGTGGCCTACGAGCCCCCGCTGGAGGGGATCCAGCGCGACTTCTACGACAAGCTGTGCAGCACGGCCGCGCAGCAGGACGTCGCGGCGCTGCGCGCGCTGCTGCAGGACATGCCCAGCGGCGTGGACCTCGACGAGTGCGCGGAGTGCCTGGTCGAGCACGCCGACCGCGCGGGCGCGACCCTGGTGCTGGAGTACCAGTACGCCGAGGAGGACGAGGACGACCCCCGTGGACCGTGGATACGCGAACGCATGAGGGAGATCGTCGAGACCCTCGCCGACTGACCCCCGCACCGTCCCCCTTCATCCCCCGACAAACGTATCCCGGCCGAGGACACGGACGAGTGTGTTCTTTTTTGTTGCTGCTGTCGCCCCACGTGTCATGATAAAAGAGCTTGGGGTTTTTTTTGTAGCCGAAGGGACGGCTACTGGCAGCACCTCCCCCAGGCGAGGGGAGCGGTCATGGCGACAAGGCGAATCTTCTTCTACCTCGGCGCGCTCGCCGTTCTGGGCCTGTTCGTGCCCGGGGCGACGCTCAACTGCACCTGCCCGGCCGTGGCGCCGGACGACTTCCCCGACGGGGACGACGACGACGACGACTCCGACGTGGTCTCGGACGACGACACCGGAGACGACGACGACGCGGATCCCTTCAAGGTCGGCGGCGAGGTGTTCATCGTTCCGGTGTACTACGCGCCCGACGAGGACGACATCTGGCACCGGGTGGAGCTCGACTGGTTCGAGGACATCGATCCGGCCGGGTACACGTACGGCCTGATCTACGTGGGCATCACCGAGAGCTTCGAGCAGACCGAGGCACCGCTGATGAGCTGGGTCTCGGACGAGGTCCCGGCCGACCCCAAGACGGAGGGTACGTTCTACGAGTTCAACCCGCTCTCCTGGCCGGTGGAGATCATCCACGTGATGGGTATCGCCGACACGCACCACGACATGGTGATCAGCCCGTGGGACGAGATGGCGTTCTACCCCGACGCGCTCGACACCACCGGCTCGCCGACCAAGAACGCCGACATCTACATCGACATGGAGTTCGTCTGGGAGAATGGTCAGTGGGTGCCGGGCACCCACTGCGGCGGCGGCGGCGGCGGCGGTGGTGGCGGCGGTGGCGGCGGCGGTGGCGGCGGTGGCGGTGGCGGCGGCACGTGCACCTGGTGCCCGGGCGACGCCTCCTGCGCGGTGAACCTGTCCGGGGACGAGTACCTGCTGAAGTCAGCGTACGTGAACTCGGTGGGCGAGGGTCTGGTCGCCATCTACGACGGGAACGGCGACGGCCCCTACTGGACCGAGCTGCCCGGGCTCCTCGACGGTGGCAACCAGGGCTTGATGATGCCCTGGGAGCTGACGGTCAACTGCAGCTTCACGACCATGATCCTCGGCGCCTGGGATCACAACGAGAACAACCTGTTCGAACCCAGCGACGAGTGGGGTGCCACCGTGCTGGAGATGTACGGCGACGAGGCCAATCCCTGGAATCTCGGCGACACCGACCTGGCCGACCTGCTGGTCCGGGTACCGCTCGAGGGCGTGGAGCAGCCCATGCCGCGGCCCTACGTGAAGGTGTCGGGGGTGATCACGACGGACGGTTCGTTCGCCTTCGGCGACCTCACCGCGGCGTCCGAGCTGTACGTGATGGCGGCCAAGCACTACCTGCCGGACATCGACTCCTACCCCGTGTACATCCTGTCCGGCGAGGACAAGATCTACTCCGAGGACGGCGAACCCGACGTGCACGACGCGGGGCACGAGGTCCCGTACGAGCTGTGGGTGCCCACCTACACCCCGGTGGTGCTGTACGCGCTGATCGACTCCGATGGCGACAACTACGCAGACCTGGAGTACGAGCTGCTCGGCGTGGACGGGGCGGTCCCCCTGGAGACGGGCACCACCAACGTCGTCCTCGACCTGGCCCTGACGTACGTCCCCTGAGCCACGCCCACCAGCGCTGGCTACACCGCCCGCTCGTAGATCCGGTAGCGCCTGTACACGTTCATGCCCGCGCCCTCGATCACGGAGCGCATCCGCCCGTTGCGCGCATCCACCAGTGAGGCCTCGAGGCGCGAGTAGCCCGCATCCCGCGCCCCGAACACCGCTCGCTCGATCATCAGCGCATGCAGGCCGCTGCTGCGGTACTCGGGCAGCACCCCGATCAGCTTGAAGCTGGCCGTGCGGATGTGCTTGCGGGCGCGGAACGCGCGCAACCAGCCCAGGGGCAGCAGCCGCCCGCGGGCGGCCACCACGGCCTCGTTCACGTCCGGGAAGCACAGCGCGAAGCCCGCGGCCCTGCCGTCCACCGTGGCCAGCTGCAGCATGTGGCGGTTGGACAGCGCCAGCATGGACCGGCCGATGGCCAGCCACTGCCCCAGGGGCATGGGCGTGTTGTCCGGCACGTCGCGGAACGCCTCCACGAACACCTCGTGGGCCAGGGTCAGGTCCCGGGTGATGCGCGTCCAGCGCGTGGGCCGCACCTCCAGCCCGGGCAGGTCCACGGCGCGGGCCTTGGCGTCGAGGTCGGGCGGCAGCGAGCGCGGCTCGCCCTCCGCGTCGTACAAAGGCGTGTCGTAGGCCAGCACGTCGTGGTGCGGCTCGAACCCCTCCGCCTCCACCAGGGCCGGGTAGTACGCCGCCGAGTGCCCGGCCAGCATGGGCGGCCTCCCCCGCCCCTGCACCAGCAGCCCGATCTCCTCGACCCGGCTGAGGTTGCGCGGCCCACGGAGGATCTCCGAACCGAACGTACGCGCCTCCTCCGCGGCCCGCTCCAGCAGCGCACGCGCCACGGCCGGGTCGTCGATGCACTCGAAGAACCCGAAGAAGGTGACCTTCTCGTCCTTCACATCGGCGTGCCGACGGTCGTGCAGCACCGAGATCGTGCCCACCACCTCCCCGTCTCGCCGTGCCGTGAACAGGCGAATCTCGCAGTGCCGGAACAGCGAGTTCTTCACCGACAGCTTGCGCCGCATCAGCTCCCGCGGCTGCGGGACCCAGTCCGGGTCGTCGGCATACAGGCTCAGCGGCAGGTCGAGGAATGCCCCGAGGTCGGCAGCATCTCGCACCCGCTCGACGGTCAGGTTCGGATCGTCCAGGTTCATCGTGTCTCGCGCGAGGTCGTTCATATCGTACTCCTGACGCACCCTCCGATGTCACTGCACGGTCCGTGCCACGCTCCCCGCCGCGGCTGGGCCAGAAAAACGTCCACGATCGTTGACAGTCCGGGCAGCCCAACGTGAACATCGTGCGACGAGGGATGCGACGAGGGAGAGGGATGTGAGCCGCTACAGGACCCCTGCGCTGGAGACGCTGTCTGCCCGGGAGCCCGGCCTGGCCCGAGAGCTCCAGGCGGACTTCGACCGCCTCGCGAACGCGGGCGCGGCCATGGCCTGGGCCCGCACCCTCCTCGGCCGCATCGCCACTGCCGGGAGCCGCAGCGCGGTGTTGCAGCTGCTGGCCGACGAGGCCCGCCGCCTGACCGGCATCGCCAGCGCCTGGGCCCTGGCCTGGAGCGGCGACGAGGACCACATACGCTTCGAGGCGCTGGCCCTCAGCGGCGCGGGCTCGGCCGACGTGCCGCCGCCGGAGCTGATCTCCCGGACCGTCGTGGGCAGCGTGGTCCAGCAGGGGCGGCCCGCCTTCAGCGACGACGCGCTGCTCGACCACCGGTTCACCGGGGCCGAGAGCGTGCAGGCGATCCAGCTGCGCTCCGTGGGATGCCTGCCCCTGGGCGACCGCGCGGTGCTGTACCTGCACGACCCGGACCGGCCCGGGCTGTTCACCCGCGAATCTCAGGCCCGGCTGTCCGCCCTGTGCGAGCTGGCCAGGCCCTTCGTACAGCCGCCCCCGGAGGCCACCGTCACCGACGACCACGGGCGCGCAGCGCCGGTCATCCCGGGGCTCGTGGGCGACGCGCCGCCCATGCTGGAGCTCCGCTCGACCATCGCCGCGTTCGCGGCCATGCCATGGCCGGCCCTGATCCTGGGCGAGACCGGCACGGGCAAGGAGCTGGTGGCCCGAGCCCTGCACGGGCTGTCGCTCCGCGCTGACGGCCCGTTCGTGCCGGTCAACTGCGGGGCCATCCCCGAGTCCCTGGCCGAGGCGCTGCTGTTCGGCCACGAGAAGGGGGCGTTCACCGGCGCGGACAGCCGCAAGACCGGCATGGTGGAGCGGGCCTCGGACGGCACGCTCTTCCTCGACGAGGTGGGCGAGCTCCCGGCCTCGGCCCAGGTCAAGCTGCTGCGCCTGCTGCAGGAGGGGACCTACGAGCGGGTCGGCGGCCAGGCCGAGCTACGGTTCACCGGCCGGGTGGTGGCGGCCACGCTGCGGCCGGTGGAGGACGCGGAGGAGCGCGGTGACTTCCGCGCGGACCTGTTCCACCGCCTCGGCGCCTGTGTCCTGCGCGTGCCCCCGCTGCAGGACCGACGCGGCGACGTACCCCAGCTCGCCGAACACCTGCTGGCGCGGGCGCTGCAGGAGCTGGGACGCGACGAGGCCCTCTCCCTGTCCCCGCCCACGCTGGCCACCCTGCGCAACCGCGCCTGGCCGGGCAACGTGCGCGAGCTCAACAACGCGGTGCGCGCGGGCGTGGCGTGGGCCATGGCCGCGAACAGCGCCACCATCGAACCGGAGCACCTCGTCGACAGGGCACCGACCGGTGCTCCTCCGCCGGACGAGGCCGCCCTGCCCGAGCTGCCCGTCGACCTCCAGGCCGCCACCGAGCGGTTCCAGCAGCAGCTGGTCCGGGCGGCGCTGGAGCACGCCGGCGGCCGCAAGGCGCAGGCCGCCGAGCTGCTCGGGGTCAGCCGCCAGTGGTTGCACCGCCTGCTCACCCGCTGGGGTGACGACCTGGAGTCCCCGTGAGCGACGAGCCCGGCGGATTCGAGTCGCTGCTGGACCGCATGGTCCCCGGCGCCGGCCGGCGACGGGCGGACACCGAGCCAGCGGTCACGCCCACCGTGGCTGACGGCAAGCCGGTCCAGCAGGTGGCCGTGCACCTGTCGGCCCGCGGCAGCTCCCCGGGCCACTTCACGGCGCCCGACTCCCGGGAGCGCCTGGGCTGGGCCGCGCTGCAGCTGGCGCTGGCCTACCTCGTCATCTATGCGGTGCACTCGTTGACGTACACCGCCGGGTACCTGTCCTCGACGCGGCCCGGCCTGGACGTCTCCCGGGTGGCTCCGGTGGAGGACATCGCCGCCATCGGGACCGTCGCGCTGGCCCTGGTCGTGTTCGGGCTGGCGCGGGGCCGCAAGCTGCCGGCCAGCGCAGCCGAATCCGCGGGGCTGGCGTTCTACGTGGCCGTGGCCGTGGGCATCGCCACCTTCGAACACTGGGAACCCATGCCCACGAAGTACACGCCGATCCACGTGTCGTGGATCTGCCTGTGGATCACCCTGTACCCCATGGTCGTGCCCACGCGGCCCGTTCGCCTGGGGGTGGCCGCGCTGGCCGCGGCGGCCAGCGGCCCGCTGGCGGTGTTCGTGTTCGCCGCGATCCGCGACGTGCCCCTGCCCGCACCCCAGGTGCTGGTCTGGTTGACCCTGCCGCCGTTCGTCTGTGCGGCCCTGGCCGTGTATCCCGCGCCCTGGATCCACCGCCTGGAGAGCGCCATGGAGCAGGTGCGCGAGCTCGGCTCCTACCAGCTGCTGGAGCTGATCAGTCGCGGGGGCCAGGGCGAGGTCTGGCGCGCTCGACACCGGTTACTGGCGCGCCCCGCCGCGATCAAGCTGGCCCGGCCCGACCTGCTGGCCGGGCTGTCCCGCCCCCAGCAGGAGGCCATGCTGCAGCGGTTCGAGCGGGAGGCGCGCATCACCTCCACGCTGTGTTCACCGCACACCGTGCACCTGTTCGACTTCGGGGTCACCGAGGACGGATCGCTGTACGCGGTCATGGAGCTGCTCGACGGCATGGACCTCGAACGCCTGGTCCAGCAGCACGGCCCCATGCCACCGGAGCGAGCCGTGCACTTCCTGGTCCAGGCCTGTGACTCGCTGGCCGAGGCCCACGCCAACCGGCTGGTGCACCGGGACATCAAGCCGCACAACCTGATGGCCTGCCGCTACGGCCTGGAGGTCGACTTCCTCAAGGTCCTGGACTTCGGCCTCGTGTTGGGGCTCGAGCAGGGCACGGCCAGCAGCGAGCGTCTGACGGCCCTGGGCGCGGTGGCGGGCACGCCGGCCTATCTGGCCCCGGAGATCGTGCTGGGGGAAGACCGGATCGATCACCGCGCCGACATCTACGCGCTGGGCTGCGTGGGGTTCTGGTTGCTCACCGGTCGCACCGTGTTCGAGGCCGACAGCCACCGCACCATGATGATCAACCACCTGCAGACCGACCCGTCGTTCCCTCCCCTGGCCGAGAAGGTGCCCGCGGACCTCGAGCGCGTGCTGCTGGACTGCCTGGCCAAGGCCCCGGCAGACCGCCCCACGGACGCCGCCACCCTGAAGGCGCAGCTCGTGGAGCTGGGGCTGGAGTGGACCGGGGACCAGGCGCGGGCCTGGTGGCGGGCTCAGGGCTCGAACTCCTCGTAGACCTGCGTGTACAGCTCCCCGGGTGCCACGTCGAAGGTGTGCACCCGCTCCTGGGGCGTGACGCAGGAGCCGCATTCGAGCCGCACCGTGTGGTGGCCCGCGGTGATCTCGAACTCCTTCATCGGCGTGTTGCCGATGTACTCGCCGTCCAGGTAGACCGTGGCCCAGGGCCGGGTGTTGACCGACAGGTACGCGGGCTCGTTCGAGGAGTCCACCTGCTGCACGTCGGAGTGCCCCGGATCGGCCGACGCCGTCACGTCGTCCCGCGGCGGGTCGGCATCTGCCACCTCGACCGGATCGTCGGGCAGGGGAGCCTCGGTGATCTCCGCGGGATCCACGGGCGTCGCCGTGACCTCGACCGGGTCCACGACCGGCCCCGATGCGTCCCTCGCCGCGAGCAGACCGAAGCCGGCGACCCCTGCCGCGGTCACGAACATCAGCGCCAGGGCCAGGACCACGCAGCCGAAGATACCCACCGCGGCGAAGGTCCCCCCGCGGCCGGAGGACTCCTCCTCCACGGTGGGCTGTCCGGTGGACGGGTCGTACCCCGACACCGTGCGGTAGGAGCCCTGGTCCACCGGCTGGTAGTCGTCGGTGTTGACGATCTCGGCCAGGTTGCGCTCGTAGCGGTCGGTCTCCCGGGCGAGGTCCTCGTCGAGCGCGTCGCGGTCGGTGATCTCGTCCTTCTCCCGCTCGGCACAACGCTCGATCAGCTCCGACACGATCGTATCGGTGTCGGCCCCGAAATCCTGCTGCTGGGCCAGGTGCCGGATGTCCGCGGCCATGGAGCGGACGTCCTGGTAGCGCGAGTCCGCGTCCTTGTTCAGCGCGCGCGCCAGGATCGGCCGCACCCCGGGCAGCCGCGCCTCGGCCACGGCCAGCTCCTCGGACACGTCCGCCTCGAGCACCATGCGGAACAGGTCCTCGAGCTTGCGGCTGCGGAACAGCGGCTCCATGGTGACGAACTCGTACAGCACCACGCCGAGGGCGAACACGTCGCACGCCGGGGTCAGGTCGGACTCCCCCAGGATCTGTTCGGGCGAGATGTACTGCGGGGTTCCACGGATCACGGCCCCGCCAATGGTCGTCTGGAACAGGTTGGACGCGGCCTTGGCGATGCCGAAGTCCATGATCCGGGCGATGCCCTGATGGTCGACCAGGATGTTGCTGGGCTTGATGTCCCGGTGCACCAGGTTCAGCTGACGACCCTCGGGATCGACGAAGGAGTGCGCGTAGTGCAGACCCTTGCAGACCTGCTCCATGAGGTCGAGCGCGACGCTGTAGGGAAGCTCTCGCCCCTCGTGCCGACACTGGTCGAGGATGTCGGCCAGGGTGGCGCCGTCCACCAGCTCGGTGCACAGGAAGTACACCCCGCCCACCTCGTCGAACTCCAGCACGTTGACGATGTTGGGGTGCTGCAGCAGTCCGCCGATGCGGGCCTCGTTGACCATCGAGCGAACGAAGTCGTCGCCGGCCACGACCTGGGAACGCAGCACCTTGAGCGCGACCCGCTTGGCAAACCCCATCGGCCCGGACATGGTCGCCTCGTAGACCACGCCGTGGGTCCCCGACCCGAGCTTGCGTACGATGGTGTACTTGCCGAACTCCGCACCTGCCGAAGACGGTTTCGCCCCTGGTCCATCCATGGCCACCGATTCTACCGCAGGTTGGGTGTGTGGGTCGTGTGAGAGCACTCGAACAGCCGGCGGTCACACTGCAATCAGGATTCGAGCACGCAATCACCAGCATTCGGAGGCCATCACCATGACCCGCTCCACCCACTCCCTGCAGGCCCTGTTCATCATCGCCATCGTCGCCACCGCGTCCCTCATCGGCTGCGATCCCGCCCTGCAGGACGTGGACGAGGGCGAGCGCGCCCTGCACCACGTCCCGCCCCAGGCCCTCCCGGGCCCGGCGCTGATGGAGTTCACCGGTCCGGCGGCCGACGACCTCGCGACCATGGCCGATGACGCGCCCGAGGGGTGGGGGTACGCCAACTACGCCGTCGGAGCCGCCACGGCCACGTCCGCCATGGCCGGCCTGACCGCTGCGGCGGCCCTGCCCACCTACGCCCTGGTCACCTGCTACGAGGGCGAGGAGGACGTGGTGGACGATTTCACCACCATCTACACCAACAGCGTCGAGATCGACGGCGTGACCGTGGAGGGCGTGCTGACCCAGACGTGCGTGTTCGGCATCTGCGAGGCCACCCTCGACGTGACCTCGTCGGACGGCCAGCTCACGGACGCGCGCTTCATGGAAGGGTTCTTCGTGGGCGCACTGTACGGGGACTGGGACGTGCTCGACCCCCGGGACGGCACCATCGCCCAGGAGTACAGCTGGACCTTCGCCGACCTGGACTCCTACGAGGTCCGGCTGGTCAACCACGTGCGCCGGCCGTTCGACATCGCCATCGTCATCGCCCCCGACCACATGGCCGTCACGTGCGAGGACGACGCCGGGGACGAGACCTCCGTGCTGTTCGAGGCCGACGGCTCCGGCTCGGTGACGCTGCCGGCGTACAACGGTGGTGACCCCGCCTGCTGGGACACCGACCGGCTGAACAGCGACTGCTGATCGCCTCCTGGCCGCAGCTCCCACACCTCCCCTCCTCCCTCACGACAAGAAGACTTCCCTCGTCGCACCACCGCGATCCGGATCCAGGTCGGGCAGGTCGTGTACTTCCTGGACGCGAACGAGGCCCAGCGCGACGCGTTGATGCTGTGGTGGACTGGCGAATCGCTCCTACAGGAAGCGCAGGTTGTTGAGCAGGTCCGCGGTGCGGGTCTCCACGAGCGCGCGGCGGCGCCGGGCCACGAACGCGATCAGGAACGGCGGCCACAGGAAGTGCAGCACGTGGATGGTCTGCACCACCTGCCAGCGCACGGCCGGCTCCTCGCTGGGGATCACCAGCGCCGGCATCAGCACGCCCGCGGCGACCAGTCCGCACAGGCCCAGCACCAGCACCACCTTCATGGCGGTACCGAACAGCTGCACCAGCGGCCTGCCGTCCACGACCCACCGGAGCCGCGATCCGCTGCCATCCGGTTCGATGGCGACGCGGAGCGTCGCGCCGCGATCCGGCCGGCTGGCCACGGCCGCCTCGCTGCCCGCATAGGTGAACAGCTGGGCCCGCACCTGGTGGGGGTCACACGCCTCGAGCCGTACGGACAGCCCGAACGCCTGCTCGGTGAGCCGCCGGGCGATCTCCTTGCACAGCGCCTCGGGCGGCATCGGGACCTCGGCCATCCCCCTGGAGGGCCCCACGCCTCCCTCGCCGAACGTGCGGCCCGCCGCCCGAAGGCCCATGCTCCATGCGATCCCGCCGACGAGCATCAGGGCCGCCCAGATCGCGTAGGCCACTGTCGGGTCCGCCGTCTGCTCCATGATCTCCCTCCAGGATCCCCTCGCCCACGAGCATGACTACGGCGGGCGCCCGGGCCTATGCCCTAGGGGGCAGGCGGGCGTGGCTCCATCCGGAGCAACGGCAACTTGACCGTCACGGGCTGGTCCCGCCGGTCCTCGGACGCCCAGGCCAGGGGGCGGCCGTCGTCGCCGAATTCGCGCCACGGTTCGAACACCGCGGTCTCGACGCGGGCGGCCACGCAGCGCTCCATCTCCGAGCCGAGGAAGGGCTCGTCCGGCATGTGCACGCCGTCCACGTGGCCCTCGGGGTGGATGGTCGCCTTCAACCAGACCTTCCGACGAGGGGCGTCGTGGTTGTACAGGCAGGCGTTGATGATCTCGTCATCGACGATCCACTGCACGAAGCAGTGGGTGAACACGAACGGCTGGCCGTGGTCCGGCTTGCACGGAGGGATGTTGGACCGGGCGGGCAGGGCCACCAGCGCGGCCCCGATCAGCAGGCTCCAGCAGGCGCGTCTCACGTCACGGCTCCATGTTGCACACGTTGTCCAGCAGCGTGAAGAAGCCCACCCCCTCGACGATCGTGTGCTGGCGGAAGCGCACCTGGATCGCCTCGCCCGCCTCGAAGTACGGGGTCAGGTCCAGGGTGTGGCGCACGAACTCACCGGGCTGCTCCCCCCCCACCACGATGTCGGGGAAGTCGACCAGCGGGACGCCGCCGGGTGGGAGGCCGGGCAGGAACCCGCCGGTCTCGACGGGCAGGGCCGCGGACTGCAGCACGTTGCCCTGGGAGTCCAGGATGGCCACCTCCAGCTCGATGCCGCGGTCGTCCACCTCGGACAGCTGATCGAAGATCAGGGTGGGCGCCACCGGCACGAACGGGTCGGTGACCAGGTGGCCCCAGGTGTCGGGGTTGGCGGCCTCGTCCGAACGGAGCAGGGCGGCGAAGTCCCCGGTGAACGACAGGGCCTCCTCGCCGACCAGCCCGGAGAAGTTCTCCCCCTCGGTCACGACCACGACCATGCCGCCCTCGGAGGAGACCCACCAGTCCCAGCCCGGGTTGCCGAACCCGGTCAGCTCACCGCTCTCGAAGCTGCAGTCCTCGTACTCCGAGGGATCGTCGGTGTCGTCGTCGGTCCCGGTGTCGTCGTCGTCCGCGGTGTCGTCGTCGCCGACCGTGACGTCCACGACACCCCAGACCGCCGCCACCACGGCGACGACGCCCCCCGTGGCG
>CAZXHG010000143.1:0-26257 GCA_964639985.1 uncultured Rickettsiales bacterium
GGGTGGATCGAGGCGTCCGTGTCGTCGCAGTCCGGGGGGTCGGCGCAGGTCGTGTAGCCATCCCCGTCCGCGTCGAATCCGTCGTCAATCACGCCATCACAGTCCGTGTCGAAGCCATCACAGATCTCGGTCGCGCCCGGATGGCGAGAAGCATCCGTCTCGTCGCAGTCCCCGTCGCACTGGGCGTACCCGTCGCCGTCCGCGTCCGCGAGTTCGTCTGCCACGCCGTCGCAGTTCTGGTCCCAGCCGTCGTCGCAAATCTCGGGTGCGCCGGGGTACGTGCCTGCATCTGCGTCGTCACAGTCCCCGTCCAATGCGGTGAGCCCATCCCCATCCCAGTCAGGTCCGGCTGCGGCGTACAACAACGCATTGGCCATCACCAGGTCGCCGTCAGTGGACGCGTCCCAGAGCTGGTGTTGCGCGTCACTCGACGGCGGGTAGAAGTTGAGCCCCACGATCACGCCATCGGTAGGCTGGTACGTCACGATGAACGGATAGTCGTCGGTCCAGTTGGCGACCACGGCAGCTCCGGTCACCGCCTCTATGTCGATGTGGTGGATGCTGTATGTCCCGTTGTCCACCGCGAGAACCCCGTCGAGGATGGGGTGCCCGGCATAGGCGGCGACCATCTCAACGTCGGGGAGTTGAGCGAGCCCCCCCGCCTGGGTCAGGGGCAGGTATCCATCGTCTACAATCCTCCCCCTGATTCCCCAGCCATTGTTGGGATCGTAGGCGGCGGTGGCGAGAACCACTCCTCCCCCGACATCGAGGTAGTCCGCGAGTTCGTCTCCGAGGCCAGTCGGATCGGCGAACGCGTGTTGCGAATAGACCAACACGGCGTCGTACGCGAGCATCTCGGCACTGGTCGGAGTCATGGAATCTACGAACAGGACGTCCACGGTTCCCAGCAATCCCGTGGCATTCAGCTTGGCTTCCACGTCTTCCTGGTAGCCCGCATAGGCAGCTCCGCAGATCGCCACGTCGACGGCCTGGGCCGGGAACACCACGAGTAGCAAGACGGCACCGAGCCATCGACAGCTCCGGAATGTCGCTGAACGTGGTGGCCAGACCGACGGCACACTCAACCCCTCTTCACACCTGAGCATACACGGTGGATAGCGGTCGACTCGTGGAAAACCGGACGACCAAAGGCCGGGACTACTGCGCCTGAGGCGCCACCGACTCCTCACCCGCCTGCACCCTGGCCCACTCGAGCAGGTCGGCCTCGTCCCCCGCACACACCACGCACTGCTCGATCGCCACGGCGGCCCGCACCCACGCGGCCTCGGCCACGTCGTCGTTGCCGAGCCTCGCCTCGGCGAGCCCGAGGAACACCGTGCCGTGGGAGAGCATGGTGAAGTCGCGCTCGAATGCCGCGGCCGCGTCCCGCGCCTCCTCGGCCCGCCCCAGCACCAGCAACGCCTCGATGCGCACGATGTGCGCGCCCACCTCGTCGGGCTGGCTGGCCAGCAGGGTGTCCAGGCGCTGCAGCGCGCCCGCCGCGTCCCCTCCCCTGAGGTCGGCCTCGGCGCGGGCCGTGATCAGGATCGGGTCGGCCGCGAACTCCTCCAGCCCCTCATCCAGCACCGCCGCCGCCTCCCCCGGCTTGCCCGCGGCCAGCCACAGGTCGGCCGCGCCCGCGTACTCGAACGGGTTGACCGGCTCGATCTCCAGCGCCTTCGCAAAGGTCGTCGCCGCGACCTCGGGCCGCCCCATGGCCAGCTCGGCCTGGGAGCGGGCGAACAGCATGGTCTTGCGCCCGACGCCGCCCTTGAACCGGATGTCCGCCTCGTCCAGGTACGTCAACGTCTCCTCGGCCTGCCCCGCCTCGATCAGCAACGCGCACACCGCCGCGGTCGCGTCGAGGTCGCCCGCGGTCAGCGCATCGCGGCCCAGCGCGCGGCAGTCGTTGAGCGCGTCCGGGCTTCCCGCCTGGAACGCCTCGTACACCTCGCGCACTCGCCCGGCCAGCGGCGATACGTCACCGGCCGGCACGTCGATCACGGCCTCGGCCGCGGCCTCGGTGGCCGCGCGCGTGGTCTCCGGGTCGATGGTGACCCGCGGCGCGGTCGGCTCGGGCGGCTGCCCCTTGCACCCGCACGCCCCCACGAGCGCGACGAACAACAGGATGGATGGGAACCGCAACGTCAGGCCAGGGACTCGGCCCGCTTCTTGAACGCCTCGAGCGTGGCGGGCAGGCTGGTGCCGACCAGGCGGTTGGAGATCGCCTTGGGGACCAGCACGAAGAATGCGATGTCGATGGAGTAGGTGGCACGCACCAGGCCGCCACCGAGGTCGTCGATCTCCCAGCTGCCGCTGTTGCGGCGGAACATCTTGGCCTTGTGCAGGGTCCAGCGCACGCCGCGTGGCCGGTCCCCCACCAGGTCCAGGGTGTAGCCGACCCGCTTGATCAGGTTGAGCGTGAACTCGACCTGTGCGCGCCCGCCGTCCCGCGAGATCACCCGCGCCGACTCCATGTCCGAGAGGAACTCCGGGTACTTCTCGTAGTCGGCGATCACGTCGTACAGCACCTCTGCGGGTGCGTGGACCTCGATCGATCGGGTTGCGCCGGCCATGATTCTCCTCGTCAACACCCCCCACGCAGGTCTACTTCCGCGAGCCGCGGCGTGTCAATCGCGGCGCGGTGGCAGCGGACCGGGCGGGGCCCCCGGCGGTGCGCCCGGCGGCGGTCCGGGCGGCTTGAGCTTGGACCGCACCTTGGTCAGCAGCTCGTTCAGCTCCTTCACCCGCAGCACGGTGCACGCGGCCAGGAACGCCACCCCGCCCACGCTCCCACCGATCGCCACCTTGGCCAGCTGCAGCACCTTGCCCGGCCGCGCCCAGTCGTCCGGCAGCAGGGCCATCACGCCCCACACCAGCGCCCCCATCACGGCCACGGCCACCACGATCCGCACCAGCGACGACGCCGTGCCCGGCACCATCGGGCCGATGCGGCGCCGCAGCATCCACCACATCACCAGCGCCTCCACGCACACCGCGAGGGAGGTGGCCAGCACCAGGCCGCGGTAGGACATCAACGGCAACAGCGCGACCACGAACCCCACCTTCAGCGCGATGGTCAGCAGGGCCACGGTCATCGGCCGCAGGCTGTCTCCCAGGGAGAAGAAGATCGGGATGATCACCCGCGGGTAGCACACACCCGCCACACCAAGGGCGTACAGCTGCAGCAGCACGGCCGTCGCTGCCGCGTCGTCGAACGTGAACTCGCCGCCCACGAACAGCAGCTGCGTGACCGGCTCGGCCAGCGCGATCAGCATGCCGGCCACGGGCAGCGCCACGAGGAACAGCATGGACACCGACCGCGACACCGTGGTCCGCAGCGCGTCGGGGTCCTTGGAGGCCACGTCCAGGCTGGCCTTGGCCAGGGTGGCCGTGGCCAGGGCCATGCCCACCATGGACACGGGCAGCAGGAACAGCCGGAAGCTGTACTCCACGTACGACACCACGCCGGGCGCGTACCGCGACGCCACCTGCATGTCGATGATGTTGGTCAGCTGGATCGCGGCCAGGCCCAGCAGGCCGGGCGCCATCAGCTTCATGATCCGGCGCACCCCCTCGTCGCGAAAGTCGATCCTCGGCCGCAGCCGGTAGCCCAGCCGCCGCAGCGACGGGTACATGGCCGCGAACTGGGCCACTCCGCCGATGGTGTACGCCCCGGCCACCGCGTACATCGGCTGGATGCCTGCCAGCCGCTCCAGGGGGATCCCCAAGAAGCAGCCGCCGATTGCCGCCACGTTGAGGGCGGCGGGCGCCAGCGCGGGCACGAAGAACCGGCCGTGCACGTTGAGCATGCCCATGAACACGGTGGCCAGGGACACCAGCAGGATGTAGGGCCCGGCCAGGGCCGTGGCCCGGGTGGCCAGTGCCAGGGTCTCGGGGTGGTCGAGGAAGCCGCCGGCGAACAGCAGCACCCAGTACCGGCCGGCGAACACGAACGAGGCCGTGATCGCGCCCAGCACCACCAGAAGAAAACCCAGGGTCAGGTTGGCCAGCAGGAAGGCGGCCTCCTTGCCCCGCCGCTCCCGGTACTCGGTGAACGCGGGCACGAAGGCCGCGGCCATCGATCCCTCGGCGAACATGTCGCGCAGAACCGACGGCACGCGCAGGGCGATGGCCAGGGCGTCGCGCACCGGCCCGGCACCGAAGAACCACGCCAGGGCCATCTCGCGCACGAGCCCCAGGACCCGCACCACCAGGCCGGCGAGGGCGATCACGGCCGCGTTGCGGCCGACCCGCTGGACGTCCTTCCGAGACATGCGTGGGGAGAAGAGTACCTACAGCCGTGGAACGTGCAAGGCCCCGTGGGTCCAGTTCAGCTCGCTGCCGTCCTCCAGGGAGGCCACTCCGACGCTGAAGCACCCCACCAGGTCGTCGTCGTCGAGGCCGGCCAGGGTCAGCCAGCCCGTGGCCGTGCGGTCACTGACCCACGCCTCGGAGCCGCGGTAGACCAGGGCGTAGCCGTCCCGGTCGCCGGAGGAGCCCAGGGCCGCGGTCACGGGGAAGCGCCCCGTGGCCAGCAGCTCCGGCACGTCCCGCCCCTCCTCGTCGCGGAACGCCGACAGGGTCAGCGAGAACTCGCCGCTGTCCGCGCTGATGCCGAGGCCGTCGTGGGTGGAGTAGCGCCCGTCGCGGGCCAGGTACACGCCCGAATCGTTCAGGGCGGCGCGGACCGTGCCCGAGGGCAGGTCCCAGGCGGCCGCGCACTCCGCGCGGTCGTCCGGCGTGGAGGTCTCCACCTCGCAGCCGGTCAGCCACGCGATCGAGAGCAGGAGGGAGAGAGCCCGGACCATCGTCACATCTCCAGGGATCCTAACCGGGCTGGGACAGGGTGGGTGAACCTCCATCGTCGTTCCCGGCAGCGCCTCCATGACGCGCGCCCCGTAGAGGTTCTGTAGCCTGCCGACGGGGGTCGCCGAAGGGCACGGATCGACCCTGCGTTCGGTGGTTTTCTCGCGCTCGGGCGGGGTTACGCGCGCGCGCGAAGCTGGAGTATCGCGAGCCGGTCGGCCAGCCGGTCCACGAGATCCACCACGATCGCGTGCTGCTGCGGGGTCCAGGCTCCGTCCGTCCTGGTCAGGGCGGTGTCCAGCAGCGCATCCCGGTCGATGGACACGTCGCGCCGTGCCTCCACAACCAGGCCCAGCGCCGCCACGTCGTCGAGCAGGTCGTTCCTCGAGGGCGCCATCCCCACGCCGTTGCCGTTCCCGGCCAGGGCGCGCTGGAGCCCCGGCTCCAGCGCGCCCGAATGAACCACGTCGCACACCACCAGCGATCCGGCCGGCCGCAGCACGCGGGCTGCCTCGGCCAGGACCGGCGCTCGTGCCGGCAGCAGCGACAGCATGCAGTTGACGTGGACCACGTCGAAGCGGTCATCCGGCCACGGCAACGTCTCGGCGCGGCCCACGCGCAGGTCGACCTCGCAGCCCCCCGGCGCATGGGCCCGAGCAACGTCGACGAGGTCGGCTACGGGATCGAGCCCGGCGACGAGCCCGCCTCGACCCACGGCGCGCGCTGCCAGGTGCAGGTCCAGCCCGGCGCCACACCCCAGATCCAGTACCGCCATGCCCGGACCGAGCGCCTCGTGCAGCAGCGGCGAGTACACCCCGAGGCGGCGAGACGTCACTGCATCGGGCAGACCGACGAGCGCCTCCGCGGGGTATCCGCCCCGATCCTGCCAGACCTGGAGCGAGGCCCACGCCGGATCGTGCACCACGTCCGGTTCGAAGCGGTACGGCGTCAGCGGGATCCTCACCAGTCGCCGTCCACGGGCAGGTCCTCCTCCAGGGCCAGGATCAGCAGGTCCACGTTGGCCAGCAGCTCCTCGCGCTGGTGGTCGTGGATCCCGGACGCCACGCGATCGATGGCGGCCGCGTCCCAGCGATCCAGCTCCCGCGCCGAGCGGAACCCGGCCGGCGTGAGCGCGAGGTTGACCTTGCGGCGGTCGTCGTCCGGCTGGAATCGCTCCACCAGGCCCTTCTTCACCAGAACGTCGCAGACCCGGGTGACCGTGGACGGGGCCAGGCCGATGCGTTCGGCCAGCTCGCCCGACGGGATCCCGTCGTCGTCCAGCAGCAGCCCCAGTATCCGGACCTGGGTCCCGGTCAGCCCCTGGCTGGCGTTGTCGCGCCGTTTTCGCCGTTCCATCACCTCCAGGAGCCTTCCGAGCCGATCCTGGAGCCCGTCGGAGAAGTCGTTGATTCTCATAGCACCTGCAAATATTGCATGGTGCAACTATTGCCGTCTACAAGCTCACGCCGTCGTTGACACTCTTCGCGCGCGCGCGCTACTTTTCGCCCATCCACCTACCCTCTCCTTCGAGGGTCGAAGGGGGCCCCATGGGCAGGATCCGCCGCGCGCTCCAGCGGCTCGACCGACAGCTCGTCACCGAGGACCTCGAGGACCTCATCTCCCGTCTGCCCAACGAGCTCAACGAGTACGGCTACGACGACTGGGGCTTCTCCCCGGACACGGCCAAGTACGCGCTGGCCGTGTCGAGGTGGTTCTACGAGAACTACTTCCGCTGCGAGGCCCACGGCACCGGGTTCCTGCCGGAGGGGCGCGCGGTCATGGTGTCCAACCACTCGGGCCAGCTGCCCATGGACGGCATGATGATCGCCACGGCCGCCCTGCTCGAGGGCAACCCTCCCCGCCTGCTGCGCGGCATGGTGGAGCGCTGGATGCCGACCCTGCCGTGGGTGTCCACGTTCTTCTTCCGCTGCGGCCAGGTGGTGGGCAACCGCGACGACTGCCGCATGCTGCTGGAGCACGACGAGGCCATCATGGTGTTCCCCGAGGGCGTGCGCGGCAGCGGCAAGACCATCTGGAAGCGCTACGAACTGCAGCAGTTCCCGTCCGGGTTCCTGCGCCTGGCCCTGCAGACCGACTCGCCGATCATCCCCGTCGGGCTGGTGGGCGGCGAGGAGTCGATCATCTCGGTGGCCAACTGGGAGTGGGCCGCGAAGATGACCGGCATGCCCTACTGCCCGGTGCCCGCCCTGTTCCCCGTGCTCGGACCCCTGTCGATGATGCCCCTGCCCACCAAGTTCATCATCCACTTCGGCGAGCCCATGCACCTGGAGGGGGACCCGGACGCGCCGGATGCGGAGCTGAGACCCCTGATCGAGCAGGTGGAGGAGGCGATCCGCGGCGAGATCCAGAAGGGCCTGGACCGGCGCCGCGCCATCTTCGACATCCCCGCGCTGGACGCGCTGGTGCCCGGAGCGTGGCGATGAGCGTGCGCAAGATCCTGATCACCGGGATCGCCGGCAGCACCGGCCGCGCGGTCTGGCGTCGCCTGGTGGAGCGCAAGAGCGCCCGCCTGTGGGGCATCGACGTGCGCAACTGGCTGCTGGACCGGCCGAAGAACTTCTCGTTCGTGCAGGTGGACATCAACCGCAACCGGGCCGAGGACGTGTTCCGCACGGTGCGGCCCCACACCGTGATCCACCTGGCGTTCATCCACGACCAGTCGGTCAAGCAGTCCAGGCGCCACAACACCAACGTGATCGGCACGCAGAAGGTCCTGGGCTACTGCGCCAAGTACGGCGTGAAGAAGGTCGTGGTCGTATCCCAGCACCAGGTGTACGGCGCATCTCCGACCAACCCGTCCCTGATCACCGAGGACATGCCGCTCAGGGCCGCGGCCACCCGCGGGGAGCTGCGCGACCTGATCGAGTTCGACCACGTGTGCCGCTCGTGGATGTACGAGCACGCGCAGAACAACATGGTCCTGCTCCGGCCCGTTTTCGTGCTGGGACCAAACGTTAGAGCCGGTTTCCTCAACCATTACCTGAGCATGAAGCGCGTGCCCGTGGCCATGGGCTTCAACCCCATGCTGCAGATCCTGCACGAGGACGACGTGGCCGAGGCAATCCACTGCGCGCTCAAGCCGCGCTCGCGCGGGATCTACAACGTGACCGGCTCCTCGGCCATCCCGGTGCTGCGCCTGATCAAGGAGCTCAACATCCCCCACTACTCGGTGCCGCACCCCCTGCTGTACAAGCTGCTGGGCCCGGCCTTCCGCGCGGGCATGTCCCCGCTACCGCCAGGCGCCCTGCAGTTCCTGCAGTACAACTGCGTGGTGGACGGTTCCCGCATCCGCCAGGAACTCGGCTACGAGCCGGTCCGCACCCTGCGCGAGACCCTCGGCCACGTCTCCCGCGGCGAATCCGTCCTGGTCTACTAGCTCCAGCACAGCCAACCCAAGCCACGAACCGTATCGGCCGGGGACATCCGTCTACTGGAGCCGCTCACCCCGACTCTCGAACCACGACCTTCCTACCGGAGCGGGTCACGGGTGTCCCTGTATCGCCCCCAGGCACCAGCACGGATCCGAACGGTCCCAGCAAGCCAAGAACTCAAGAACTCATGAACGTCCCTTTTTCCGCGTCCCTTTTCCGTTCGGCTCTGCGTCTAACTTTGTCGCTTTTTACCACGCCGAATGCCGTCCACAAGTTATCCACAGGTGTTTCACGACAGGGTTGACAGTTTTTACCAGGAGGAGGATGATTTTTACCATGACGTGCCTTTTCCACAGTTTCGTGCACAGGACAGCGGCGCGAGACCGTGTTTTCTACCAGCAGTGGCCAGTCGAGGTCGAAACCAGCAGAAGCTGAAGCAGACGCAGACGTCCGTGCCAAGGATGGCGCGGATCTTCCTTGCGGAAGGAGCTCTCCAAGATGGGCAAGCTGACACGTCGTGTGAAGTTCATCGCCAGGGAACGACGACTCTCCATCCCGGCGGAATTCCTGCACCACCACGGGGTCCAGCGCGGTGACGAGCTGCGCATCTCCGTGCACGGTCCGGACCTGTTCGTGTTCCACGAGGACGCGTGGGTCCGCATGCAGGAACTCTCGGGCAGTGTGGGGCGGTGGTACACCGAGGAGCACCACCCCTTCTTCCGGATGCTCGGGTTCGGCATCACCGTGAAGCTGGGCAGCCAGGACCGCATCGTGCTGCCCCGGGACTTCCCCTACCACGCCACCGAGACCATCCGCCTGCACTGGGAGATGCTCGACGGCATGCTGCGGCTCACCCCCGAGCAGCCCACCGTGCCCCTGCGCACCCAGGCCTCGGACCGCGTGACCCAGACCAGCATGCTGGAGTACTTCGGCAACGGTGAAGGCCAGTCCTTCGACCCGGAGCAGGCCGCCCGGCGCCTGGTCGAGCGCGTGCCGATCAACCAGATCGACCACCGCGACCTCACCTGCTCCACCCAGAGCCCGATCCCGGGCGAGTCCCTGCTGCGGTCCATCCGCATCGAGGGGATCCGCCGCCCGGTGGTCCTGCGCCGCGACGACGAAGGCCAGCACCAGGTCGTGCACGGCTACCGCCGCGTGGCCGCGGCCCGGCGGCTCAAGATGTCGACCGTACCCGCCGTGGTCTTCTCGGACATCTCCGACGACGACCGCGACCGCCTCAAGCTGCTGTCGAGCAACGAGCAGCAGCTCGGCGAGAGCTCCCCCCTGCGGCGCCTGCAGTCCACGGTCAAGCTCTACCAGGGCCAGGTCGACCTCGCCGAGATCGAGAAGATCACCGGCCGCCGCAAGCGCACCCTGCAGCGCTACCTGCGCGTGGCCGAGAACAAGGTCCTGCGCGAGGCCATCGAGCGCGGCCGCCTCTCCATCTTCAAGGCCGAGGAGATCCTCAAGGCCGGCATCGACCCTGAGCTCGCCATCCGCCGCAAGATGACGGTCAAGGAGATCCGCGCCGCCGCCCGCCGTACCGCCCAGCACACCCCCCGCCGCCGCAGCCACCGCAGAGTCTGATCCCCGCCAAACCCTGTACACTCGCCAGACCCTGTACATGTGCATGGCCTGTACAGGGTTGCGCTGTTCACCATTTGTCCAGGGTTTCGAACCCGCCTCCCCCATTTCGCGGATTTCGCAGGAATCCACGAATCCGGGGCGAAATCCGCCGATTTGACGAGATTCGATCGATTCCGCCGAAATCAGGAGATTTCGGCGGAAGAGGACGGGGTCAGACCCAGGGGCGCAGCAGAGACTCGATCCGGTCGAACGCCTCGGTGAGGTCGTCCATGGAGGCGGCGTAGGAGAAGCGGATGCAGGCATCCTCGCCAAAGGCCAGGCCCGGCACCGAGGCCACCTTCCCTTCCACGAGGATGTACTCGGAGACATCGACCGACCCGTTGAGGATCATGCCGCTCGGCGTGGTCCGGCCGATCAGCTCCTTGACCTCGGGGAACACGTAGAACGCTCCGGCGGGCGGGTGCGGCAGGTTCATGCAAGGGATCGATCGGAGGCGCTCGACCAGCCAGTCGCGGCGCTCGCCGTACGTCCGCCGCATCTCCTCCAGCGGCTCCTGGGGCCCGGTGAGCGCGCCGAGGGCGGCGCGCTGGGCCACGGAGCAGGGATTGGAGGTCGCCTGGCCCTGGATCTTGGAGCAGGCCTTGGCCAGGGCTGGCGGGGCCACCAGCCAGCCGATGCGCCAACCGGTCATCGAGTAGGCCTTGGACACGCCGTGCACCAGGGCCGTGCGCGCCGCCACCTCGTCGCCGAGGGAGATCGGACAGATCGCCTCCTCGCCGTAGACCAGCGGGTCGTAGATCGCGTCGGCCACGATCACCAGGTCGTGCTCGCACGCCAGCGCGGCCACCGCCTCCACGTCCTCGCGGGGCAGCACCGTGCCCGTGGGGTTGGAGGGGTTGTTCAGCACGATGGCGCGGGTGCGGTCCGTGATGGCCGCGCGCAGGTCGTCCACCGGGATGCGGAACCCGTCCTCCGGGCGCGTGCGCACCACCACCGGCTGCGCCCCCACCACGGTGGCCTGGTCCGGGTAGCTCACCCAGTACGGCGACAGCACGATCACCTCGTCGCCGGGCTGCCACAGGGCCACGGCCAGGTTGAACAGGCACTGCTTGGCGCCCGTGGAGACCACCACCTGGTCCGGGGTCACGGACACGCCGTAGCGATCGCCGGTCCAGCCGGCCACGGCCTCGACCAGCTCCGGGATCCCCTTGACCGGGGTGTAGCGGGTGAAGTCCTCGTCGATGGCCTGGATGCCCGCGGCCTTGCCCGCGGGCACGGTCGGGAAGTCGGGTTCCCCCAGGGTCAGGGAGATCAGGTCCACCCCGCTGCGCTTCATCTCGGCCGCGCGCGCGGCAACGGCCAGGGTGGCAGAGGGCTTGATCCAGCCCACTCGGTCGCTCAGTCTCATCGCTGTCCCACCTCCTCGGCGAGCGCCTCGAGCACCAGGTCGTTGACCATGTGCGAGACGCTGCCGCCCAGCAGCGCGATCTCCTTGACCATGCGGCTGCTGACGTAGAAGTACTTCTCGTCCGTCATCATGAACAGGGTGTCCACCTCGGGGGCCAGGCGGCGGTTCTGCACCGCCATCTGGAACTCGTAGTCGAAGTCCGAGACCGCGCGCAGCCCGCGCACGATGAACTGCGCCTGGCGCTGCTGCACGAAGTCCACCAGCAGGCCGTCGAACGACACGATGGACACGTCGTCGTGATCGCCGATGCTGGCCCGCAGCAGCTCCATGCGTCGCTCGGGGCTGAACATCGGATTCTTGCCCGGGTTGCGCACCACGGCCACCACCAGGTGGTCCACGGCGCGGCGGGCCCGGTGCAGGATGTTGATGTGGCCCAGGGTGGGCGGGTCGAAGGAGCCGGGGTAGATCGCGACCACCGGTTCACTCATGCCGTCGTCTCCTCGAAGAAGCTCACGTTGGTCTGCCCGTACCGGCGCTGGTCCGTCCGCTCCAGGCGGCCGCACCGCTCGGGCGCCGGTTCCCGCGGTGAATGCTCGACCACCACCACGGCTGCCGGTCCCAGGATGGATGAATCCGCCAGCGCGTTCAACACCCGCTGCACATCGCCGCCGTCATAGGGGGGATCCGCGAGCACCAGGTCGAACCGCTCCCCCTCCCGTTCAAGCTGCTCCAGGGCGGCCTCCACGTCCACCGGGAGGATGCGCACGGCGCACTCGCCGGCCAGGCGGGCGGTGTTGCGCCGGATCGCGTCGACCGCCTCGCGGTCGCGCTCGACGCACACGATGACCGTGGCTCCGCGGGATGCGGCCTCGATGGCCAGCGCGCCGCTGCCGGAGAACAGGTCCAGCACGCGCTCGCCCGCGCAGCTCTGTCCCAGGATGTCGAAGATGGACTTGCGCACGCGGCCGGAGGTGGGGCGGGCGCCACGGGGCACGACCAGCCGGCCCTGCCGCGATCCCCGGTACCCTCCTGCCCTGGTCGTCATGATCGTCGTCGTCGCGCTACCAGTACAGGAACTCGCACTCGACGTGGCAGTTCTCGACCTGGCAGTCGAGGTTGAACTGGGAGTCGCCGTGGTCGGCGACATCCTCGCGGCACATCACCTCGTCGATTCCCTCCAGGCACGCCTGGGTGTCCAGGCAGGTGCAGCAGCGGGCCACCATCTCGGACGTGACCGTGGAGACCGGACACGCTGTCGCGGCCAGCATCAGCCCTGCCGCGGCGACCATCACCCAGCTCGCCGACTTCGCCATCGCACCGACCTCCCTTGCGCTCGGGGCGGAAGCATACAGCCCAGAGGTCGGGCGGCCAAGACCATCAGGTGCGGGTCCAGCGACGCCGCAACCACCACTCCAGGCCCAGGGGCAGGGCCGCCAGCAGCAACCACCCCCACAGGTTCCACGCGGGTGTGTCGACCTCCCGGGACACCTCCCGCTCCACGTGGGCCTCGCGGGCCAGCGCCACGAGGTCGTGATCGGGGGCCAGCACCTCGCCGCCGGTGGTCGCCGCGATCGCCGCCAGCAGCTCGGGCAGGGCCGCCGGTTCGCGCAGCTCGGCCGGATCGGCGCGCACCGAGAACCGGGCGCTCGCCCGACGGAAACCATCCGCGGTCTCGGCCACCACCTCCCAGGTGCCGGCCCGATCGGGTACGACCGAGGCCGCCCAGGCGCCGCCGTCGTCGGTCACGCCCTGGAGCACGGCGGCCTCGCCCCCGAGGGGTCCCACGGTCAGGCGGACGTCCGTGGACGGGTGGGGCGCGTAATCCTCGTCGAACAGGCTGAGGCGCAGCCCGATGCGCTGGCCGAGGTCGCAGGTGGCACGCTCGGTGCCCACCTGCAGCAACGGCTCGTCCTCGTCCCGCACCAGCCAGCGGATGACGTCGCGCCACAGGACCGCGTGCAGGTCCTGGTCGGCCATGGCCCAGGTCCACGATGCGTCCGTGGCCAGCTGCAGCACCCGGCCCGTGCCCACGCTACGCGTGGCCAGCAGCGCATCGCCGCCCTCTCCGGCCGTGGCCAGCACGACCGCGTCGTCGACCGGCGCGCCGAGCCGGTTGTAGGTCGCGACCTCGGGCAGCGCTTCCCAGGCGGTCTGCCCGACGGCGCCCTCCCCCACCCGCATGGCCGGGTGACGTAGCCCCACGTCCGTGGGGGTGAACCGGGCCGGACCGGCCCCGTCGGGCGAGCCCTCGATGGGTGGCAGCGGCAGCAGCCGTTCCATGCCACGGGACTCCATGGGCACGAACGCGCGGTCGCCGCCGATCACGAGCAGGCCCCCTCCCCGCTCGACGAACTCCTGCACCGCGGCCATGTACCGATCCGCGGCGAACATGGCCGAGGGCAGCGACCCGAGGGTGAAGTTGTGCAGCACCAGCAGGTCGAACCCGGGCAGGTCCTCGGTGAACAGCTCCTCGTGCGGGAACTCGATCAGGGAGATCGGGCTGGAGCGGAACTGGCCCATCAGCGGACCGGTGCGCATCACGTAGAACGACACCAGGTCGATGTTGGGATCGGTCTCGAACAGCCGCCGCAGGAAGCGCACGTCCCACGAGGGGTGGCTGGTCAGGTGGAGCACCCGGGTGCGATCGCGGATCACGCGCCAGGTGCGCTCGTCGGCGTTGTTGCTGGGCAGGGGATCGTCCCCGGGCACCGCGGTGCGTACCCCCAGGGTCAGGGTGCCGACCTGCTCGGGGGTCACGCGGAACGTCACCTCGCCCGTCCCGTCCCGCACCAGCACCTCGCGCGTGGCCGACGTGCTTCCCTCCTGCTGCAGCTCCACGGTCAGCGGCCCGTCCGCCGCGCCAGCCACACGGGCCGTCAGCTCGATCGGCCGGCGCACGAAGGCGAACGGCGCGTGCTCGCCGATGGTGATCGACAGGTCCTGGTCGAGGTCGCCGCCCACGGGACGTACGTGTACCGGCACCGGAACGCCGGCCAGGGTCGAGCCCACGGCCTCGGCTCCGCCGCTGTCCCAGGCCGCGCCGAGGGTGGAGCGGTCCGCGCCGTCGCCGAACAGCACCACGGCTGCGGGTCTCACCTGCTCGCGCACCAGCTCGAGGCCGCCGAGGTAGTCGGTCTCCAGCTCCAGGGGTTCGGCCTCGGCGCCAGTCGCGCCCAGGCGCGCGCCGTCCAGGCCGTACACCTGCACCGCCTCACCTGCCGCCTGCAGGGCCTGCCGCTGCTCGCCGAGCTCCAGGGCCACGCGCTGCATGCGGCTCACCCCGTCCTCGCGCACGCCCATGCTCGCCGAACGGTCGAGCAGCAGCACCAGCGGCCGCCGCACGGTATGGGACTCGATCGCCGTGCGCGACAGCCCGGCCACGGCGAGGCCCAGGGGCAGCAGCGCGGTCGCCCTCAGCCCCACGGCCAGCGCGCGCCGCCACGGGGGCTGGGACGCCAACGAGACCGCGGCCGCCGCCACCGCGGCCAGCGCCAGCAGCGCCAGCCCGATCGCGGCCCAGGGGGGCACCAGCGGCACCCAGGTCCAGGCGAGCTGGGGGGCGTCACTCACGGGATCCGCCCCTCGTCCCGCAGCCGTCGGAGCAGGGCCTCCACGTGCACCGCGTCCAGCTTGTAGTTGGCGGTCAGGCCGTACATGACCAGGTTCACGCCCAGCTCGAAGGCCCTGGTCCGCTGTCGCGTCCCGCCCCCCACCACCTCCCAGGCCCAGCCGCCGTCGTCCGAGCGTGTCCACGCGCCGCACAGGTCGTTGCGCGACACGACCAGGGGTGTGATGTCTCCCAGCTGCACGCCCTCGAGGTAGGGACGCACCGCGAACCGCCCGGACACACCGTCCACCAGGAAGAAGCTGCGGTACACGGCGTGACCGAAGTCCAGCGGCAGCAGCGGTGACTCGGGGAACAGGGCCGCGGCCAGCTGTCGCACCGAGTCGTGGAACGGGCTGTCCTCCTGGCCCGAGCTGTCGTCCACGAACAGCAACCCGCCGCGGCCGAGGTGACGTCGCAGCGTGTCCAGCGCCGGCTCGGACGGCAGGTCGAAGGCGGCGTCGCCGACCAGGGCCAGCAGCGGTTCGCTCCACAGGTCGGGGTGATCCGGCGCGCGCACCAGGAGGTCGGGCCGCGTGGGCACGCTGGTCAGCTGTCCGACCTCGCCCAGCAGATCGGCCATGCCCCGTGGCCGGGTGAGCGGGATGCCCAGGTCCAGGTGACACACGCCGACGCGGCCGTCGTCCCAGGACGCGAGGGCCACGGCGGGCGCGGCGGCCAGGCCAGCCGCCAGCAGACGCAGCGCGTCACGCCGGTTCATCGCCGCCTCCCCAGCAGCCCCTCGCCCAGCAGGGCGACCAGGACCAGCGCGGCGGCCAGCGGCACCAGCGAGGTCGGTCGCATGACCGTGGCGTGGCCGGCCCCACCGGCGTCGCCGCCCACCTGCACGTGCACCAGCCCGGGCACCACCGCGGACAGCGCCGCCGGATCGATCGGGGTCAGCGCGGACTCTGCCGGATCCACGCGTACGCAGAAGCGGCGGACGACCTCTCCGCCTTCGGCCGCGACCAGGCGGTGGTGGCCCACCTGCTGCAGGGGTGCCAGCAGCACCTCCCCTTCCCCACCGGGCCGGACCTCGTCGAGGGGCCCCTCCGGCCCCACCAGCAGCAACCGCTCGTGACCCCGCAGCTCGAACCGCGCGGGGTCCCCGACCTGCAGGGTGTCCCCGCCCTGGTCCTCCAGCGCGCAGCCCAGGTAGCGCACGATCTGCTGCACGATCGGCAGGTACACGGCGCGGATCGGCAGGTCGGTCCAGTCGTCGTCCAGGGTGGACGTGAACAGCAGCAGCCGCCCCGGCCCGGTGCGGCGCTCGAGCAGGGCGGCGCGGCCGTCGGTGTACCGCAGCAGGACCCGGGAGTCCGGGGCCAGCACCGGCTCGACCTCCATCAGGCGATCGAAGCGCACGCGACCGAAGGTGCTGCGCCCACCCTCGCGGAACGGTGCCCACAGGGGCTCGTCCAGCGGGGGTACGGCCAGCGCCAGCGGCGCCTCCTCGTAGGCCGTGCTCTCCAGGGACTTGACCGAGCCCAGGGGCGCGGGCAGGAGGTGTACCAGCTGCGCATTCCAGGCATCCCGCTGCACCAGGCTGCCCACGGCCATCAGCACGCCGGCGCCCCCCTCGAGCAACCGCTGCAGCTCGCTGGCCATGCCGGGCAGCGGCGGCGTGTTGGCCAGCACGACCACGGTCCCGGGCACGGCGGGCACGCTGTCCAGGTCGCCGGCGGTGAGGCTGCGGGTCCGGATCCCGTCCCCGGGTTCCAGGGCCGCGTCCAGGTAGTACAGCTCCGCGTCCCGGGGGGAACGGCCCCCTTCACCGCCGACCAGCATCACGTCCACCACCGGGGTACCGCGCAGGAACAGGGGCAACGCGTCGTCGCCGGGCAGCCCGTCCGGCTGCAGCGCCACCGTGGCCGGCACCAGCCCCGCCGGCGGGGCGACCACGGTGAAGGGCTTGGCTTCCCCCACCCGGGCCGTGCCGCGGGCGGTCTCGAGTCCCTCCACCGCGAGCTCCAGCGGCACGTCACCCGGGTCCGGTGTGGTGGCCGCCACCGTGACCGCCACCTGCACGGTGCGGGGCCTCTCCTCGCCCACCACCACCTGCGCGGGCCAGCGGTTCACGCCGGTCCGGGCGCCCACGTCCACGTACGTCACCGAGATCGTCGGCGACGTGAGCGCCTCCAGGGGTGCGGACGTGGCCGTGCCGTCCCCGAGCACGACCACGCGCCCCTCGGGGACGCCGGCCGCGTCCAGCAGCTCCGCGGCCAGGTCCAGGGCCTCGCCCAGGTCCGTTCCGCCGCTGCCCGCCTCGAGGGCCCCCAGCCGTTCGACCAGGTCGGCGCGGGGCTCGTCGAGGCCGGCGCCGAGCACCTCGGCGCGGTGGTCCATGCACACCACGGCCACCTGTGCAGCGGTGCCCTCGACCTGCTCGATGGCCCGCTGCCGGATGCGGTCGAACGCGGTGCCCTGCCCGTCGGCAGCAGCCCGTCGGGTCGACAGGGAGCGGTCCACCACGACCACCGTGTCCCGGTCACCGTGCTCGGCCACGGTCACGGCCACCGGGCGCAGCAGGGTCGGTCGGCAGAACAGCAGGCTCAGGGCCACGACCGCGGCCATGCGCACCAGCATCAGCAGCAGATCGTCCACGAACCAGCGCCGCCGCAGCGCGCGGTGGGCCTCGGCCAGGAAGCGCACGGTCGGCAGCTCCACCCGCCGCAGCGTGCGCGCGCCGGTGAGGTGGGCCAGCAACGGCAGCACCAGCAGCGCCAGGCCGGCCAGGAACACCGGATCGGTCAGGGTCAGCTTCAAGGGCCGCTCTCCGCCAGCTCCAGCCCCACCAGCGCCTGGCGGATGTGCACGCCGGTGGTGACCAGCTGGTGGTCCACGCCCGCGTCGAGAAGCCGTCGACGCAGATCGCGCACGAAGGCGCGGATCACGTCCCGGTACACCCGCCGGACCCGGACCGGGCTGGTCCGCACCTCGTGCCCGTTCTCCGGATCCACGAAGCGGGCCGACTCCTCGTGAGGCAGCTCCAGCTCCGCCGGATCCAGAACCTGGATCACCCCGACCCCGTGGCCTCGGGCGCTCGCCTGGCCCGCGGCCGCGATCCAGCCGGTGTCCGGGTCGAGCGCGTCGGTGAACACCAGCATGACCCCGGGACGGCGGAGCCGCGCTACCGCGCCGCGGATTGCGCTGTCGAGGTCCGCGCCGCGGTCGTCCGACGGGAGGGCAGCGGCGATATCCGTACACAGGGCCGCGAGCTGCCCCTCACCTGCCCGCCGGGGCCCGGGCCCGACCTGCTCGCCGACGCGCGTCAGGGACACGGCGTCCCCCCGCCGCAACATGCGATACCCGTGCACCGCGGCGAGCATGGCCGCAGCCTCCTCCTTGCTGGCGGGCACGTCCTCGGCGCCCTCGGCCGCGCCAAAGGCCATCGAGCGGCTCACGTCGAGCAGCAGCTCGGCGGCCGCCGCCCGCTGCACGTCATGGGACCGCACCACCAGCCGGTCGCTGCGCGCGGCCGTGCGCCAGTCCACCTGCCGCAGGTCGTCGCCGGGCCGGTAGGCGCGGTGCTCGGCGAACTCGATGCCAGCACCGCGTGCTCTCGAGGCGTGGTCTCCGTGGCGACCCTCGTCGACCACGACCCGCGCGATGCGCTCCAGGCGCGCGGCCCGGTGGGCCACCGCCTGGGCGACCAGGCGCTCGGCAAGGGGCCCGCGCCGGCTCATGCCGATGTGCCGCAGCGCTTCAGGCAGTCGTCGACCACCGCCGCAGCGGTCACACCCTCGGCGCGCGCTCGGTACCCCAGCACGAGGCGGTGCTCCAGGACCGGGTGGGCCAGGGCGCGCACGTCCTCGGCGCTGGCCACGTCACGACCGCGCAGCACAGCGCGGGCGCGCGCCCCCAGCACCAGGAACCGGCTGGCACGGGGGCCCGCCCCCCAGGCAACGTGGTCGTCGACGAACCCGCTGGCGCCGTCTCTCGGGCGGGTGGCCCTCGCCAGGGCCACGGCCAGCGCGGTCACGGACGGCGCCACCGGTACCTGTCGCACCAGGGCCTGCATCGCCCGCAGGGAGTCCGGATCCAGGACCGGATCGAGCCGGGGCTGGTCGTCACGGGTGGTCTCGTCCGCGATGCGGGCCTCGTCCGCCGCGTCCGGGTACCCGACCCGGATGCGGACCATGAAGCGGTCCACCTGGGCCTCGGGCAGCGGGTACGTGCCCTCCTGCTCGATGGGGTTCTGGGTGGCGAACACGTGGAACGGTAGCGGCAGGTCGTGGGTCTGGCCGCCGGCGGTGACCCGCCGCTCCTCCATGGCCTCGAGCAGCGCGGCCTGGGTCCGGGGCGTGGCCCGGTTGATCTCGTCGGCCAGCACCAGGTTGGCGAACAGCGGGCCGCGCACGAAGCGCAGGGTCCGGTTCCGACCCAGCTCGTCCTCGACCAGGATCTCCGACCCGGTGATGTCCGCGGGCATCAGGTCCGGCGTGAACTGGATGCGGGCCGTGCTGCAGGTGGTGACCTCGGCCAGGCTGCGCACAAGGCGTGTCTTGCCCAGCCCGGGCACGCCCTCGAACAGGGCGTGACCCCGCGCCAGCAGGGTGATCACGAGCAGCTCGACCACGGCCTCCTGACCCACGATCACGCGCGCGATCTGCTCTCGGAGGGAGGTGCACCGCTCGGGGATGTCGATGGCCTGCACGGGTTCTGCGTCCATGTTACCTGAGACCTTCCTGCAGGGTTTCCAGGGCCTGGCGCGCGGCCTCGGCCAGGTCCGTGTCGTCGGTCCACGCCATCCGCCAGGCGTGGATCCGCGGGTCGAACGGGTTGAGCAGCTCGGCGTCGTCCAGCGCCCGCAGCGCTGCCGGGCGGTCGCCCAGCGCCTCGAGCGTCGAGGCCAGGTGCACGGACAGCGGCTCGAACTCCGGGTACAGCGCGCGGGCGTCGTCGAGCAGGGCGCGGGCCTCCTCCGGGCGCTCGAGGGATCGCAGCACGTGCGCCTGCTTGCACGCCAGCGACGGCGAGGCCTCCGGCAGCGCGGCCGCGGCGCGGTCGTACTCCAGCAGGGCCGCCCCCATCAGGCCGCGGTCGAGCAGGAGATCCCCCAGCCGCGAGTGGGCCGCGCCATCGGGCGTGTCTGCCAGCAGGCTGTCCGCGGCGGGCACGTCCTCGCCACCCGCGGGCTGGTCGAGCTGCAGCGACAGCACCGCGGCCCGAGGCTCGTCGCGGCGACGCAGCACGTCGCCCGACCAGCTCTGCTCGAACGCAGCGTACCCCTCGCCCCACACTGCGCCGACCGCGTCGCGCGCGTCCGCGCCAGCGCGGCAGGCCGCCAGCACGGCCAGCAGCTCGTCGATGCCCCGCGATCTGACCAGGTGGTCGACCATCGTGTGCACCTGGGCGTAGGCGAGCTGCACGCGCTCCTTGGACTCCAGGCAGGACAGGCAGTTGCCGATCTCGTCCAGACCCACCGTGCCGCCGTCGCGCACCGCGGCCACCAGCAGCCGCTCGGACGCCGGGTCCAGCACCAGGTCGGTGTCGCCCCGCCAGCGCCGCTGCCCGAACGCGGCGATGCCCTCGTGCAGCCACACCGGTACGCGCCCACCGCCGATATGGTTGACGAGGTGGTGGGCGTACTCGTGGCACAGGGTGTCGGCCCAGGGGTAGCCGAAGGGGGCGGCCATGGGTGACGTGATCAGCAGCCGGTCGAACCGGCACAGCCCGATGGTGTCGTTGGCCACGGCCTCCGGCGGCAGGCCTGCGGCCGCCACGAACGCAGCCGACGTGGGGTAGATCTCCACCAGCACCGGGTCGTCCGGGTACAGGCCCAGATCCCGCCCCAGCGCCTCGTACGACGCCTCCAGCACCTGCAGCGCGCGCGAGGCCATCACCGCGTCCACGCCCGGGGTGTGGCGCAGCACGAAGTGCTCGCTGTGCAGCTCCACCGCGTCCGTCATCCAGGCCGCGCCGGCCTCGATGGTGCGGCGGACCACGTCCTCGTATGGTCCGGCGGAGGCCTCGCCGACCCAGGCCACGGCCGCCGCGTGGTCGCCCTGCTCCCGCGCCAGGATCGCGCGGTACAGCGCCACCTCCCCACCCCTCGCGCCCGTAGCGTCGAGCTCCCGGCCCACCGCCCGCGCCCCGTCGAGATCGAACGTCTCGATGGCCTCGTAGCCGCGGATCAGCAGCGCCTCCGTGTTCGCCCACGCCGCCCCGGCGGGGAGCAGCACGGCCAGGCACAGCACCCGGACGACCCGCGTCATCGCACCAGCTCCTCGTAGTAGGCGTCGTTGTGCGGCCGGTACTCGGGCGGGGCATCCTCGGTCACCGCCTCGAGCGCGGCGGCCCGCAACGCCTCGAGGTCCCGGTAGCGCTCCGGGGGTGGGATCTCCACGGTGTCGGCGCCCTGGTGGAAGTAGCTCCACGATCCGGCCGCGGCCATGGCCATGCCCCCGGCCTGGCCTGCGCTGCTGCGCATCTCGTCGAGCTGGTCCCGCAGCTGGCGCAGCCGCCCCTCGGCCTCCTCGCCGTCGCCGAGCGCGCGGTCGGGCCGTCCCCGCTCCAGCTCCGCGGCGGCGGCCTCCATCATGCCGCCCGCGCCATCGAGCATGCCCCGCTGCAGGTCCCCGCCCACCATGGGGTGCGCCGTGCCCCCCAGCTCCTCGCGCAGCTGCTCCACCTGCTGGGCCAGCTGCCGCTGCCCCGCGGCCACCTCGCGGCCGGGCTCGGCCGCCTCGGCGCGGGCCTGGCGCCACTGCCGCTCGATCCCCAGGATACGTTCCAACAGCGCCAGGTGTTCGGACTCGGCATCCATCAACGCCTCGTGCCACGCACCGAACCGCGCCTCGTCCATGCCCGTGGATTCCACGTCCGCGTACAGCTCGGCGATCTGCACCAGGTCGAGCAGCTCGCTGTCGCCCCGCGCGATCCCCTCGATGGCCCGGTCGAGGTCGCCGGTGCTCAGCCCCTCGTCCGCCTCCTGCAGGTAGCGGTCGTCCCTCCCGGTGCGCGTGGCCGTGGCCTCGGCCAGGCGTTCGTGCATGGACTCGTCGCGCAGCGCGGCCACGTCGCGGCGCAGGGTCGCCACCTGCTGCCTGAGCGCGTCCAGGCCCGCGGGGGCGCCGGCCGCCGGGTTGTCCGTGGCCAGATCGGCCATGGACCGGTTGGTGCGACCCTGCTCCTCGGTCAGCCCCTCCACCTGCTCGATGAGCGCGTCGAGCTGCGCGAGCAGCTCGGCCTGGTTGCCGCCGCCGGTGGCGTACTGCTCCAGACTCGCCATCTGCGACGCGCCCTGGGACAGCAGCTCCATGGCCTCGGCGTGGCGCCCCTCGGCCAGCAGGGCCTGCACACGTTGCATCAGGTCGGCGGTGCGCGCGGCGGCCGGCGTGTTGGCCAGGTCCAGGCTCGGCGTGTCCTGCAGCGCGGCCATCTGCCGGTGGTACTCGGCCATGGCGCGCTCCAGGTCGCGCTCGGCGCGACCGATCGCGTCCATGTCGCCCGACGCGATGGCCTGGCGGAGACGCTCCATGGCTGCGGACGCGTCCCGCGACGCGGCCAGCGCCGCATCCCAGCGCGCCTCGGTGACGAGCCGGTCCAGGGCCAGGGCAGCCCGCTCCAGGTTGAGCACGTGTCCGTCGAGCGCGTCGCGCAGCTCCTCGCCGCGCGCGCGGCGGGGATCGATGGTGCGCCGCCGGATCTGGCGCTGGACCCGGTCCCAGGAGCGCGCCACGTCGTCGACCACCGCGCCCACGGTGGCGAGCGCGGCCGGATCGGCGTCCGGGTCGCCCAGCGCCCGTACCTCGGCGGCCATGGCCAGCACCGCGGCCATCTGCTGCGAGGCCCGCGTGGCATGACCGTCGTCCACCGGGCCGCCCTCCTGCTCGGCGTGCTGCCACAGCAGGTGCTCGCCCAGGGCCAGCAGCACGGCGTCCAGCAAGCCCGCCCGAGCCGCGAGCGCGCGGCGCTGCAGCTCGCGGGGTGTCAACACCCACACGGTCACGGCGGTGGTCCGCGTCGCCTTGGGCCCGGACACGGTGTCGTTGTCGAACACCTCCACGTGAAGCAGGTGCCGGCCACCCGGGTCGTCGGCCCCGGGGCTCCAGGCCACGGAGAGGTCCGCCACCGAGGGGCCCTCGAGCGCGGCGACCCGCTCGCGGTCGACCTCCTCGCCACCGCGGGACAGCACCACGTCCACCGCACCCAGCCCGTGATCGTCCCGTGCCCCGAGCACCAGGGGCAGGCGTTCGCCCGGACGCAGCTCGACGTCGTCGGTGGGCCAGCTCGCCTCGGTGACCTCGGGGGCCTGATCGGACAGCACCACGATCCGCAGCGGTCCGGACTCGACGATCTCACCCTCGACGGTCGTTGCCCGTACCTGGTAGCGACTCTCACGCCCCAGCACGAACGACAGGCCGAGGCCGTCACGACCCCTGACCTCCCCGGCCTGCCAGGGCCCACCCCCTACCCGGAAACCGATCTCCTGCAGGGGAACACCGCAGTGAGCCCGCACGGTCACGGCGGTCCCGGGCAGCGCGCTGAACGCACCGGAGCCAGAGGGCAGGATCTCCACCTCGAGGCCCGTGTATGCCGGAGGTTGCAGCCTCACCTCCACGTCCTGCAGCGCGGCGCCCGGCGCGGACGCGAGCCCGTCGACCTCGGACCGCGCCGGGGCTGCGACGGGCTCGAGACGCGGTCGAGCCCATGGCAATGTGACCAGCACGACCAGGGCGATGGCCGGCCCGAGCACTGCGAGCGGGGCGCGACGAGGCCAGGCCAGCACCTGGGCCGGCTTCACGCCCTTCACCGCGCGCGCGACCTGCTGGAGGTGGCCGCTGATGCGGTCTCTCGACCAGGGGTTGGCCCAGCGCCCGGCGCGGACCCCGCTGGCCAGCTCCATGGCCACCACCACCGGATCGCCGCCGAGGTGGCGGTCGAGCAGGCCGGCGGTCCGCAGCGTCCCTCGATCGCGCAGCCAGGGCCAGACCACCTCCCCCGCGACGATCGACGCCACGCCAACGAACGCGGTCAACGCCAGGGCGGGTGCGGAGGCGATCCGGAGCGCGGCAGCGGTCAGCCAGACCGCGCCGATCCAGGCCAGGGAGAATCCCAGCACCAGGGTCGCGGCCTGGACACGCTGCCGCCGGCGTACCGCCGCCAGCGACCGTTCGATCGCGGCGGCCGCGCGCGCAGTGCGCTCGTCGAGCTCGTCGGGGCGTGTGGCGTGCATCTCATCGATGCAAGACACCGCAGCGGACCCGGGGGTTCCGCCCGCCACGGCTCAGGACTCCGCGATCGGCAGCTCGACGATGAACAGCGCGCCCCCGCCATCCGCGGGCCGGTAGCGGAGGCGGCCGCCGAATCCCTCGACGATCTGCAGGCTGACCGACAGGCCCAGGCCCGTGCCAGCGCCCGGTTCCTTGGTGGTGAAGAACGGATCGAAGATGCAATCCACGGCCTCTCGGGCCACGCCCGGGCCGTCGTCCTCCACCTCGACCACGCACAGGTCGCCCGCCCGCCGGGCGCGGAGCTGGATCGCGCCCCGTCCGTTCACCGCGTCACAGGCATTCAGCAACAGGTTGATCAGCACCTGCCGCAGCCGTGAGGGCTCCGCCTTCGCCATGACCAGCCCGGACTGCAGGGTGGTGGTCACGTCGACGTGGTCGAACTCCTTCTGCATGGACACCATCTCGGCCGCGGACTGCAGCACGCCGGCCAGGTCCACCGGCTCGGTCTCCCCCTCGGGCGGCCGCGCATAGTCGAGCAGGTCCCGTACGGTCGCGTGCACACGCTGCAGCTCGTCGGCGATGCGGCGGTGCAGGTCGGCTCGGCTCTCGGGGTCCACGTCGCCGTCCCGCAGCAGGTCGACGAGGCCGATCACCGCGGACAGGGGGTTGCCGATCTCGTGGGCCACGCCCGCGGCCAGCCGTCCCACACCCGCCATGCGCGCCTGGAAGGCCAGCTCGTCGCGGGTACGCTCCAGCAGCTCGTTGATGTGCTGCAGCTCGCCCACTTGCTCCTCGGAGCGCGCCTGGTAGCGCTCGAGCTCCTCGGCCATCAGGTTGAACGAGCTGGCCAGTTCGCCGATCTCCGTGGGCTCGTCCTCGGGCACGCGGATGCTGAACATGCCCTCGGACACCTTGGCCGTGCCCACCATCAGCACCTGGATCGGGTTGAGGATGCGGTTGCGGAAGATGGCCGTGCCGAACAGCGAAACGATGACCACGGCCACGGCGCAGTACAGCACGAACACCACGAGCTTCCAGTCGACCACCCAGGTGCCGGTGGTGCCGATCGGGAACGCGGCCCGCACGCCGCCCTCGGTGTGCGCGCCAATGCGGATCGGCACGGCCGCGTAGACCTGCCTTTGACCCCAGAAGCTGCTCTTGGAGGTCTCGGTGCCGGTCAGCACGTGGGCCGCGACCACGGCCTCGCGCAGCTCGGCCGGCATCATCGGCTCCTCGCCGGTCTCGCCCAGGGCCACCACCGTCCGCAGCGAAGTATCCACCACGATCAGCGACGAGGGCCCCAGCTCCCCTTCGAAGACGTCGGTGACCAGGGGCTCGACCAGCGACGCGCTGTCCGGGCTCAGGGACGCGCCGTTGACCATCAACGAGCCCTGCACCTGCTCGGCCAGCAGGCTGGCGGTCTGCAGCGCCAGTCGCTCCTGGTGGCGGACCCGATCCCCGGAGCCCATGTTCCACACCAGCACCGCGTTGAGCAGCAGCGTGGTCAGCACGAGCACGGCGAGGTTGAGCACCACCGCGCGGTACAGCCCGACCCTGCGGACTGGCGGCTCTGCGGGTGGTCGTGCCTTCGTCACTGTCGATAACCCCGTGAAATCACGAGAAGTATAGGATTGGTTCGACCCGTCTGCCAGTGGCGCGCGCGTGAGAGCGCGTGCAAACGAGGGTTGAATCACGCGGCCCGGGACAGTACTTTCCAGCTTTCCATCGAGGAGACATGCCATGCGCGACGTGCTGATGCTGACCTGCGCGGCCCTGATCGGGCTGGGCCTCGCCGCCTGCAAGGGCGAGACGTCGACCGCCGATTCTGGCGACGAGACCGCGACGCCTGCCGTGACCGTGCAGCCGCCGGGTGAGACCCACACGCTGCTGCTGGCCCAGGCCTGGTTCGAGAGCCAGGTCGACCCGGACGACCCCGCCAAGAGCAGGATCGTGCCCGCTCCGGGCAAGCTGCAGATGATCTGGGGCGCGGGCCAGAGCTGGGCCACCGAGGTCCTGCTCGACCCCGAGAGCAACGTCTTCCACAAGGCCATGATGGTGGACGTGGACGGCGACGATGGCCCGGAGGAGCCCGTACTGCTGACCATCGGCGCCAACGCCGCCCGCCTCAAGACCTGGCGCAAGGTGGACGGCGAGTGGACGGCCACCACCCACTGGGCCCCGACCTTCGGCGGCAAGCAGGAGCGCCTGCGGGACGTGGAGGTGGGCGACGTCACCGGCGACGGCCGCGCCGACGTGGTCATCGCGACCCACGACATGG
>CAZXHG010000144.1:0-26193 GCA_964639985.1 uncultured Rickettsiales bacterium
CCCACAGGTGCCGGCGGCCCAGCAGGAAGTGCACGCCGTGCTCCTTCTTGGTGATCGGGTAGCCCTCGGACGGGCTCACCGGCACCACGTCGGTCACGCCGAGCTCGTACCCGCCCGGGGCACGCGCGTCGGCCCGCACCGTGCCGGTGACCATCAGCGAGCACTCCTGGCTCAGATCGGCCGAGGCCTCCCAGCACGCCTCGGCCACCTCCTTGCGGAACACGATGCACTGCATGACGCCCGTGCCGTCGCGCACCTGCAGGAAACGGATCTTGCCGCTGCTGCGCTGGTTGTACAGCCAGCCCTTGAGCGTGACCGTCTGGCCGTCGTGGGCTCCCACGTCGCGGATCCAGGTCTGCTTGGGTTCCATGGGGATTCCTCTTGGAGCAAGACTGGGGCCCGGGCTCTTCGGCCCGACGTCTGCCCCACCGATCTCGGCGGTTACTGGATGATGTAGATCTCGACGCGGCGGTTGCCGGCCCGCCCGGACTCGGTGCGATTGGTATCGATGGGGATGCGCGAGCCATACCCCTGGGTCTCCATGCGGTCCAGGCTGACCCCCTGGGAGGCCAGGTAGTCGCGGATGGCGCCTGCCTGCTCCACGGTCAGGGTCTGGTTCTGTCCCTCGTCCCCGGTGGAGTCGGTGTGGGTCTCGATGCGGATACGGATGCCCGCGTACGCGTCGAGGTAGACCGACAGCTCCGACAGCACCAGGTAGGCGCCGGCGTGCAGCTCCGCGGTCTTGCCCATGAACTGGATCGGCTCCAGCAGCACGATCTGGTTGCGCTCGACCTTGAGCCGCGACAGGGCCTCGTCCGGGCAGCCGTCCTCGTCGGTGAGGCCGTTGAAGGTCTCGGCCGCCTTGGGGCACAGGTCGTCGACGTCGGCGATGCCGTCCCCGTCGTCGTCCGGGTCGATGCAGCCGTCGGTGTCGTCCACTCCGTCGCGGTCCTCGGGCTCGTCCGGGCACAGGTCGTTGACGTCGGCGATGCCGTCGTTGTCGTTGTCCGTGTCCGGGCAGCCGTCGTCGTCCTTGAACTGGTCGCGGTCCTCGGGCTTGGACGGGCAGCGGTCCTCGGCGTCGACGATGCCGTCGCCGTCGCTGTCGGTGGTCATGCCGGTGTCCACGGTGGCACGCTCGTAGGTCGGCGCCACCCGGGTGTCGGCGATCGGGACCTCGTCGGGCACCCGGCAGCCCTGGGTGGCGACCTTGGCCACCTCCAGGTACTTGCGCGCCTCGTCCATGTGGCGCTGCGCCTTGAGCACGTCGCCCTGGGCGAACTCGATGGCCGCGAACACGTGCTCGGCCTCGGCCTTGGCGTAGGCCAGCGGCGCGCAGGTCCGCGCCCCCTTGTTGCCCACCTGCTGCAGCTCGACCTCGAAGCCCGAGTGCACGGCGCGCAGCTCGTTGAGGTTGGCGCCACAGGCCGTGGCCAGCAACGGCAGCACCAGCACCGCGCCGATCGCGACGGCGCGGGAGATCATGGGGTCCCCCCGCTGGTGTCGTCCTCGTCCTCGGTGGACGGGGTGTAGTCGCCCCACGGGTCCTCGGCCTCGAGCAGCTGCTCGTCCTTCTCCCCCTGGTCGATGCGGGCGTCCGGCACCACCTCACCCCACTCGGGCAGGTCGGTCACGTCCACGTCGGGCACGGTGACGCCGGTGATCTCGTCGGGCTTCTCCTCCTCGATGATTTCCCCGCCCAGGGTCTTCTGCCGCGCCAGGTCCGCCAGTTCCTCGGCCTTGATGGCCAGCTGTTCGGCCATGTAGTAGTCGTTGTAGCCGAGCTCTTCGCTGGCCTTGCGCAGGTACTCCCGCGCCAGCGTCATCTCGTACAGCGCCACCGAGTCGGCGCCGTCCGCCTCGGCCTCGGTCAGCGCCTGCTTGGCGTACACCAGGCCCGAGGTGGCCCGGATCGGGCCGCAGGCGGTCTCGAACACGAGCAACGCTCCGAGCAACAACAGCCACCGGATGGTCCAGGCAATCCGCATGATGCAAAGGCCTCCGCCGCCGAATTCTACCCCGAACCCCCCACGCGCGCACAACTACAAGGGCGACCGGACCGAAGATCCGCGCGGCCCGATCGTCTGATTCGGTTAGACTGACCGCTACGATTGGAGCATGACGATGAGACGCATACTCACGATATCCGGCCTGCTCCTGGGCCTCACGCTCGCCGCCCCGCCGGCCATGGCCCGCACGTTCACCGGCGAGAACACCCTCGGCGTGGAGACCGACCTGATGCGGCGCACGCAGGAGGGGTTGGAGCTGATCTACCAGCGCGAGCACCAGCTGGCGCTGCGACACTTTCGCGAGGTGGGTGAGCTGTACCCCGACTCCCCGATCGGCCCCTTTGGCCGCTCGGTGGTCTACCAGTCGATGATGCTGGAGAACTTCGACTACGGATACCGGGACACCTACCGCGTGGAGGCGGACAAGGCGCTGGAGCGCGTCGAGCGCGCGCTGAAGTCACCCCAGCAGAAGGCGTGGCACACCTTTATCTACGCCGGCGTCATCGGCCTCGACGGCCTGGACCGGGTGCGCGAGGGCGACTACCTGACCGCCTTCAACAAGGGCTGGGACGCGGTCGAGTCGATGAAGAAGGCCAAGGCGCTGGCGCCAGACTTCGCCGACCCCGACCTGGGCGTGGGCATCTACAACTACTGGCGCACCGCGATCACCGAGCGGGTCGACTTCCTGCCGCGCTTCGGTGACCACCGCGCCGAGGGCCTGGCCCAGATGGAGCGGGCTCGCGACGAGGGCCTGCTGGTGTGGGCCGGGGCGTCGTTCGCGCTGGCGTACACCTACATGGAGGAGCGCGAGTACGACAAGGCGATCGCCGAGTGTCTGGCGCTCAAGCAGGAGTACCCCAACAGCATCATCAACAACATGCTGCTGGGCCGGATCTACACCAAGTCCAAGGACTATGACGCGGCCCTGGCCGCGTTCGAGGAGATCCGACAGGTCGACCCGTCCAACCGCCGCGTGCTGTGGCACATCGGCGACTGCTACTACAAGACGCGGCGCCACAACGACGAGGCCGCCGAGTTCTTCCAGATGTACCTGGAGACGCGGATTCCGGACATGTACCGCTGCCACGCGCACTACCGGCTGGGGCAGATCGCCCAGCGCAAGAAGGACTACCCCGAGGCGGAACGGCAGTACCTCTCGGCGCTGGAGGCCGAGCCCAAGTACGGACCGGCCAAGCGGCGGCTGGACAAGGTGAGGGAGAAGATGGCCGGGCCGGGCTAACCCCCATCCTGCGACCGGCGCTCCTCCTCCTCCTCGATCTCCTCGGGAGACAGCCGGTCGATGCGGACGCGCGCCACCTTGGTCTCGTCCGCGGCCAGCACCCGTAGCCGCAGGCCGCCGAAGTCCAGGGTGGCGCCCACCTCGGGCACGCGGCCGAGCTGGGAGGTGAGGAACCCGCCCACGGACTCGTACTCGCCATCGTCGGGGAACTCCACCTCGAGGGTCTCGCCGAGATCGAACACCGACAGGCCGGCGTTGGCCACCCAGCTGGTGTCGTCCAGCTGCCGCAGCGGCTCCTCCTCGCGGTCGTACTCGTCGCGGATCTCGCCGACGAGTTCCTCGAGGATGTCCTCGATGGTGATCAGGCCGGCGTTGCCGCCGAACTCGTCCACCACCACGCCCATGTGCAGCCGCCGCCGCTGCATCTCCTTGAGCGTCTCGGCCACCCGCTGGGTCTCGGGCACGAACATCAGGCTGCGGCGGATCAGCCGCGCCAGGCTGCGCGTGCGGGGATCCCGGTGCGCCACCTGCAGCAGGTCCTTGGCGTACAGCACGCCCTCGATGTGGTCCAGGGTCTGGCCATAGACCGGCACCCGCGAGTGGCCCCAGGCGATCAGCTTCTCCAGCGCCTTCTCCACCGGGGTGTCGATCTGCAGGAAGTGCACCTGGGTGCGGGGGATCATGATCTCCTTGGCGATGATCTCGCTGAATTCCAGGGCCGACGACAGCAGCTCGCCCCGTTCGTCCTCCTCGAACACCCCCTCCTTCTGGCCGAGCTCGATCATGTACTCGATCTCGCCCTCGGTGACCGAGGGGCCCTCGGCGCTGGCCGCGCCGCCGAACCAGCGCACCAGCCGGCGGCTGAACCACGCCAGCGACCAGGCCGCGGGCATGAACACCACCTCGAACATCCGCACCAGGTACATGGCCGGCACGGCCAGGCGGTCGGGGTTGTGCTTGGCGTACGTCTTGGGCGTGACCTCGCCGAACACCAGCACGACGGCGGTCATCGCGGCCACAGCCACGGCGTCGGCGTAGCTGTGCAGGTAGTGGTGGGCGATGCGGCCCGCCAGGATCGAGCCGAGGATGTTGACCAGGTTGTTGCCCACCAGCAGCGTGGTCAGGATCCGGTTGGGCCGGTCCAGCCACACCTGCAGCACCGGCGAGAAGCGGTCACCCTCGTCGATGATCTGCCTGGTGCGCGTGTGCGACAGCGCGGTCAGCGCGGTCTCGGTTCCGCTGAAGAACGCGCTGAACAGCAGGCAGACGCCGAGGACGATGAGCTCGACCAGCGCCGAGGCGGATTCCGGAGGGGGTTGCAAACCCTGTGCTCTCCTTCCTGGGAGGAGTCAACTATACCAGGGCTGGCGTCGCTACAACGAGTGCACCGACTCCATCATCTCCGGGTTGAAGTCCTGCCGCAGCTTGACCAGCGCCTTGCCCTTGTACTCGGGCAGCACGTGGAACATCTGGCCGTGGGGGCGCTGCAGGACCCCCTCGATGGTGGCGGCGTCGATGTCGATCTCGGTGACCGGCTTGTAGATCACGCGGGGGCCCTCCCCGTCGTCGAACTCGCCCTGGGCGGCGGCGAAGGTGGCGGGCAGCAGCAGCACGGCCGCGGCGAGGGTCAGGCAGATCAGGTGCTTCATCGGTCCTCCCGGGTTGGTACCGATCGAACGGTCGGGAAGCAGAAGGGCTACAGCATGGACTGGGGATCGATGTCCACGGCCAGGCGCAGGCCGTGGATCTTCGCGGCCTCGGCCAGCGCGGGCGCCGCCTGGTCGAACACGGCGGCCACCGCCCGCGGGTCGGGGGCCAGCAGCATCACGCGCCAGCGGTGGCGGCCGGCCAGGCGCTGCAACGGCGCCGGGGCCGGACCCAGCATGCGCAGGCCCGCATCGCGGCCGCCGCGCGCACGCAGCGCCCCGCGGATCGCGTCGCCCACCACGGTGGCGGCCCGGCGCACCTTCGACTCGCGACGATGGCTCAGCCGCACCATGGCCAGGCGGCTGAACGGGGGGTAGCCCAGGGCCTGGCGGTGCTGCAGCAGCCGGCGCGCGTATCCCTCGTAGTCGTGCTGCAGCGCGTGGCGAATCGCCTCGTGGTGGGGGGCGAAGGTCTGCACCAGCACCCGGCCGGGCAGCTCGTCGCGGCCCGCGCGCCCGGCCACCTGGGTCAGCAGCGCGAACGTGCGCTCCCCGGCGCGGAAGTCGGGCATGTGCAGGGCCGCGTCCGCGTGCAGCACGCCCACCAGCGTCACCCGGGGGAAGTCGTGGCCCTTGGCCACCATCTGCGTGCCCACCAGCACCTGGATGTCACCCCTGCGGAAGCGGTCCAGGATCCGCGCGTGCGCGCCCCGGTCTAGGGTGGTGTCGCGGTCCATGCGGTCCACGCGCAGACCCGGGAGCAGCTCGGCCAGCCCCTCCTCGACCCGCTCGGTGCCCTCCCCCAGCAGCTCGATGGACGCCGTGCCGCAGTTGGGGCAGCGCTCGGGCAGCAGCTCGGCGCGGCTGCAGTAGTGGCAGATCATGAGGTGGCGGCGGCCGTGGTAGGTCATGGCCGTATCGCAGTCCTCGCAGCGGAACTGCCCGCCGCAGCCGCCGCAGACCACCATGGTGGACAGCCCGCGGCGGTTCAGCAGCAGGATCACCTGCTCGCCCCGCTCGACCGTCTCGCCCACGGCCTCGACCAGCGTGGGGGTCAGCAGCCGCTGGGACTCCCCGTCTCCACCCCGCTCCTCCCGCAGGTCGACCACGGTCACCCCGGGCATGGGGCGGTCCTGCACCCGCCGACTCAGCACCAGCCGCTGGTAGCGGCCGGCGTCGGCGTTGTGCAGGGTCTCCAGCGAGGGGGTTGCCGAGCCGACCACGCACACCGCGCTGGCCTGCGAGGCCCGCATCATGGCCACGTCGCGGGCGTGGTAGCGCAGCCCGTCGTCCTGCTTGTACGAGCCGTCGTGCTCCTCGTCGACCACGATCAGCTTCAGGTCGGCCACGGGCGCGAACACGGCCGAGCGGGCGCCGATGGCCAGACGCACCGATCCGTCGCGCAGGCCGTACCAGCGCTGCAGCCGCTGGCTGGCCGTCAGCCCCGAATGCAGCACGGCCAGGGGCACCCCCAGTCGCGCGGCGAACCGCTCCACCAGCTGCGGGGTCAGCGCGATCTCGGGCACGAGCACGAGCACGCCCCCGCCATCGCCCAGCACCTGCTCGGCCGCCCGCAGGTAGACCTCGGTCTTGCCCGACCCGGTGACGCCGTGCAGCAGCACCGGCGCGAACTCCCCGTCAGCCAGGGCCTGGCCGATGCGCTGAACGGCCTCGGCCTGCTCGTCGGTCAGCTCCGGCGCCCCGGCCGCGTCTTCACCGGCCGCGTCGTCCAGGGCCACCTGCGCGGATCGCTGCCGCGACTCGACCGTGACCAGGTCCAGGGCCCTGAGCTTCGCCAGGATCGGACGGGCGCCCGAGAACTGCGCCACCAGCTGCGGGATCTCCACCTCGTCGAAGCGGGCGATGTAGGCGATCATCCGGTCCCGCACCGGGCCCGGCCGGGCGAACGCCGACAGGGTCGCGGTCTCGCCCTGGTTCAGCCGCACCACCTCCACGGACGGCGGCTTCCAGGCCGTGGGGTCGTCCGCGCCGCGGGAGGCCCCCTTGATCAGCGGCGGCAGGGCCGTGGCGATCACCTGGCCGAGGGGGTGGCGGTAGTAGCGCGCCACCCATCGCAGGAACCGCAGCTCCTCGTCGGTGAGCACCGGGTCGGGGTACAGCAGCGACCGCACCGGCTTGTAGCTCAACCCCTCCTGGGCAGGCGGCTCCACCTGCACGACCACGCCGGCCGTGGTGCGGCGGCCGAACGGCACGGCCACCACGTGGCCCACCTGCAGCGACGGCAGCTCGTCGGGGACGGCGTAGTCGAATGAATCGTGAAGAGGGACAGGCAGCGACACCGCGACGCGGCGGGTCGAGCCGGCGAACAGGTCCAGGGTCACGCGGGGGCTAGCTTCCGCGGATACGCTCCTGCGTCTCCGCCTCGGTCTTGCAGTCGATGCAGTGGGTCGTGACCGGGCGGGCGATCAGGCGCTTCTCGGCGATGTCCTCGCCGCACACCTCGCACACGCCGTACTCGCCCTCGTCGATGCGCTCCAGCGCCTTGCGGATCTTGTAGATCAGCTTGCGCTCGCGGTCTTTGAGGCGAATGGAGAAGTCCCGTGTCGACTCCTCGGACGCCAGATCGATGGCATCGGGGAGGTTGAGCTTCTCCTCGGTCAGGTCGGTCACGCTGCGGTTGGCTTCCTCGACCAGCGCCTCCAGACGCTCGTTCAGCAGCTTGCGGAAGAACTCGAGCTTCTCCGAATCCATAGGTATCGACGCTCCCTGGACCGGCAGCCCCTCGGGACCCTCGTCTGCCGGCCCTGCTGTTTGCCCCGCGCCCCTCGATCCCAAAAAACGCGCGGCGGGCGACGAATAGTAAACGCAAACAAGCTCGCTGTAAAGCGGAAGCGTCGCCCCCGAAACCACCCCCCGGAGACAGGCGCGGGTGACAGCCTGTCAGCGCATCCGGTGAGAGGCCCGGTGAGAGTGACAATCTGTCCACGGATGGGCGGCCGGATGGCCCCCTGGGCGGCGTACGGCGCCGTTGGCGGCTGGCACGAGCCTTGCTAGGTCCAGTGATGTAGGATGGACCCCCGATGACGACCGACCGCCATGCCAAGCCGCTCGCCTGGAACGCCGTCGCGGCGCTGCTCCCCCTGATGCTGCTGTCCCTGCCCGCGGGTGCGGCCGAAGAATGGTCCCCGGCCAAGACCCTGGCGGTGGGCGGGGCGGGCCGGGCCATGCCCCTGGACAACGCCGGCATCACCCTCAACCCCGCGGCCATGGTCAACATCGTGCCGCGGTACTCGGTGGAGAGCGGCTACCAGCGCTTCGACGCCACCCGCAGCGACGTGTTCCACGCATCGGCCCTGGACTGCCAGACCAGCGAGCTGGCCATGGGCATCAGCCAGACCTTCGAGTGGGCCCGGCCGCCGTTCGATCCCGCCATCGACATGAGCTGGTGGGACATCAACGACGACGAGCTGGAGCACACCCGCCGCATCGACCGATTCACCTGGGCCCTGGCCTACGGCTTCGCTCAGCGCCGCTTCAATGTGGGCGCGGCCCTGCGGGTGTACCACGTCGACGACAACCTCGAAGGCGATCGCACCCCGGTGAGCATGGACGTGGGCATGACCGCCTGGCTCAGCCCCAACGTGGCCCTGGGCATCGTCGGCGGCAACCTGATCAAGACCAACCTCGAGGAGGAGCCGCGTACGCTCGCGGCGGGGTTCGGGGCCTTCGTGCTCGGCGGCCTGCTGTGGTTCGAGCTCGACGGCGTGATCGACTTCGACAGCGGGGACAAGCCGCTGATCGACATGAACGCGGGCGCCCAGGTCACGCTCTTCCAGCAGTTCAACATCCGCGGCGGCTTCGCGTCCGACCGCGCGTTCGCCGACAAGTACGTGTCGTGGGGACTGGGCTGGACCGTGGCCCAGTTCTCGGCGAGCTACTCGATGCGTATCGAGGTCGGCGAGATGGACCGGCGGCTCAACGACAACAAGCCGGTCGCCGCCAACCGCCTGCTCCACGCCTGGATGATCTCGACGAGCTTCTGAGCTTCACTGCACGGGCGCGGCGGGCGCCGCGGCCTTGTCGGCCGCGTGGGCGTCGGACATCTCCTTTGCCGCGGCCGACATGGACACGCCGAGGTCCTTCAGCTCGGTGTGCTTGCGCTCGAGCTCGCCCACCTTGCCGTCCACCACCTCGAGGCGCTCTCGGATCACGGCGATCCGACCCGGGGTGCCCTCCTGGATGGCGACCGCCTCCTTGCTGACCTCGGCAGTCAGCTCGCCGAGCTGCCCGGACACGGTGGCCATGTTGCGGCAGGCGCCCACCGCCTGGATCGCCTCGCGGCGCAGGGTGCCGAACGAGGCGGTCCCCGCGAGGGCGATCAGCGCGGGCACGGCGACCAGGGCAGCGATCAGCAGGGCAACGAGCGGGGTTCGCATGGTAGGGCTCCCTTCGTCCAGCGGTCGGACGCGGGTATCCTATGCCAGAACGTGTCTGGACATCACCACCAGCCGCCCCTGGCGGTCATCACCACCGGCCGCCAACCCCTCCTGGCGCGCGCGGTCGAGGGGCAGTCGCAGCCGCTGTGGCTGGTGTCGCCCGAGCGCCCCGAGGTGCAAGCCGGGGTTGCGTTCGAGTGGGTGCGGGTCCACCCGGATCGCGGCTTCGCCGAGGCCGCCAACGCAGCGCTGCTGGGTGCCAGCGAGCGAGGCCACGCGGCGCTGCTTCTGCTCAACGACGACGCGGTGCTGCTGCCGGGCGCACGTGCCCACCTCGCCGCGGAGGTAATGCGGCCCGGCGTGGCCGCGGCCGGGGCCGTGCTGCTGGAGGAGGACGGGCGAACCCTGCAGTCGGCGGGCCTCGAGGTCGCACTCGGCGGCGGACGGGTCGCGGCGCGGCGCCCCAGGCGGGCACCGACAGGCGGCGCAGTCGGGGTGCCAGCGGTGGCCGCAACGGCGATCGCGCTGCGCGTGGCGCCGGTCCTGGGCCTCGGCGGATTCAACGGGCTCCGCTTCCCGTTCTACTTCGAGGACGTGGACCTGTGCCTCCGGTTGCGCAAGGCGGCCTGGCGCGTCGTGCTCGTGCCACAGGCCCGCGCCGTGCACCGCGGCGCGGCCACGGCGGGTCGCCACACGCCGTTCGCAACCTACCAGCAGGCGCGGGGGCAGGTGGTGCTGAGTCGCGGCCATTCGCGTACAGCCGCCGCGCTGGCCTCCGCCCTGTCCGCGGCGACCCTGCTCCATCCCGCCGGGACGCCCCGCGGCGAGCGAGCACGAGCTCTGCTGCGAGGCCTCGTCGACGGCTGGGTGGAGCCGATCTGCTGACTCACCAGCTGCGACGGCGACGGAGCTCCGACAGGCCGACCATGCGCTCGCCGAGCAGGGCGTCGAGTTCGGCCTCCGACACCGTGGCCTGGGCGGCCAGCCGTCGTCGGTGCTGCAGGTCGGCCGGCAGGCCCACAGCCGCGGCGGCCAGGGCCGCGACCGCAGCCAGGGCCGCGCCGCCACGCGCCGTGCCCCGGGGATAGGAGCCCAGCGGCCCGGTCGAGGCCGTGGCGTCCGCTGCGTGTTGCCAGTAGCGTGCGGCCGCGAACAGCGGCGCGGCCAGCAGCCGGGACCACGGCAGGTGGGTGTGCGCGAGCCGGGCGCGGTTGCGCTCCACCAGGTACGCCTTGCGCAGGCTCTGCGGGCCCCACGTGCCGCCACCGAGGTGGCGCACCACGGCGTCGGGCGCGTACCGGCAGCCGGATCGCGCGCGCAGCGCGCGCAGACCCAGCTCGGCGTCCTCGCCATAGGCGAAGAACCGCTCGTCGAACCCGCCGATCCGCTCCAGCAGGGATCGACGGATGAGCAGGGCCGAGCCGCTGGGCAACAGCGGATCGATCCCCGCGCCGTGTTGGGGCCCGTCGGCCTGGCCCCGCGCGCGGCACAGGTTGAGGCCGTCGGGGTACAGCGAGTTGCCGGTGTTGTCCACGCGCCGGGCCTGGCGCAGGGCCAGCACCCGCGGCACCACCAGGCCGGCCCCGCTGGCGTCGGCCGCCTCCACGAGCCGTTGCAGGAACGCCGGCTCCGCGACCACGTCGTTGTTGAGCACCACCAGCAACGGGGCGCGCGCCGCGGCCAGACCGGCGTTGACCGCGCGGGCAAAGCCCGCGCCGCGAGGCACGTCCACCAGCCGCACGGGCTGGCCGGCGCGCTGGCAGGCGGTCCGCACGCCGTCGGCGCGGCCGTCGTCCACCACGACCAGCTCGGCACCCCCGGGCTCCGGCGCACGCAGGGACTGCAAGCAGATCTGCAGCAGATCACCACGCCCCGACGTGGGAATCACCACGCTGACGCGGGGGGCGTGCTCCGGATCGAGGTGAAATCTCCGGCCGGGCCGGGGGGCCGCGGTCAATCCGCCTCCCAGGGAGGCTTGACCACGTTCTCGCCGGCCGGTGGCGCAGGCGTGGAGCGGTCCTCGCCCTGCATCCGGCGCAGCCGCGTCATGGCGATGAAGTCCTCGTCGACCTCCATCGAGCTCGACGAGGTGGCGCCGTCGTCCAGCCGGTGCAGGTTCACCGTGGCGCCGAGCCCGGTCAGCGCTTCGCGCAGCCCCTGGGCAGCCGCCTCGGTGGCCTCGTGGGACAGCAGGACCGGGGTCACGGCCAGCCCCGACGCAAGCTCGTCCCGCGCGCGCTGAGGGAACAGGCGGCTCATCAGGTCCACGACCTGGTCGAAGCTATCGCTGTCTCGGTAGCGGGTGATGCGCAGCTCGAATCGTTCGCTCATGGCTCGTCCTGGGGCGCGTGCCGCGCCCGGCGGGGACCGCTGGACGCCGGCTACAGGGCCTTCGTATTGTAGCAGCATGATCAAGCGCATCCATCACATCGGCATCGCCGTGGCCGACCTAGAGGCGGCTTCCCAGCAGTACCGCTCCACCCTCGGCATCGATCCCGGCGGCACCGAGGACGTGATCCCGGCGCGGACGCGGGCGCAGTTCTTCTCCGTGGGCGAGTCCAGGTTGGAGCTGATCTCGCCCCTGGACCCGGAATCACCCGTGGCCCGCCACCTGGCCAACCGGGGCCCCGGAGTCCACCACGTCTGCCTGGAGGTGGACGACCTCGAAGCGGAGGTCGCACGCATGCGCGGCCAGGGCATCCGGTTCGTGACCGAGGAGATCCAGGTCGGTGCCCACGACGCCCGCATCATCTTCATCCACCCCAGGAGCACCGGGGGCGTGCTGATCGAGCTGCAGCAGGCGCGCTGACGCGCCCGTACGAGCGCGCGGCCGGGCACGGACCCGCGGGGATCGGTTACAGTATCCTCCGGCGCGGTCTGCGGGACCGGCTGCCCGAACGGGGACCCGATGAGCAAGAAGGTCAAGATCTACGTTGCCGACCACGACGCCGACGTCGTCCGCTTCATCCGCGGCACGCTCGCGCCGGCAGGTCACACCGTGCAGGAGGCGCTCGACCTGGACAACCTGGTCGACGAGATGCAGGTGTTCACGCCCGACCTGGTGTTCCTGACGGCCACCTCCACCGACCACGAGATCGCGGCCATGGTCGGCCGGATCCGTCGTGACGAGGAGGTCGGCGACATCCCGCTGGTGGGGCTGGCCGACCGCACCGAGGGCGACGTCGCGATCCTGCGTGGCATCGATGGCCTCGACGACGTGATGAGCAAGCCGCTGATGGCCAACGAGCTGCTGGCGCGGGTGAAGCACCACACCGGCGAGCGGCACGACGGCACCACCGAGGTCAACCTCACCGGGGACGCGCCCGCACAGCTGTTCGAGCGGGCCGTGCTGCCCATCAGCGATCTGCAGACCGGCTCGCAGCGTTACGACCGCGACCTGGCCACCTTCATCGAGGTGACCGAGGCGATCAGCAGCTCCCTGGAGCCGGACGACGCGTTCTACGTGCTGGTCAAGCGCGCCGCGGATGCCATCGTCTGCGACCGCTGCAACGTGGTGCTGCGCGGTGTGGACGAGGACGAGGCGTTCGTGGTCGCCTCACACGACAACCCCAACCTGCGGCGACACGCGATCTCCCTGGACCGCTACCCGGAGTACCTGCTGGCGATGGAGTCGCTGGAGCCGGTGCTGATCGACGACGCCCAGGTCCACCCCGTGACCGAGAAGGTCCGTAACCAGGTGAGCCAGATCAACCTCGGCTCGACGCTGGTGTTCCCGCTGGTGGTGCGGGAGACCGCGGTGGGGGTGATGTCCATGTCCACCCGAGGCACGGCGCGCCAGTTCGAGCCGGCCGAGGTGCTGCTGGTGCGCTCCCTGGCCAACCTCGCCGCCTGCGCGGTCAAGTCGACCACGGCGCTGGAACGCATCCGCTACCACGCGGTGACGCAGAAGGCCCCGGTCGAGGAGTTCGAGAACATCGTGCTCGACCTCGACGACCAGATCGAGATGCTGATCGACGAGTTCGAGGGCCAGTGATCCCCATGCTCCGCTGCCTCGCCTGCCTGCTGCTGTCCGGCCTGTACCTGTCGGGCTGCTACGACGTGCTGACCCACCAGGACGCCGAGACCGTGTGGATGGACTGGACCGGAACGGTGGAGGTCGCCCCGGCCTCGCTGCAGCTGAGTGCGGCCACGGGCCAGTCGATCGCCGGCGAGCTGGCATTCACCGAGACGTCGGGCGAGGCGGGCGCCGAGATGGCCCTCTCTCTGGGGGGTGACGCCGCCGGTCAGCTCGCCATCGAGCCCGGCGAGTTCACCGTGGCCGTGACCCCAAGGGGCTCGCTCCCGATCACGGTCACCTACACGGCGCCGGCCGAGGTGGGCAGCTCCACGGCCGAGCTGGTGGTGACGTCGTCGGGTACGCCAGCCGAGTTCCGCATCCCGATCGACGTGACGGCCACCGCGCCGTGAGGCTCAGGGCTCGGCCGCCCGCGTCACCGCCCCGTCCCTGAACAGCACGGCACGGCGGAACGACGCGGCCCGCGCGATACGCGCGGAGGGCCACGCCACGACCCTGTCCAGCGTGCAGTGCGCGCCCACGACCACACCCTCGCCCAGGTGACAGCCGGGCCCCACTCGCGCGCCCTCGCCCACCACGCACCCCTGCCCCAGGGCCACCGGCGCGACCAGGTGCGCCCCCCCGTGGACCTGCACGAGCGACGCGTCACCATACGGCCGGCCGTGTACGTCCAGGCCCCAGGCGATGGCCGAGGCGTCTGCGAGTTCACAGCGGCCGGGCACGTCGTGGTCGAGCAACTCCGCGTGGGTGTCGAGGTAACGGCCGAGGGTGCCCAGGTCGTTCCACGTGCCCGGGTGGAACACGGCCCGCACGTCCAGGCCCCCGGCCAGCATGGGCACGTACCCCTGCCGCACGATGCAGGCGAACCCCTCGGTCGGCAGGTGCTCGAAGATGGCCGGACCGGCGAGGTGCACGCCGGCGAACACCCCCCGCCGCACCGGCTCCCCGGCCGGGCCACCGTCCGCGTCGGCGCGGCGCTGGCCCAGGCCCGCCAGGTCCAGCACCCGCCCGTCCGCGTCGGCGGTGATCGCGCCGAAGCGCTCCACGTCGGGGTGCTCCACCAGCAGGATGGTGGCCGCGGCGCGGGCGGCGACGTGGGTCGCGGTCAGCGCCGGCAGGTCGAAGTCGCACAGGATGTCGCCGTTGATCAGCGCGACCGTGCCCTCCCCCAGCAGCGGACGGGCCGCGACCAGCCCACCGCCGGTGCCGAGGATCTCCGGCTGCTCCACCGAGTACGCCAGCTCCAGGTCCGGATGGTGTCGATCCCGCCACGCGTCCACCTGCTCGCGCAGCGGCGCGGGCAGGTGGTGGGCGTTGAGCACGGCGCGCGTCTGGCCCGCCCGCGCCAGCCGCGCCAGGATCAACCCGACCAGGGGCTGGCCCAGCACGGGCACGGCGGGCTTGGGCAGCAGGTCCGTGAGCGGGCGCAGCCGGGTGCCGAACCCGGCTGCGAGCACGAACGGGTGCACGTCTGTCACTGCTCAGGCGAGCCCCATCAGCCGCAGCATGATTGCCTTCTGGATGTGCAGCCGGTTCTCGGCCTCGTCGAACACCACCGACTGCGGGCCGTCGATCACCTCGGCGGTCTGCTCCTCGCCGCGCATGGCCGGCAGGCAGTTCATGAAGATCGCGTCCGGGGCGGCGTGGCTCATCAGCTCGGCGTCGACCTGGTAGGGCATGAAGGTCGCCAGCCGCGCGTCGCGCTGGTCGGCCGGGATGTGGTAGCTCATCCACGAGTCCGTGTAGATCGCGTCCGCGTCGCGCACGGCCTCGGCTGCGTCGTGGTGCACCGAGACCGTGGCGCCGCTGGCCGCGGCGAGGTCCTTGCCCGCGGCCAGCACAGCGGGCTGGGGCTCGTACTCCTCGCCGGCCGGGCAGCCGACCCGGATGTTCACGCCGGCCAGGGCGCAGCCGTAGATCAGCGAGTGGGTGACGTTGTTGTTGCTGTCCCCGCAATACGCCAGCGTACGGCCCTTCAGCTCGCCCTTGTGCTCGGCGATCGTCATCAGGTCGCCCACGATCTGGCAGGGGTGGGAGAAGTCGGTCAAGCCGTTGATCACCGGGATCGTGCAGTCTCGACCGAGGATCTCCATGTGCTCGTGCTTGAACAGCCGGGCCATGATCAGGTCGCACATGCGCGACACCACCCGGGCGAAGTCCTCGATGCTCTCCTTCTTGCCCAGCGGCGAGGTGGAGATGTTGTAGTAGATGGCGTGGCCGCCCATCTGGGTCATGCCCACCTCGAACGAAACGCGCGTGCGCAGCGAGGGCTTCTCGAACAGCATCAGCAGGGTCTTGAACGCCATGGCGTCGCGGAACTTCTCCGGATGCGCCTTGACCTCGCGGCCGAGGTCGATGGTGGCCAGGATGTCGTCGGTGGTCCAGCGATCCAGGGTGATCAGGTGCATGCGATGTCCTCCAAGCGGCTGGGATTCTCGGCGAGCAGGATAGAGGGGGCGCCCGGAGGGCGCTACCCCCCAGCTGCCGGTGGGGGGAGGAACCCGGGCCCGAACACTCCGCCGGGGTCCAGCGCTGCCTTGATCGATCCCTGCAGATCGAGCATCCGCGAGGGCTGCTCCCACGCCAGGTAGGGGCGCTTCAGGCGACCCACGCCGTGTTCGCCCGTGATGGTCCCACCCAGGTCCAGCGCCGCGCGGAAGATGGCCTCGGACAGGGCGGTCACGGCCGGTCGCTGCTCGGGGTGCTGGTACAGCAGGTTGACGTGCAGGTTGCCGTCGCCAGCATGGCCGTAGGCGGCGAGGTCCACACCGCCGCGGCCGCCCAGATCCTCCAGGCGGCGCAGCAGCTCGGGCAGGCGCCCCACCGGCACGGCCACGTCCTCGCTGAGGTGGTACGCGTAGCCCCGCTTGACCGCGTCCGATGCCTCCCGGCGCCGCTGCCACAGTCGCTGCCGCTGATCACGCCCGGTGGCCACGGTCACGGCCCCCAGCGCACCCCGTGTGGAGAACGACGCCAGCAGGCGCTCGATCTGACCGTCACAGCTCGCCTCCTCGCCGTCGACCTCCACCAGCAGCGCGGCCCCCTCCTGCCGGTCCATGGCTCGCAGGACCGGTCGGTCGAACAGCTCCAGGGCGCGGGGCAGCAACCCCGCGCCCATGGCGCCCGCCACTGCCTCGCACGCGGCGTCCGCGCCACGGAACGGGACCCAGGCCGTGCGGGTCACAGGGGGCCGCGGCCGGATCCGCGCGATCACGCGGGTGATCACCCCCAGCGAGCCCTCGGAGCCCACGAGCAGGCCCCGCAGGTCGTAGCCGGCCACCCCCTTGAGCGCGCGCCGGCCGGCGAAGACCACCGAGCCGTCGGCCAGCACCACCTCCAGGCCGAGCACGGAGTCCCCGGTGACGCCGTACTTCAGGCAACAGGGGCCGCCCGCGTTGGTGGCCACGTTGCCGCCGATGGTGCACTCGTCGAGGCTGGCCGGGTCGGGTGGGTAGAACCACCCCGCCTCTTCCACGACCCGGTGCACGTCGGCGGTCACCGTGCCGGCGAGCACCTCGACCAGCTGGTCGCCGGGAGACAGTCGCTCGATGCCGACGAGCCGCTCCAGGGAGCACACCACCCCCCCCGGCGACGTGATGCAGCCACCGGCCTTGCCCGTACCCGCGCCCCGCGGCGTCAGGTGCATGCCCTCCCGGCTGCAGGCGGCCACCAGCGCGGCCACCTCGGCCGTGGACCGGGGCAGACACACCGCCGCGGGCGTGCACGGCTCGGCCGCTGACCGGTCTTCCCCGTAGGGCTCGCAGGCGTCCGGATCGAACCGCACGGTGGAGACCGCCTCGCGCAGGGCGGCGCGCTCCGCGCGCGACAGCTCAACCGCCACGGGGCGCGCCCTCGACCCAGAACGCCATGCAGTCCAGGTAGTCGGTCTGCGGGTGCGCGGGGAGCAGCGGGTGATCCGGCGCGGCTCCGCCCCGATAGACCCGCCGCAGCGTGCGTCCCTGGCGCGCCGCTGCCGCGGCCACCACCTCGGCGTGCTTGTCGCGGGTCAGGTGGTACGAGCAGCTCGCCGACACCAGCACGCCGCCAGGGGCAACCGCGCGCAGGGCGAGATAGGTCAGGCGTCGCAGCTTGCCCACCCCGCGCGCGATGTCCTTCTTCGACTGGATCAGGCCCGGAGGGTCGAACACCACCAGGTCCATCGAGCCCGGGGGGACCCCCTTGAGCACCTGTTGCACATCGTCGTGGCGGGCCTCCACGTCCACGCGGTTGGCCGCGGCGTTGGCCGCCACTCGCTCACAGGCCGCGCCCGACGAGTCCACGCAGGTCACCTCGGCGGCGCCAGCCAGCGCGGCGCGCACCCCAACCGCGCCCACGTAGCTGTACAGGTCCAGCACGCGCCGGCCGGCGGCCCACGACACGATCCGGTCGCGGTTGGCGCGCATGTCCAGGAACAGCCCGGTCTTCTGGCCGCCCACGGGGTCGAAGCCGATGACCGCGTCGCCCTCGCGCACGGACCACTCGCCGGGCACGGCCCCGACCAGGACCTCCACCTGCTCGGGCAGCTCCTCGAACCGCCGGCCGCGGGCGTCGTTGCGCAGCACCACCGCGTCACAGCCGTGGTCCACGACCAGCAGGTCGGCCAGCCCCTCGACCAGCGTGTCGGTGAAGGCGGACGTGCTCTGCACCACGGCGTCGTGGCCGTAGCGGTCGATCACCAGCCCGGGCAGGTCGTCCGCCTCGGCGTGCACGAGGCGGAACGCCTCCCAGCCGGGCACCAGCGCCCGGCGCAGCGATGCGGCCCGCGCCAGTCGCTGCCGCACCAGGTCGAGGTCGACGACCTCGTCGCGGTCCCGGGTCCAGACGCGGGCACAGATCAGGGCGCGGGGGTGGTAGGCGGCCGTGGCCAGGTAGCGACCGCGGTGGTCTTCCAGGTGCACCAGGCAACCCGACGCCGGCCGCGGCCGGGGGTGCTCGACCTCGTTGCTGTACACCCAGCCGTGCCCGGACAGCAGGCGTCGCTCGCGGCCCTTGCGCAGGGCGAGGTGGCCGACCACGTCGGCCATCAGCGGTCGGTCCGCGCGGCCCGGCGGGCACAGGCAGAGACCATCACGTACTCGTCGAACAGCACCACCTCGGGGGGGACACCCGGGTCCTCGTCGGCCTCCGGGGTGCGCTCGCGGCGCACACTCGGCACCCGCTTGAACAGCTCGTCGAGCTCGACCTCGACCAGCGCGAGATACGCGGCGAGGTTGCGCAGGTTGAGCAGCGTGGACGGCGCGCGATCCGAGCCCAGGCAGGTGAAGTCGAAGCGATCCGAGCGTATCCGGATCGTCGTGTCGGCGAACACCAGGTCCAGCAGCCAGTAGGGGTTGAGGATCTCGTCGAACCCCCTGCGGGCGCGCGGCTTGTTGCGCCAGAACGACCGCTCCACGAGCGGACCCTCGTCGGCCTGCTCCGGCTTGATCTCGCCGAGGTGCGCCTGTTCGAGGCCGTACCGGGACACCGTGTGCTCGCGCTCGGGGCGGTCGGTCTCGGCGAACACGAGCTGCACGTCGTCGATGTGGACCCGATCCACCTCCACCGCACGCACGCTGCTCGCGACCATCTCCCGGGTCAGCAGCAGCGTTCTCAGGGAGTCTCCCAGCTCCTCGACCAGCGCCTGCCCGGCGGCCTCGTCCGGCAGGGCCTCGAGGAACACGGGGAACGGACGCTGCAGGTACAGGTTGCAGGTGTACGCGTCCAGCCCGAGCACCGCGTGCAGCCGGGCCCGCAGCCAGGGCATGTTGTCCCGGTAGGCCGGATCCGGCAGCAGCAGCACGCGGGCCGCGGCGTCGCGTGGCCCCCAGGGGCCACGCCCCCGCAGGAGCGGGTCCGGCGGCGGCGCATCGGACGACACGTACTCGGTCATCACGGACGACACCGGCAGCGGCTCGAGGTCCGCGGGCTCGGTCAGGGACACCGCGTCGGGCAGGCTGTACGGTTCCGCCTCGTCCTCCGGCTCCACGGAGGCGACCAGGGACTCCACCTGCAGGCCGTCCAGCGTCTGGTCGTACGACACCTCCCCTTCGATCGGCTCGAGCTCGGATTCGATCGACACCAGCGAGCTGTCCGCGGTCACGCGCACGTCCCCCTGGCGCAGCGGCACCGCGCCAGCCGGCTCATCCGCGGGCGGGGTGAACTCGCCGGTGATCGACGTGGCGATGTCCGTGGAGTACTCCCCGGTCGCCCGCAGCTCGGTGCGCGAGTGCTTCCTGAACCTGGGCGCGGTCTCCTTGCGCGCACTCATCGGCCGGAACTGGGAGCGCAACCCCGGGGGTAGCGACGCGACCATGGCCGGGTCGAGCGCCTCGTTCAACGCCCGCTCCTTGCCGGTGGGTGAGGCCTCCTCGTCGCCCTCCACGTCCGGGAGGTCGGCTCCGCAGTACATGCACTTGGGGAAGCGGTCCCCGTTGGGACGGCCGCAGTCGGGGCACGGGATCACGGTCGGCACGGCATCAACTCCGAGGTCCATTCTAACGACCACGCCAGCGAACGCGACCCGAGGGCGATTGTCGAACCATCCCCTGGCGTGTCATCCTGCCGCGACGGGGATGATGGAATGCTGGTCGTAGGCCTGATCTCGGATACCCACGGCACCCTGCGCAAGCAGGCCATCCGCGAGCTGCGGGACGCAGACGAGATCCTGCACGCGGGCGACATCGGCGGCCAGGACGTGGCCGACCGGCTGGAGCGGATCGCGCCCACCGAGGTGGTGGCGGGCAACATGGATCCGGCGGGCAGCTGGCCCCCGGAGAAGATCCTGCGCGTGGCGGGGCGGCGCGTGTTGCTGGTGCACGACATCGGCCACATCGGTTCGCCGTCCTACGACTTCCTGCAGCGTGCGAAGGGCGCGGAGGTGGACCTGGTGGTGTTCGGCCACAGCCACCGGCCGGCCGACTTCACGATGGAGGGGATCCGGTTCGTCAACCCCGGCTCGGCCGGCCCGTCACGGGGCGGCCCACCCACGGTCGCGCGCATGACGCTGACCGACGACGGCGTCGAGGTGGTTCACGTGAAGGTGGGGGACTGATCGGGTAGCGGCCCGGGCTCCAGCCGGGCCGCGGGCGGAGGGGCTCCTCCTGGCAGATCCTACTCGCCCACATCCACGCCGAGGACCGGCGGATAGATGCTCAGCGGCAGGTAGTCGATGACACCGTTCTCCTCGTGGAACGTGTTGTCGAAGTAGCTCACGTCGTTGACCGTGAAGCTGATGAAGCCGTTGGCCGGCGCCTCGAACTCCATGGAGACGCCCAGCGTGGCGACCTGCGGGGCCCGGCCGTCCTCGTACTCGAAGCGGTAGATCACCGCACCCACCGGGCAGTGGGGGCAAGGGTATCCGTCGCCCGCCTCTGGGCGGGTCGGATCGCCCACGGGGTTGATCCACGGCGTGGTGTCGTAGTCACCGGTGTCGTCCACGGTGTACTTGTTGGTCTCGGTGGTCTCGATCAGCACCTGGTCCTCGGTGCACATGTGGCGCCGCACCTGCCAGCCGTCCTGCACGCTCATCGTCTGGTGCAGCTCGTACGTCAGCGGGTTGACGCAGTCGCCTTCGGTCGCGCGCTTACCGCCCTCGGCCAGCCACTGCACGTAGGTCGACAGGCCCAGCTCGCCCTCGGCGTAGCGCTTGCACTGGTCGAGCCCCTGGCCGACGAACGTCTGGATCTCCTTGGGCTTGCCGAGGAAGTCGGTCTCCCAGGCCTCGACCTTGTTCTCGTCCACCACGATCTGCTCGTTCACCTCACCGCGCAGCAGCCGCATCATCTCGTCCATGGCGTGCTGCCGCATCATGCGGCGCTCCGGCTCGTTCTTCGTGGAGTCGAACGCGGGCGGCTGGTAGCACTGCACCCCGTGGTAGTCGAACCACGTGCCCGGCTCGGGCGGGGGCGGTTCGTCACTCTTCTTCTTCTTCTTGGCCAGCGCGGCCGGCGCGATCAGCGCCACGGTCAGGGCCGCCACCACCATCAGGAACCATCCCCGTCGCATGTTCGTTCTCCTCTCCCTCGCTTGCGCACACGTACCCCTCCCGGGGTGGCCGGAAGGGGGACCGATGTTATCGACGCCGTAAAACCCGAGTCAATTCAGTGGTTGGCCAGGCAGGGCCGCTACGACGACGAGGCCGGTGCGGATCGACGCCCTCGCGTCGCCGCCCGGCCTCGCGGTCGGTGGATGTCAGGCCGCAGCCGTCAGATCTTGCCCTGCAGCATGAACGCGATCACCAGCGCGTAGATCACCAGGGACTCGATCAGGGCGAGGCCGATGATCATCGGGGTGAAGATCTTGCCGCTGGCCGCGGGGTTGCGGGCGATGCCCTCCAGCGCGGCGCCCGCCGCGCGACCCTGACCCAGGCCACCGCCGAGGGCGGCCAGGCCGATGGCCAGGCCGGCGCCGAGGGCGATCAGGCCAGCGCCGCCGCCCGCACCCGCGCCAGGATCTTCGGCGAAGGCCACCATGGGCAGTACGAACACGGCCAGACCCGACATCAATACACCAGCTCTGCGAATGAAAGTCATCTTCCCTTGTTCCTCCTCGGCCGCGCCCTCCGCGGGCGGTACCGGTTCTGTTGAGATCAGTGGTCCTCGTGGACCGTCGCCAGCTTGATGTACACGATCGTCAGCAGGGTGAAGACGAACGCCTGCACCACGCAGACGAAGGTCCCCAGTCCCAGGAAGACCACCGGGATGCCGTAGGCCAGCGCGCCGATGGTCTGGGACGGGAGCTCGTACATGAAGATCGACAGCACGGTGTGGTCACCGAACATGTTGCCGAACAGCCGGATGGAAAGGCTGACCGGCCGGGCGAGGTGACCGACGACCTCCAGGATCAGCATCAGCGGCGCCAGCCACAGCACGGGACCGAGGAAGTGCTTGAGATAGCCGATCCCGTTGGCCGCCACGCCCGCGATGTTGTAGGTCAGGAACACCACGACGGCCATGCCGACGTTGGTCTCGATGTGGCTCGTGGCCGGGATGAATCCCGGGACCAGGCCCATCAGGTTGCACACCAGGATGTAGAGGAACAGCGCCCCGATCAGGGGGAAGAAGCGGTCCGCCTTGTCGCCGAGCTCCTGCCGGCACAGCCCGTAGACGAACTCCACGAGCATCTCGAACAGGTTGCGCGGACGCAGGTTCGCGTCCGGGGTGAGCGCCTCGTAGGGATCCGGTGACGCCACCTTGCGCATCAGCACCAGGCGCGCGGCCAGGGCCACCGACAGGATGAGCGCGGCGGCCAGGCACGAGTGGTAGAAGGGAATCAGGTTGATCCCCTCGACCTGCAAGGCCGGGACCAGGGAGAACCAGCTGAACTCGCTCGCCAGCATCACGTTCATGTCTTCATCCGCGGACCATCCCCGTGAGGGCTGCGACCCCGATCGCCGCCACCACCACGGTCAGTCCGACCAGCAATCCCGCCGGGTCGACGTCGAACAGCCAGATGGCTGCGACCAGCCCGATGCCCAGCGCGGTGTACCGCAGCACGGCCCAGACCGTTCCCGCCGCCGCCGGCGCGCCATCCAGGCGCCCCGCGGCCGACCGCCAGAGGAACTGGAAGTTCACCACCACTATCGCGCCGCCAAAGGCCGCGCCGATGGCAAAATCGGTGGCTCCCAGCCCGAAGCCGATCCCGACGATCAACAACCAAAGAGCGATGGCGACGGCCGTGATCCGTCGAACACCGGCCAGGGGTGGGGGGCCGTTCGGCTCCGGGCCTCCACCCGTGGGAGTCACGTCCGGGTCACTGCTCGCCACACTCGTGCGGGCCTACCTAGCACGGTGCGCCCGAGGGGGTCAAGATGGCGGCTGCGCATCGGAAATCCGGCTCTGCCAGCTCAGCGGATGGCCGGGGTGCGGATCACCTGGGATCGTCGGAGTCCGTCGAGCCGTTGCCGCACGGCATCCGGGTTGGGGTGGACCTCGACCAGTTCGCGGTAGAGCGCCTCGGCACTGCCCAGATCCCCGAGCACCTCCAGGCAGCCGGCCTCGGCCATGCCCGCCTCGATGGCCTCGGGCGCGGACGGAAACCGGGTGCGCACCCGCTGGTAGATCGGCGCTGCCATCCCGCAGTCCCCGGCCAGGTCGTGACAGCGGGCAACACCGAGCAGGGCCGTAGCGGCCCGCTCGCCGGCCGGATATCGCTCCAGCAGCTCGGTCCACTCGATCAGGGCCTGGTCCAGGTTGCCCAGCTCCACGTAGCCACGGGCGATGGCGTCCAGCACCTCCTCGCCGGCCGGGTGCGCTGGCTGCTGCGAGAGGAACTCCCTCCGCGCGTCGATGGCTCCGTACCAGTCGAGGCGGGCCTCCCGTATCTCGGCCAGCAACAGCAGGCAGTCCGCGGCCACACCTCCACCGGGGAACCGCGCAGCGGCCTGCTCGCACAGGTTCTCGGCCGTGTCGTCGTCGCCCAGGCGATCCCGGTGCACGCGAGCAGCGGCCAGCAGGGCTCTGCCGCCCACCGCGGGGTCGTCGCTGACCGATGCCTGCTCGTACAGGGTGAGGGCGCGCTCGGTGTCACCGTCCTGGAGCGAGCGGTCCGCGCGATCGAGGCGGGACGCGGCGCGGTCGCAGCCGACCAGCGCGCAGGCGCAGGTGACTGCCACCGCAGCAGCGAGCTCAGTCCTCGACATCCCCGGTGTCGTCCGCGGGTACCAGCGAGCCGTCCGGGGGCTCCTCCCCGCCGGGCTCGACGGCGGCGAACTCCCCGCTCGTCTCGAGTTCCTCGTCGGGGTCGCTGTCCACGATCCTCGCCAGGGCGACCACGGACTCGTTGTCGTTGAGCCGGATCAGGGTCACGCCCTGGGTGTTGCGGCCGATCACCGAGATGCCCGCGACCCGGGTGCGGATCACCTGGCCGCGGTCGGTGCTGAGCATCACCTCGTGGTCGTCGTGCACCTGCACCGTCCCGACCACGTTGCCGTTGCGGCCGCGGGTCTTGATGTTGATCAGGCCGATGCCGCCGCGACGCTGGCGTCGATACTCCGAGGTCGAAGTGCGCTTGCCGAAGCCGTTCTCGGTCACCGTCAGCAGGGTGGCACCCTCCTCGATCACATCCATGCCCACGACCTGGTCGTCGCCGACCAGGGTGATGCCCTTGACGCCGCTGGCCACGCGACCCATTTCCCGCACGTCCTCCTCGGAGAAGCGGATGGCCTTGCCCTCGCGGGTGCACAGCAGGATGTCCTGGCCGGGCTCCAGCAGGCGGGTGGTCAGCACCTCGTCGTCGTCGCGCAGTCTGCACGCGATGATGCCGATCGACTTGACGTGGCTGTACGCGTGCAGGTTGGTGCGCTTGACTCGACCCTTGTGCGTCGCGATCACGATGGACCGCAGATCGTCGAACTCGCGCACCGGCACCACCGACACCACCGCATCGTCGGGATCGATCGGGATCAGGTTGACCAGTGGGCGGCCGCGGGCCGCGCGGCCGCCCAGCGGAAGCCGGTAGACCTTCAGCCAGAACATCTTGCCGTCGCGGGTGAAGATCAGCAGGTAGGCGTGGGTCGACGCCACCCACACGTCCTGCACGAAGTCCTCGTCCTTGGTCGCCATCCCGCGCAGGCCCTTGCCGCCGCGATGCTGGCTGCGGTACTCGGACAGGGCGCAGCGCTTGGCGTACCCCTGGCTGGTGATCATCACCGCCATGTCCTCGTCCGCGATCAGATCCTCGAGTTCCACGTCGGCCGACGCCTCGATGATGCTGGTGCGGCGCTCGTCGTCGTGCCGCGCCTTGATCTCCTGCAGTTCCTCCTTGATCAGCGCCATCATCAACGCGTCGTTGGCCAGCAGCCGCTCCAGCCGCTCGATGGTGGCCATGACCTCGGCGTGCTCGGCGTTGATCTTGTCGCGCTCCAGGCCGGTGAGCCGCGCCAGCCGCATGTCGAGGATCGCGCGCGCCTGGATCTCGCTCAGCCCGAACCGCTTCATCAGCGCATCGCGGGCGGTCTCGCTGTCTGCGCTGGCGCGGATGATCGTGATCACCTCGTCGATGTTGTCCAGCGCGATGATGAAGCCCTCGAGGATGTGGGCCCGGTGGCGCGCCTGGCGCAGCTCGTACTCACAGCGACGGGTGACCACCTCGCGACGGTGCAACACGAACTGCCACAGGGTCTCGCGCAGGTCGAGCACCCGCGGCTGGTTGTCCACGATCGACAGGTTGATCATGCCGAAGGTGCTCTGCAACGCGGTCTGCTTGTACAGGTGGTTCAGCACGATCATGCCGATGGCGTCGCGCTTGAGCTCCACCACGATGCGCATGCCGTCGCGATCGCTCTCGTCGCGCAGGTCGCGAATGCCCTCGATGGACTTGTTCTTGACCAGGTCGGCGATGTGCTCGATCAGGCGGGCCTTGTTCACCTGGTAGGGAATCTCGGTGATGGCGATGGCCTTCTCGTTGCCGTGCTCGTCGGTCTCGACCGCGCCCTTGCCGCGCACGATGATCCGACCCCGACCGGTCCGGTAGGCCTCGCGCACACCGTCGGTGCCGTAGATGGTGCCCGCCGTGGGGAAGTCCGGGGCGGGGATGTGCACCATCAGGTCCTCGACCGTCATCTCCGGGTCGTCGATCAGGGCGATCACGCCGTCGATCACCTCGCCCAGGTTATGCGGTGGGATCTTGGTCGCCATGCCCACGGCAATGCCCTCGCTGCCGTTGACCAGCAGGTTGGGGAAGCTCGTGGGCAGCACCACCGGCTCGACCGTGGTGCCATCGAAGTTCTCGACGAAGTCGACGGTCTCCTTGTCGATGTCGCCCAGCATCTGCTCGGCGATGCGGGTCAACCGGCACTCGGTGTAGCGGTAGGCCGCCGGTGGATCACCGTCCACCGAGCCGAAGTTGCCCTGGCCGTCCACCAGCGGGTAGCGCAGGTTCCACGGCT
>CAZXHG010000145.1:0-26116 GCA_964639985.1 uncultured Rickettsiales bacterium
GGATCCAAGCGCGTTGTAGAGACGGCCAAATAATCGGGATCATGGCGCATTCGGTCGTATCTCGACGCAACGATGCGACTGCCCTAGAATGGCCGCGAACACGGGAGAGACGATGACCGAAGAGGAACTCTACAGCCTGGTCGAGATCGCCGACATGCTGGACACGGCGAGCACGACCATCCGCTACCGCGCCAGCAAGTTCAGCGAGTTCCTCCACCCGATCAAGCGACCCAAGCAGTTTCGTGGCGTGCGCCACCCCGCGTCGGACATCGCCGTGTTCGAGGCCGTGGACAGGCTGTACAAGGAGGGGCGCTCCACCGGCGACATCCGGCGCGCCCTGGCCGACGCGCAGGACGACCGCACCATCGACGCGATCGACGACGGCGATGCGCCGTCGCCTCCCGCGCGCGTGGTCGCAGGCTCCGAGGCGATGTCCGGGATCCTGCGCGAGGCGATGGCCCCGATCAACGACTCCAACCGCCAGATCGCGAAGTCGCTGGAGACCCTGCAGGACCTGCTGTCCAGCCGCGGCGCAGGCGGTGACTCGTCCGAGGTCAACGCCCTGCGCCAGCGGGTGCGGGAACTGGAGGAGGACAATCGGCGGCTGCGGCGTGAACTGGAGCAGACGAAGCAGTCGCTGCCCCGCCGTCTTCTGCGGCGCGCGCGCTCCATGCTCTGACCACAGACGACCGGGGTGCTGGCTAACGTGCCGGTATCACGGGAAAATTCCTGTCCCGCTGCAGTCCTTTTGCCCCTTGCCTTTCCCGCGTGCGTTCTCTATCCTTTGCGGCCCCGTGACCCCAGGGACCGAAACGAGGAGTTGGGGGCGATGAGCGATCCCGAAGACACCGGCGTCGACAAGCCGGCCACCGACGAGGCGACCGAGGCACCCGCCGAGGACGCCCTGCCCGCTGACGAGGCTCCGACCTCCGAGGAGACCCCCGCGCCCGAGGAGGCTCCGGCCCCCGAAGAGGCGCCGGCCGCCGAGGAGTCACCAGCCGCTGACGAGGCTCCGGCCCCCGAGGAGGCTCCGGCCGCCGAGGAGGCTCCGGCCGCCGAGGAGGCTCCGGCCCCCGAGGAGGCTCCGGCCCCCGAGGAGGCTCCGGCCCCCGAGGAGGCTCCGGCTGGGGATCAGCCCGTCGGGCCGGCGCCGGGCGCCGTGGTCGTGGCGGCGGTGGCGCGGGCCACGAAGCACCACCTCTACCTGACCCTGCCCGAGGGAGGGGAAGGGCTGCTCGACCGCCGCGAGGTGGTCGAGGTGGACGGCGAAGAGGCTTGCACCGAGGGCCAGCAGCTCGAGGTGTCGGTGATGGATGACGGCGCCGACCTCGGCATGCCGAGGCTGTCCCGGATCCTGGTCCGCGGCGGACGTTCGGCCGAGGATCTGCCCCGCTGCCACACCGAGAAGATCCCGGTGGAGGGCAAGATCACGGCGGCGCGCAAGGGCGGCTACGACGTGTTCATCGCCGGCCAGCGGGCCTTCCTGCCCGCCTCGCAGGTGGACCGCGAGCCGGTCCCCGACCGCGAGGCGTTCGTGGGCCGGGTCTGCCGGTTCCAGATCATCGAGTTCAACGCCCGGCGCAACAACATCGTGGTCTCCCGCCGCAAGGTGGTGGAGCGCGAGGCGCGTGCCCTCAAGGAGGACCTCGGCGGCACCATCGAGGTGGGCCAGGATTTCGACGGCACGGTCAAGCAGGTCAAGGAGTACGGTGCCTTCGTCGACATCGGCGGCATCGAGGGCCTGGTACACGTCACCGAGATGTCGTGGAACCGTGTCGAGGACCCGGTAGCGGCCTTCCCCAACGGCAGCAAGGTGCGGGTCAAGGTGATCCGCTACAGCACCGACACCGGCAAGCTGTCGCTGAGCATCAAGCAGACCCGGCCCAACCCCTGGAGCCTGCTCGGCACCGAGTTCGAGGAGAACGGGGTGTACAAGGGGCGGATCAGCCGGCTGGCCGAGTTCGGCGCATTCGTGGAGCTGACCGACGGGCTGGAGGGCCTGGTGCACAACAGCGAGGTCAGCTGGGACTCGTCCGTGCGGCACGCCGACCAGGTCGTCGAGCCGGGCGAGGAGGTCGAGGTCAAGCTGCTGTCCTTCGATCGCAAGCGGCGGCGGGTGTCCCTGTCGATCAAGGCCACGACGGATGATCCATGGGTCTCCGTGCAGAAGGACTACCCCGTGGGCGGGCAGGCCACGGGCACGGTCGAGAAGATCGCCACGTTCGGCATCTTCGTGACCCTCGGCGATGGGATCACCGCGTTGATCCCGATCTCCCGCAGTGGTGTACCGCGGGAGGTCAGCCTGCACCGCAAGTTCCGTGTGGGTCAGTCCGTGACCGCGGAGGTGATCGAGGTGGACCGCCGTCGCCACCGCGTGACCCTGTCCCTGTCCGGTCCGGACGAGCACATGGACAAGGACGTCAGCTCCTACCTCAAGAACCAGAAGAAGCAGGACAAGTCGCTGGGCACCTTCGGGGACCTGCTGGCAGGGTTCAAGGCGGACGACGAGGACTGAGGGGCCGGCCTACGGCCGGCCCACCACCTCCCGCAGCAGGAAGTCCGCCAGGGACGCGGGGTCGTCCAGGGGGAAGTGCGGCGCGTCCACCTCGAGGTCGAAGTCGCCGACCACGGCCAGCACTCCACGCTCGTCATCGCCATACGGCGACCGAGGTGCGCCCCCACGGCACAGCAGCACGTGCGGCACGTCCGCGCCGCGGAATCCCTCGGCGATCACCAGGTCGACGTCGCCGAGGTAGCGCTCCGCCAGGGCACGCAGGGTGAGGTCGGGATCGGTCTCGCCGTACACCCCCAGCTCCCGGTCGTTGCAGATCGCCACGCGGGCAGCGCCGCTGCGGCGGAGCCGATCGGTGTCCTTGCCGGGCCTGTCGAGCTGGAAAGCGTGGGCGTCGTGCTTGACTGCGGCCACGCGGCAGCCACGGGCGACCAGGGCGGGCAGCAGGGTCTCGAGGTAGGTGGTCTTGCCCGTGCCCGAGGGAGCGATGAAAGCCACGATGGGCAGGGATGTGCGGGTCATCGCGGGCGGAGTCAGCGCAGCTTCACGGTCAGGGTCTGGCCGATGTAGACCGTGTCCCGTGACAGCCGGTTCCACTTCTTCAGCGCGTCCACGCTGACCTCGTAGCGGCGGGCGATCTCCCACAGGGTCTCGCCCCGCTCCACCTGGTGGGTGACCGTGCGGTTGCGGGTGCGGCTCGTACTCGCGCTGCCGCTGTTGCTGTAGATGGTCAGCTTCTGGCCGGTGCGGATGGTGGAGCCGCCGCCCATACCGTTCCACTCCTGCAGCTGGGCCACGGACACGCTGTGCGCCCGGGCGATCTCCCACAGGGTGTCGCCCCTGCGCACCTTGTGCGTGACGCGGCGCGTGGCCGACTCCGGGCCCGGGTACACGGTCAGCTTCTGACCCACGTAGATCAGGTGGTTGGCCAGGCTGTTCCAGCCCATCAGGTCGGTCACGCTCACGTCGTAGTGACCGGCCAGCGCGCCCAGGGTGTCGCCACTGATCACCTTGTGCACCAGGTCCTCGCCCCGCTTCTTGCGCCGCTGCTGGCGCTTCTTCTTCTCCTTCTTGGGGGGCTCGGCCGTGGCCTCGGCCACCTGCACGGGTTCGGGCTCGGCCGTTGCGACCGGCGCCTGCTTGGTGGCCTCATCGGTGGCGGCGTCGGCGACCGCATCGCCCTCGTCGGGTGTGGGCTCGGTCGTGGCCTCGGCCTTCGGCTCCGTGCTCGCCTCGGCGATCGCCGTGCCGGTGTCGGCCTCGGCCTCGGGCTGCTTGCCCTGCTGCACGGTGAGGTGCTGGCCGATGTAGATGGTGCTGCCCGACAGGTCGTTCCACTCGCGCAGCTGTGAAACGGAGGCGCCGTAGCGTGCGGCGAGCCGCGCCAGGGTCTCGCCCCGCTCGACCGTGTGGAGCAGGTCGCGGGTGCGGGTGGAGGTGCCCCTCAGCGGGATCACCAGGTACTGGCCCACGGAGATACGGTTGGGGTTGCGGATCGTGTTGAGTTCCATGATCGAGCTCACGGACACGCCGTAGCGGCCCGCGATCACGCCCAGGGTGTCGCCCCTGGCGACCTTGTATCGCTTAAAGGTCAGCCGCTGGTCCTCGGGGACCGCGGCCAGCGCCTCGTGGAAGCCGTCGGCCGCGCCCACCGGCACGCGGATGTCGAAGCTCTCCGCGCCCGGCGGGGTGCACCAGCGCCGCAGCGACGGGTTCATCTCCAGCAGCGCCTCCTCGGTGGTGCCGGTGATCTCCGCCACGATGCCCATGTCCGTGGCCTCGGGCACGGTCACGGTCTCGAACTCCCACGGTTCGAACCACTCGGGCACTTCCTCGGTCAGGCCGTAGCGATCCGGATAGTGGCCCAGGATGGCCGCGGCGATGATCTTGGGTACGTAGTCCTTGGTCTCGGGCTTGAGGTAGTCGCCCTGGCACAGCTCGAAGAAGTTGCGGGTGTCGTAGCGGGAGATGGCGCGGCCGATCTTGCCCTCCCCGGCGTTGTAGGCGGACGAGGCCAGCTGCCAGTCGCCGAACAGGCCGTACAGGTACTCCAGGTAGCCTATCGCGCCGCCCGTGGCGATGTAGGGGTCGCGACGCTGATCGACCCACCAGTCGATCTGCATGTGATAGCGGCGGCCGGTGGAGGGGATGAACTGCCAGATGCCCGCGGCCTTGGCCCACGAGTAGGCGTACGGCGAGAAGCCGCTCTCGATCATGGACTGGTAGATCAGGTCCTGGGGCATGCCGGCCGCGGCGAGCTGTTCGGAGATGAACGGCTCGTAGCGCTGCTTGCGGCCCAGCCACTTGGTGTAGTGCTTGCGCCCGCGGGTGAGGAAGTAGACCATCCAGTCCTCGACCCGGTCCGTGACCACGATGGGGTAGTCGAAGTCACCGGGATCGACCTGATCGATCATCAGCATGGGCGCACGTTGCACGCTCTGTACCGGATCCTGGTAGTAGGCCCAGTGGGGATCGCGGAAGTGGTCGGTCACCCCGAAGAACGTCAGCTCGGACCGCGCGGCGAGGCGGGCCCGCTCGGCTTCCTGGGCGTCGCGCTGGGCGGCCAGCGCCTGCAGCATCAGCTCGATGGTGGTGTCCGTGACCGCGGGCATCCCGGTCACGACCAGGCGCGGGAACTCGGCGACCGCTGCGTCCTCGTCCTCGCCGGGCGTGACCTGGTGTTCGCCCACAGGCGTGCGTGCGTCGCGCAGGCGGCGCAGGATCGCCTCACGCTCGGATTCACCCGAGTCGGCCGTGTCCGCGGTGTCAGCCGCGGGCTGCGCTGCGTCGGGCGGATCGCCGGACGAGGCCCCCGTGGCCGCGCGCGCGCCGGTGCAGGTTGTCAGCAGGACCGAGAGCACAGCGACCCCGAACAGGGTGCTGGTAGAAATCCGCCAAGCTGGCGCTGCCATCTGCTTCTTCCCCAGGGTAGGCCCCGAAGCCGCATCGACCAGTGTGTTCCCCGGGCCATCTGCAACCGCTGTCTTCGGGAGCCGGATCTCTTCTAACCAACCATGGTTACAGGGGAAAGTCAACGCCAAAGCCCCCTGTCGATTTTTACCATTTCCTCGCTCGCAGTCCGGGCGCCGGCGCCCGCCGGACCGGTGCCCCTGTGGCTGTCGACGAACCGGAGGTCCGCTCATTCAATGGTAGAGTCCGTCGTCGCGGATCGCCGTTACCGCTGGACTACACCCGGCCTCGCGTGCGCGCTTGCCTCCGCACCTGCACGGGGATAACGTCCACCCTCCCATGAGCATCCAGGTCCTGATTGCCGAGGGAGACTCCACCTCCCGCGAGGTGATGTGCCGCTACCTGCGCGGCCGGGGCTTCCGCGTGCGCTCCACCTCGTCCGGTCACCGCGCCCTGGGCCTGTTCCGCCGCGAGCGCTACGACGTGGGCCTGCTCGACCTGCAGATGGAGGGCCTGGACAGCGCGCGCGTGCTCGAGGTCACGATCCGCCGTTCGCCCGCCCCGCCCATCATCGCGGTGACCTCGGAGAAGCACATCTACGCGGCCGTGGCCGCCCTGCGCGGCGGCGTCTACGAGTACCTGACGCGGCCGCTGGCCCTGGAGCACGTGGAGTGGCTGATCCGTCGGGCGGCGGCCGTACCGGCCGCGTCTGAAGGCGAGACCCAGATCCTGTACGACGGCGAGGGGCAGGCGGCCCGCCCGCTGTTCGGCTTCTCGCGGTCCATGCGCGAGCTGTTCCGTGCCATCAGCCGAGCGGCCCTGGCTTCGAGCCCGGTGCTGCTGCTGGGCGAGCCGGGCACGGGAAAGCAGATGGTGGCGCGTGTCCTGCACCGGGCCAGCCCGCGTTCGGCCGGTCCGTTCGCGGTGTTCCGGCCCGGCGCCCTGGGCGAGGACGAGGTGGCCCCGGCCCTGTTCGGCAGCGACGGTCGCAAGGGGGTGCTGGCTCGCGCCCGTGGCGGCACCCTGTTCCTCGACGAGGTGTCCCGGCTGGGCCGCGAGGTGCAGGTCCAGCTGCTGACCGCGCTGCGGGGCCGGCGCGGCGATGCGGAGCTGGCCGTGGACGAGGAGGCCCCGCCGACCGTGCGGCTGGTGGCCACCACCGGCGTGGACCTGATGACCCGCGTGCGGCAAGGGTCCATGGACTCGGACTTCTACTGGTATCTGCGGGCCCTGGCCATCCGCGTGCCCCCGCTGCGGGAGCGGCGCGAGGACATCCTGCCGCTGGCCCGCTGGCTGCTGGCCCGGGAGGCGGCCCGCTCCCGCCTGCCTCGCCGCATCCTCGCGCCCGAGGCCATGCACTGGCTGCAGCAACACGCCTGGCCGGGCAACGTGCGCGAGCTCGACAGTGTGCTGGTGCGCGGCATGGCCGCGGCCCCGGGGTCGGTGATCCGGCTGGAGGACCTGGCCGGCCCTTCCCGCCGCCTGGACGAGCACGTGGACGGCGCGCCCACCGAGTCGTTCGAGGACCTGCTGCTCAACCGGTTGCGGCCGGTGGTCAAGTCGTTCGCGCCCGGCCCGGACGGGTCGGACCTGTACCGGCTGGTGCGCGAGACCGCAGAGAAGGCGGTCATCACCCTGGCCATGGAGCGCTGCAACGGCAACCAGCTGGCCGCGTCGCGGCTGCTGGGCATCAACCGCAACACCCTGCGTGACAAGATCGACAAGCTGCAGATCCCCACCCGGTTCGTGCGGCGGGGGCGGTCGTGATCCCGTCGGTGCTGGCCGTGGCCGGCCTCGATCCCACGGCAGCCGCCGGGCTGCTGGCCGACGTCGATGCGATCCGGGCGGCTGGCGGCGTCCCGAGGGTGGCGTGCACCGCGATCACGGCCCAGACCGACGCCGAGGTGCGGACCGTGCATCCGGTGGATGGCGAGCTGCTGCGCCAGCAGATCGCGGCGGCAGGCGCGGTGCAGGCGGTCAAGGTGGGCATGCTGGGGTCGGCCGCGGTGGTCGAGGCCCTGGTCGCGGCCATAGACGCCGGGCTGCCCCGGCCCGTGCTCGACCCGGTGCTCGTGGCCAGCGCGGGCCAGCTCCTGCTCGATCCGGCGGGAGCTGTGCTGCTGCGGTCGCACCTGGTGCAGCGCTGCGCAGCGATCACGCCCAACCTGGCCGAGGCCTCCGCCCTGACCGGTCTGGAGGTGGCGGACGAGGCCGGCATGACCGATGCATGCCGAGCGCTGGTGGACGCGGGCTGCGGGCTGGCCGTGGTCACCGGTGGGCACCTCCCCGGGGCGCTGGTGGACGTGGCGCTGGTGGCGGGTGAAGCTGCGCCCGTGCGCGTCGAGCGCGAGCGCGTGCCCGGCAGCGCGCGGGGCACGGGCTGCCGCTTCAGCGCGTTCATCGCCACCCGGCTGGCCCTGGGGGACGCCCCCCTGGAGGCGGTCGCGGCGGCGGGGGATTTCGTGGCGGGCTACGTGGCGAGCGTCAGCCGTCGATCCTGAAGCGCCACACACACCACGCCTCGTCCGTGGTGCGCTCGGGCGGGCACGACACGCACTGAACGCGGATGCGGTCGTCGATGCGGGTGGCGAACCCCTCGTACTCGTCGATGCCCACCACCTTGCAGGGGAAGTCGTCGAGGCCGTGGCGCACGCGCGCGTCCTGCACGCGGCAGCCGACCATGCGGAACTCCAGTACGTCGGGCTCGGGCCAGCGCACCTCGCAGCGGTTGAGCCGGGCGTACATGCGGTGCTGCAGGGCGATGGCCAGGCCATCGAGGCCGGGCCGTTCGTCCAGGTGCAGTCGGGCCCGGACCCGGCCCGCTTCCACGCGGGCAAAGCGCTGCCACGCCTCCCGGTCCATGTCGATGGCCGTGTCCATGCCGAAGCGCCGTTCCACGGCCTGGAACCACAACCCGTCGTGGGCCAGCCAGTTCTTGCACGCGTCGTCGTACCAGCCGAGCAGCTCGTCGGCGGACATGGACTCGAAATCCGGCATCAGTCCTCCGCCCGCGGCTCGATGGTCACGCCTTTCCAGCCCCGCTTGATCTCCATGCCCAGGGCGCTGGCGACCATGGCCAGCGGCCGACCCAGCAGGAACGGAAGCGCGTCCGCGGGTGCCAGTTCCCTGCTCACGATCGCGGTGCGCGCGTCGCGGTCCGCCTCCAGCATGGCCAGGATCTCGGCCACGGCGTCGGCGTCCCCCCCCAGCGCGGGGGAGGCCAGCTCGCGCAGGCGCCCGGGTGGCGCGTCCCGGTCGTGGGCACTGATCACTGCGCGCAGCGGATCGTCGTCCTCCAACAGGTCCAGCCGTTCCAGCCCGCGCCAGCCGGCCATGGCGTCGCTGTCTGCGGTGTCCCAGCACTTCTGCGCCTTGCACTGGGCCGGCCGCACGTCGTAGGCGGTGCAGGTGTGGGCGGCCGTGTCGTACAGGGGGCAGTTGCCGGCCAGGGCCGGGGAGATCGTGACGACCTCGTGCTGCAGCACCTGGCGCTCGCCCGCGAGGTGGTCCCACACCTCCTCGCCCGCGCGCAGGGTGCGCAGCATCGGGTAGGTCACCTGGCCCGAGTGGAGGATGGCCTCGTCGCCGGGGAACAGGGTCGGGCCCGCGTTCTTGCAGCAGTCCCCACAGCGGACGCAGAAGGGGCGCGTGGCGTAGGCGGCCGCGCGGAACAGCAGGGCCAGCTCCCGGGCGGCCGCTTCCCGCCGGGGGGCGGTCATGCCGTCCCAGGTGCAGGCGATGTTCACGTACGCGGGTTGCTGACCCAGCCAGATCTCGGCCTTCGCCACGGACGCGCGGGAGCCCACGGCGCGCAGCCAGCGGGCGATCTGGGCCTTTCGGCCCGGGGCGATCTCGGTCCACGTGTCGCTCATCGGACCGCGAATGGTAGACGATGCGCACCCCTCGCGCGAGTCGATTCGCGCCCGCGCGGCGTTGCGCGCGCAACCCGCGCGCGGTAGCCTCGTCAGAGTCGGGGCCTGCGGCCCTGCGCTCCCTGGGGAGAGTCCACAAGTGAAGAGGTCTGTACGGTTGAATCCGGTTCCTTCCCTGGCCCTGCTGGCGCTGCTGTTCGTGGCGGGCAGCGCGTGGGCCCAGGGGGGCGGCAAGCGCAGCGATGGCGACGGCGGCAACGACGACGCCACCGAGGGTGACGGCGACGACGGGGCCGAGGAGGGCGACGAGGGGGACGAGGAGGGAGCGCGCAAGCGCGACCCGGTCTCGCAGATCGGCGAGATCCTGACCCAGCCCGTGCCGCCGGCCACCACCGGCCCCAACTGGCTGGATCCGGAGGGCAACGCGCCCCGGAGGCCGCCCGGGCGGCACCACTACCGGCCGGACAAGTTCCTGGACGTGCTGTACCTGCGCAACGGCAACATCCTGCGCGGCCACCTGATCAACGAGGAGTTCCCCGAGCACTACGCCATGTGCGTGACCGGCAACTCGGTGGTGCTGGTGCCGGAGAAGGCCGTGTTGCTGCGCACCAAGGAGCGGCCGGTGCACGCCAACCGCTCCCACCGGGCCCAGATCGGGTTGGCGTTCGCCCCGGCCTTCGGCGGCGGCCTGTGCGTGTCCCTGGACGGCAAGTGCACGGACGCCGATCCCGGGGCGGTCGACTTCGGGGGGGTCCCGGCCGCGCTGAAGTACCAGGTCACGGTCACCATCGGCGTGTCCTCGGCCATCGACCTGACCGTGGGCGGATACGTGCGGCGCTCACGCACACTCGACGCGACCGTCTTCGATCCGATCATCGGCATCCGCCACTACAGCGCCGGTCCGGACGTGGTGAAGTTCGTCCGCGTCGGGGAGATCCAGTTCGGCATCAAGCCGGAGTTCGCCATGCGGGTGGCCGTGCTGTCCGGCGTGCAGGTGGATCCCATCCGCAACGGCGGCCTGTACTTCGTGCTCGGCCCGGAGCTGGAGTTCATCCGCCGCTTCGTGCTGGGCTTCTCCGCGCAGATCGGGGTGCAGGGGCGGTTCCCCTAGGGCCTCAGAACGTCCGTTCCCGTCCAAAGAACACGAACACCTCGCCGGTCTCCGAACCCAGCGGATACTCGTCCGACGCCATGATCATGTCGTCCATGCCGTCGCCGTCGATGTCTTCGACCACGAACCGCTCGGACTGCCCCAGGGTCTGACCCTCGAACACGCCCGCCAGCGACGCGTCCGCGTCCTCGGTCACCAGTTCGGCCGGCCAGCAGGTCCGGCCCGCGAACACCGCCACCACGCCTCCGCCCATCACGCCGTTGGGAGCGTGCTCGTCACTGCCCCAGTTGTGCAGGAACAGCTCGTCGATTCCGTCGCCGTCGAGGTCGCCGCGATACTTGTGGCCGGGGCGGCTGGCCGGGCGCGCGCCCACGTCGTGGGGGGCGATCCAGGTCAGCGGCTCGGATGGAGCAATGTGCACGTCGGCGTCCTCGGTGTCGAGGAATTCGGGCCACGCTCCGTCGTGGCCGAACACCATGTAGACGTCGGTGATCTCCTCGCCTCCTTCAGGTATGCCTCGGAACACCAGGTCGTCGATCCCGTCGCCGTCGAGGTCACCGGCCCACCCGACTGCCTCCGCATTCCGTCCTCGGGTGACGTGTACGTCCGCCGTGGTCCCGTCCAGGTAGCGCGGTAGGCCGGGACCGCCCCAGAACAGGTGGATCCCGCCGCATTCCTCGCCGTGATCCGTGACCACGTTCACCGCCAGGTCGTCCGCCCCGTCGGCGTTGACGTCTCCGACCAGGTACACACCGCTGAGGCCGCAATAGGGGTTCATCGTGTACGTGTGATCGGCCACGTCCCCGGGCATGGCGTCGTGGGGCAGGTCGGGTCCGCCGAGGATGATGTCGACCGTGTCCCAGTAGTCCACGACCTGGCGCTGGGTCTTGATGTCGTCGATGCCGTCTCCGTTGATGTCACCGAGTGGACTGGCCTGGAGCATCTGATCGGCGTCGCCCCAGAGCCACGCGCTGGCGTCGTCGGGCAGATCGACAGCGCCCGTGGCCTGTGCGCCGCTGACCACGAAGGCCTGGCCCGCCTGGTCCAGGTTCCACATGTCGCCCATCAACCAGTCGTTCAACCCGTCGCCGTCGACATCGCCCAGGTAGCTCGAACAGGGCATGGAGTCCCCGGCTGGCGAGAGGGTGTCGGTGGTGAACGCGTCGACCGTGTCCACGGACATGCCCGTGGTCCATCCGGTCGAACGGCCGAGCACCAGGTAGTCGTGGTCGTAGCCGTCGGGCGAAGCCGTCCACGGATCGATGACGATGTCGTCGATGCCGTCGCCGTTGGTGTCCCCTACCCAGTCGGTGCCGCCCAGGTTGCGGTTGTACGTGTCGCCGACGAAGTGTGGATGGGTGCCCAGGTCCTCGTCCACGATCCAGCCCGAGGTGCGTCCCAACAGCAGGTAGAGCTTGCCCATGTTGTCGAACTCGGCGTCGAACGTGCGGTCGCCGATGGCGAGGTCCGAGATGCCGTCACCGTTGAGATCCCCGGGCGCCTCGAGCTGTGAGCCCGTCAGGCCGCCGCGGGGCTCGCCGAGCAGCGAGGCGTCGGCCGCGGCCACTGTCAGACCCTGCAGGCCAGGCCAGCTGGCGTGGGGGGGCTGCCCGCCGTCGTCGCAGTCACCGTCGCACTCGGAGAGTCCGTCGCCGTCGAGGTCCAGCTCGTTGGCGTCGGTCTGACCGTCACAGTCGTTGTCAGCCACGCCGTCGCACAGGGGTTCGGCGCCGGGGTACACGTTCGGATCCTGGTCATCGCAGTCGTCAGGAGGGGAGTGGCCGTCCCCGTCCATGTCCACGGCAGCGGCGCTGTCGTCGTCCGCCACGTCGTCGTCTGCGGTCACGTCGTCATCGTCGCCGGCAGGGGTGGTGTCGTCGTCGGTCTCCTGCTCACATGCCGGGGCGAACACGAGAAAGGCGGTGGATGCGATGGCGAGGATTCGTGATTGCACAGGACTACCCCCTCGAATCCACTATAGACGACTGTCGGGAGTGAAGAGGATCCGGGCGCGGGTCCGCGAAGCGCCGGCACCGCGTCGGAGGATGGACGTCAGGGAGTCGGGTCGTCGGTGCCTTCCTCCCCATCCCCCTCCTGCCCCTCGGCCCGCTCCTTGTTCTGCTCCTCGAGGTTCTGCAGATACTGCATCAGCATCTCGGACGCGCCCGGGATGTAGTCGTCGAGGGCCTCCATCAGGTCGTCCTCGGCGGGCATCTCCAGGGCCTCCATGGTCTCGGCGTCCACGGACAGGGTCGTGAGGTAGCGCTCGAACCAGGGCTTGAACTCGGGCAGGGCCGAGATGCCCAGCAGGGCCAGGTCGCCGCGGCCCACCGGGTGGGCCAGCACCACCCAGCCCTCGCGGCCGTCGAGGTCGAGGCGGAAGGAGATCAGCGAGCCGGCCTTGCCCTGGATCTCCATGTCCTCGACCTGGGTGCCGGACGAGGAGGTGCCGCGCGAGCCGGCCACCACGGACGCCACCACCGGCGCCACCGCCTCCCAGGGGATGTCCAGGGCGGCCACAGCGCCGGGCAGCTTGGCCATGCGCAGGGAGCCGGCCTGCTTCTGGGACAGGTAGGCGAACGGCAGCAGCTCGCCCTCCACCTCGATGGCGTTCCAGCCCGCGGGTACGGGCATGACCACGCCCATGAACGCCATGTCCTCGCTGGAGGCCACGAGGCCCTCACCGCCGCCCAGCACCATGGCCTCACGCAGGGGGCGGACCTCCCTGCGCAGCTGCTTGCGGGAGCCGGCCGCGCACACCGCGATCACGCCGTGGGGGGTCTCGGCGGCGCCGCACTCCACGTCCAGGTCCTCGCCCACCGCGTTGGTGCCCACGCCCTTGTGGCCCTTGGCGGTCAGCTCACCGACCTTGAAGCGCACGCGGCGGTGGTCCTCCAGCAACATGGGCAGGCGGGCGTTCATCCGGTCCTCGGCCAGGGCGGATACGTCGGCCAGGGCCTGCTCGCCCGCGCCCGGGCCGGTGGCGATCACGACGAGCATGTCGTCGAGGCCCAGGGTGGCGCTGTGCAGGGTGACCGCGTCCACCTGCTCGAGGAGCTGCCAGTCGGCCGGGATCTGCAGGGACGCGCCGCGGAGCGACAGCTCGGCCGCGCCAGCCACGGACGCGGCCGTGAGCGACAGGGCGAGCAGGATCAACAGCGGGAGTCGGGTCATGGTGGGGTTCCTGCGGTTCGCTGGTTGTCCTCCCCCCGGCACGAACCGGGAGCCTCCCCACCATAGCCCGTACGACGCGCGCGCGAAAGGGTGGGCGCTTGACCCCGCGGCGCCCCCGCAACGATCCTGTCGGCGGGAGATCCATGCAGGCCGAGACCGCGCTGATGGGAATGCTGGTGATCGCCGTGGCCGTGGCGATCGTGGTGCGGCGTTTGCGCCTCCCCTACACCGTGGCCCTGGTGGTGGCCGGCCTGGCGCTGGGGGCCATGCGGCCGATGGTGCCCGGCCTGGACGCGCTGTACGGGATACGCCTCAGCCCGGACGTGCTGTTCGCCATGCTGCTGCCCGGCCTGCTCTACGAGGCTGCCTTCCACATCTCCCAGAGGGACCTGCGTCGCAACTGGCGCACCATCGGGTTGCTGGCCGTGCCCGGCGTGATCGTGTCCACCGCGGTGACCGGCGCGCTGGTGTGGGGCGGCAGCGCGGTCTTCGGCCTGGGCCTGAGCCTGGCGGCCGCGCTGCTGTTCGGCGCGCTCATCTCGGCCACGGACCCGATCTCGGTGCTGGCCATGCTCAAGGAGCTGGGCGTGGGCCGGCGGCTGCGCATGGCCATGGAGGGGGAGAGCCTGCTCAACGACGGCCTGGCCGTGGTCATGTTCGGCGCCATCGCCGGCCTGCTCGGCATCGGCGCGGCCCATGGCGAGGGCCACGTGGATGCGGCCTGGGTGACCCGACTGCTGCTGTGGGAGGTGGGCATCGGCGTGCTGATCGGGGTGGGGCTGGGCGCCGTACAGTCGTTCGTCACCACCCGGGTCGACGATCACCTCGTGGAGCTGACCATGACCATGGTGGTCGCGTTCGGCTCCTACCTGGCCGCGGACGCGGTGCACGCCTCGGGCGTGATCGCGGTGGTGGCCGCGGGCGTGTGCTCGGGCAACTACGGCGGCCGCATGGGCATGTCGCCCACCACCCGGGTGACCGTGATCTCGACGTGGGAGTTCGTCACCTTCATCGCCAACTCGGTGGTGTTCCTGCTGATCGGCCTGGAGATCGACCTGGTGCAGCTGGCCGGCCGGGCCCACCTGGTGCTGGGCGCCTGGCTGGCCGTGCTTGCCGCGCGCGCGGTCGCCGTGTGGGCGCTGGTGCCCCTGCTGAGCCGCACGACCGAGAAGGTGCCCAGGACGTGGAAGCCGGTGCTGTGGTGGGGCGGGCTGCACGGCGCGCTGTCCATGGTGCTGGCCCTGTCCCTGCCCGAGTCATTCCCCCACCGGGAGCTGATCGTGGACCTGACGTTCGGCACGGTGCTGCTGTGCATCCTGGTGCAGGGATTCACGATCAAGCCGCTGCTGACGAGGCTGGGGCTGAGCCACGTGGACCCGACGCGGGCCGGCATCGAGGTGCTGCGGGGGCGGCTGCTGGCCGCGCGCGCGGCCATGGCCGAGCTGGAGCGGCGGCACGGCCTGGGGCAGATGGAGAGCGTGGTCTACGAGTCGCTGCGGGACGAGACCCAGGCGGAGATCGACCGGGCCGACGAGGGGCTGCAGCGGCTGGGCCGCAAGCGGGCCGACCAGGTGCAGCAGGAGATGCTGGACCTGCACCGCGAGCTGCTCATGTGCGAGCGCGACGCCATCCTGCGCGCGCACGTGTCCGGCACAGTGGGCGATGAGGCGCTGCGCCACCTGCTCGGCGAGGTGGACGACCGGCTGGAGAACCTCGAGCCACAGGAGTGACCCGGGTGGCGGTTCCCCTGTCCCCGTTTCGTCTGCGCGGGAAGAGTCCCTACCATCCACAGCTGTGCCTCCTCGAGAGGAGAAGCGCCTGGATGGTGTAGACTTCGCGGTGTCCGTTCCCGGATGCATCGAGGGGCTCGCAGTGATCTCTCTCTGTGGGGGGTGTCCCGCCAGAGTCCGAAGCGGTCGATTCGAAAAGAGGGGTTGCGCCAGCTGCGGCCCGGGGAGGAGACAATGCCCTACTTCGACGAAGAACTGCTCAAGAACGTCGAGCGATATTATCCGCTCCCGCTCCCGGACCTCGTCGGAGTACAGCTGCAGGACTGCTTCAGTGGCCCGCGCAAGGACTGGCCCCTGGTCACGCAGCTGACCATCGCGGCCTTCGAGAAGACGCTGATCGTGACGAGCTGCATTGTCGTGAGCGAGTACCTGCGGCTGCGGCCCCAGCTGGATGACGACGCGTGCCAGGCTCCCGACGCGCGCATCCAGCCGCTGTACAGTGATGCGAAGGTCAAGTTGACCATGGGCGCGTGGTGGGGCCTGTTCCGGGATGTGAGCAAGCCGCTCCGCGCCGTCGCAGACCAGATGATCATCCCGGAACTGTACGCCTTCCACTTCAACGACCGCGGCAAGCGTACAAAGGTCTCGAAGGCCATCGAAGGCGAGGTCATCCCGTGGCGGAACAGTCTGGTCCACGGCGGGACGGTCCCCAGCGGCGAGGCAGCCAGACCCGGCGCGCTGCACGGGCTCAAGCACCTCGAGGACATGCTCGCGGCGATGTCCTTCTTTCGCCAGTACACGATGATCCAGACGGATGTGGATCTCGGGTCCGAAAAAGCGGGCGATTCATGGGAGACCGGATTCAAGGCCCTGCGAGGCTACAGGATCAAGACGAAGACCTATGTCACCCACGAGCAGGCCGAGCACAACAAGATCTACCTGGCGCCGTTGCAGGGACTGGAGGGCGAAACCCTCACGCTGGGCGACATGCTCTGCCTGAGTCCGTTTCTCGTCTACGAGTACTGCAAGGATTGCAAACACCACGAATTCTTCTACTACAAGTGTCGTGACCGCAGGAGGGAATGCCTGCACTACGAGTCGCACTCCACGGATTGCAGCCTCAAGCTGGGTAAAGCCGAGCAGGCCTACCAGCTGCTGACCGAGCTGCTGAAGGACCTCGCCAAGAAACGGCCCGATCCGACCGTCATCGAGGCGCAGCCCGTCTCCTCCACGGAAGAGCTGCTGACGAGCAGCCAGGAGCGGCTGACCGCTCTTCTCTCGGCCAAGAGCGCGATCTACGACGAGAACGTGTACGTGCCGCGGACTCGCGAGTCCACCGTGAGCGACTTCCTGGCGAGCTCGACCGCGGTGGCCTCGATCGTCACCGGCCGGTCGGGCGTGGGCAAGACCTGCCTTCTGTGCAACACCGTTTCGGGCGTCCGGGACACGGACATCGTCTGCTGGCTGGACTGCGTCACCCTGATCCACGACGACGTTGTCGACCTGCCGGCGCGCATCGCCCGCGAGCTGGGCATCGGTGGCAGCTTCGACGAGCTGCTCGCCCAGCTGTACCCCCCCACGGCCTCCCCGGACGAACTGGCCGCGGCCCCGCGCATCGTGCTGGTCTTCGACGGGATCAACGCCTACTCGTCGGTCCGCAGTGATGCGACGACGCTCTACAAGCGCATCATCCACCTGGTCAGCCGCGTGACCGGCAAGGTCAAGGTGCTGGCCACGTGCACCACCAACACCTGGAACGCGCTGAAGACCCTGCAGGCGCTTCCAGCCCACCTGTTCCAGCTGATCCGCGGCGAGCCGCTGCAGCTGACCGGCTTCGACGACCAGGAGGTGAAGACGGCCTACGAGAGCTACGAGCGCGCCTTCGACCTCAAGACGACCTTCGCCGAGCTGGAGAAGCGGCCCGAGGTGCTCGCGAGGATCGCGGATCCGATCTTCCTCAAGCTGCTGGCCGAGACCTACCGGGGTGCTCCCCTTCCCACCCGCATCACGGGCTTGCAGGTGTTCAAGAGGTATCACTCGACGATCAAGCAGTCGTTCGGCGAGGGCGAATTCCAGACCGCCATGCTCCCGTTGCTCGAGCGAATCATCGCGGAGCACAAGGCCAGCGTGAGCCTGGATCCCGAGCTGCGTGAACAGATGGGCGATGGCTATGCGACGCTGAAGAGCCTGGGGGTGCTCGCCGAGCGGGGCGATCTGAAGGTGACGGTCAGCTTCCGCTTCGAGCGCTTCCTGGAGTACCTGCTCGCCATCTACCACAGCGAGGGTTCCACCCCCCCGCACACCACCATCCTCGGCCTGATCCCCGAGAGCGTGCAATTCCCGACCATGCGAGGCGCGGTCGTGCACATGATCGTGCGCGGCGTGCTGGAGGACGAGCGCCTGATCGCGCGCATCGTCAAGGAGTCACCGAACGCCCAGGTGGCGGGGATCCTGGTCGAGGCACTCACGGTCCTGCAGTCCGAGGATCCCCAGTTCTTCGACCGCTGCCTGCGCAAGCTCGTCAGGTCGAAGCACCCGGCCGTGCGGCGGATCGTGGCGCAGGTCGTGGGCGCCTACCTCGCCCGGGCCGAGGACACCGAGGCCACGCGGCAGCTCGGCCTGGACCTGTTCATGCGGCTGGCCGAGGACTCCAAGGCCCGCGTTCGCGACGCCAGCGTGCACGCCTATTCCGAGGCGCTGCGCCGGAACTTCGACGTGGGGATGGGCGTCTTCGAGGGCCTGACCAACCACCTGCTGACCATGGTCCGGGATCTCAAGTCGATCCGCATCCTGAACCTGATCAGTCCCCGTACCCTGCGGGTCATGGCCCTGATCGAGACCTACTCCTGCCTCTGCCTGGTCACCCTGGGCGAGCACATCGAGAAGGCCGGCCGGCAGGACGTGATCGGCGAGAACCTGCTCCAGTTCGTACCCGAGGTGGAGGTGGTGTTCGACGGGTGGTTCCTCAAACGCCTGGTCGGGCGCATCGAGCGTGGGTATCGCGAGAACGTGCGCTACGCCACCACCTACCGCGAGATCCAGTCCTCGCTCGAGAGCGAGGTTGGCCGGGAGCAGACCCAGGTCGCATGCCGGATCCTGGGTTCGGACGAGCCCATCATCCAACCGTGCAACGGTGACGCCCGGCTCACGCCAGCCATGGTCGAGCTGCTGGAGAGCGACGAGGAGCTCGTGTCCTACATGGTCGGGATCCTGCTGGCCGAGCGGCTGGCGAACGCCCCGGACGAGGACAGCCTGGTCGAGCTGCTGCAGGCGCTGATGACCGACTTCATGGCCCGGCGTCCAGCCACCCACGTGGGGGAGGACGAGGACGAGTACGACCTGGACTGGGACGACTACGAGGACGAAGACGACGACCTGGAGGAGGAGGATCCGGGGGACGAGGAACAGGCGGCCGAGGTGGACGTGTTCCCCAAGAGTGACGAGATGGCCTGGTACAACACCTGCTGCGGCCTGGCACACGCGAACTTCGCGACCGAGGAACCCAATCGGCACCTGCTGGAGACCTTCCGTGACCTCGGAGAGCGTTACATCCTGCGGTCCAGGGGGACCGTGAGCTTCAAGGACGAGGATTTCTCCTACGACGCCGACACGGTGTCCATGCTGTCGCGGGCCTACCTGCTCGCCGGGGACAGCCGCATCGACCTGCTGGATTCCGTGTTCGCGGCGGCCGACGCGGACGACGACCCGGTCTTCTACGACTACGCCATCAGCACGCTGGGCGAGCTCGGCACGACCATCGCATCCCCGGACGTGCTGCTGAGGAACCTGCGGCCCGAGATCGAGCGCCTGGTCGTGCTGGAGGAGGTGGCCGAGGCCGAGCTGATCCTCGAGCTACACGAGGAACGGATCGAGATCGAGAAGCGGCTGGCCAAGGACAACAGGCGCCTGATGAAGAAGCGGGAGCCTCCGATGACCACCGAGTACCGACGGAGGCTCGTGATCGAGGAGCTGCTCGCTGCGCGCGACGATCTCGATGCGGGGCAGCTGAAGGACATGCTCCAGAAGCTGGGTGCGGTCGAGATGCTGGTGCACCTGAAGACCCGGTTCCCCGAGCAGGTGCTGGTGTTCGCCGCAGGTTTCAAGCCGTCGAAGGACAGCTTCCTGCAACTGGTCGGACGGCTCGACAGCGAGGCACCCATCGAGTACGTCTTCTACTCCGACCAGTCGTACCACAAGATCTTCTCCAACTTCCCCTCGTTCCGGGAACACACGGCCAAGGCCCTGGCCGGGTCGCTGGACGGCGACTTCCGGCACATGTTCAGCGAGACGATCAAGGCCATCGGAGGGTGGGTCTCGGACGAGGTCGAACAGCCTCCAGCCGACTGAAGAAGGTCACTCCCCCAGGGTCAGCGTGTGTGGGTGCCAGTTCAGGCGCAGTGGCTGTGCTCGCCCATCCACGGTCTCGACGAACTCGACGATCACCCGGATCGCTGGCTTGCGGTCCGGTGACTGGACTCGCACCGTCGTCTCCGTCGCCCACGGCATCCGTATCGAACAGGTGCGCACCGGCTCATCACTGCCCACGAGTTTCCGTGCGGCCGCAGGGTCGAGGTCGACCGGCGGCAACACCTGCCCCGCTCCGTCGATCGACACGCTGCATCGTCCCGCGTGCTGGCCCTCGAACACCGCGGTCACCGTGACCTCCACCGTATCCAGGTCCAGCGCCTCGTCGAGCAGATGCAGCAGCACGTCGAAGCCCATCTCGCACGCCGGGTCGTAGGTCGGGCGCGCGAACGCATACAGCTGGTGGTGCGGAGGGAATCTCACCCGGAAGCGTTGCGCGTGGCGGATACGGTCCTCGTCGATCCGCAGCGTGTAGTACTCCGGCGGATTGGGGATCGTGAACTTCGGCTGGGCGTGCCCCACCGAGTTGGGCGTGAGGAACCAGGCCGTGGGCCTTTCGTAGGGCTCGTCCAGTCCGCCCCGAGCATAGTCCGCCTGCAGCAGCGTGCCCGAAGCCAGATCGAGCCGGAACTCGACGTTGCGGTGCAGGTGGCCACCCAGGCACATGAAATCGTGATCCGGGCGTACGGCCTCACGCAGCAGCGCCAGCTGGTTCTGGAAGCAGCAACCATTGTTGAGGCCGGCCAGCTTCTGGGCGATCTCGTACCGCACCCGTGTCAGCAGGCCGTCCTTGCGCTCGAGGTGGGGCAGGATCTTCAGCGCGTGCTCGTACTCGGACGTGCCTGCAACGAACGGCTGGGGCTCGCCCGCGAAGCGGTCGGGGTCCACCTCGAAGCCCAGCGGCGTGTTGAACACGCCCGCATGGCACATCAGCAGCAGGGTGCGGTAGTCGCGGTCCTCGACCGCCTGCTCGAGGAAATCGACCTGGTGGTCGAGCAGGCACTCCGAGTCGGGGTCGTTGCCGCCGAACAGGATGGTCTGGCCGAGGTTGCCCCAGCGCAGTGGGTTGATGTGCAGGCTGTTGACGAAGGCATCTCTGCCTGCGTCGAGGAACACGAGCCGGGTCCCGCCGATCTGCAGGACGTAGTCCTCGCACGGGTTGATGTAGAGGAAGTACTCGACCAGCGAGTGGTTCTTCTTGGAGCGGGGCGCGGTGATGCAGTCGAGGTCGGCGCGCTGGGGCCAGCGCGGCCCGCGGCCGATGGTCTGGTCGAGCAGGGAGAGCGTCTGGTCCTCGTGCAACCCGCAGTGTTTCAGGCCATACACCTCGAGCCGGTAGGGATGGAGCCGGTAGTCGTGGTTGCCGGTGCAGGTGAACATCGGCACGTTCAGACCGGGACTGCGGTCATCGTCGCCGGTGATCAGGTCGCAGAACAGGGCGTAGTTGGTGTCCTCCCACGCCGCCCCTGACTCCTTCCTCATACGGCGGTAGCGGTAGTCCACGAGGTCACCGCCCACGATCACCAGGTCCAGGTCGCCGTCCCGGGCCATCCGGTTGGCCCGCTCGACCATGTCGCAGAGGACCAGGTTGGCGTTGAGGTAGGCGGTCCTCACAGCCCACAACGAGGCCAGGCGTTCCGCCGAGGGGTCGCCCGGCGCACCGATCGGCTCGGTGTCGGCCTGCTCCAGCAGGGTTTCCAGCGTGTCCCACATCTCGGCGACATGGGTGTCGGCCAGGTACAGCACGCGCAGGTCGGCCGGGTCGTGTGCGAGGCAGGCCACGGCGTGGCGTGCCGGAGGCAGGTCGTCGTGGTGGAGGTCGAACAGCGACACCGGGGCGTGTGCGCTGGGAGCCTCCAGCTCCATTCGGATCCATCGAGGATTCGAACTGGCCAGCAGATGGACCAGCGGAGTCTCGAATGCGGGCCTGGGTAGCTCCTCGATGGACAGCACGCGCAGGGGCTGGGGCTCGGATCGTGCCTCCCCGACGGGGATGGCCGACCACCCTTGCCTGAAGTGGTCGCCCGGGGGCTCCGTGGCCAGCAGCCATGCCTCGAAGCGGTCCACGCCGGGTTCGATGATCGCGGGCTGCCCCAGGGAGGGCAACAGGATGCGGGGTGGGGGTTGAAGCTGGGATCTCATGCGTCGTTGGTCGCCATCGTCAGCCAAGACAGCATAGGTCGAATCCACGGCGGCTTTCCAGTCAGGCGATGCACGGCCGGAGGGAACCGCCGCCGACCCGGGCAATCCGGTACAATCCGCCGTGGAGGTGGCGCGTTGATTCGCCAGTGGATGACAACGATCGCAGTGGGGATTGGGATCACGTGCACCTGCGTGTCCCCGGCGTCGGCGTGGGAGATCGAGGGCATCACCGGATTGCCGTGCCACGAGGAGCTGACTGTCGAGGCGCTGGCGGACGCCGGTTACCTGGACACCCCGCCTCCGCTGAGCGCAGACGACGAGGCGCTGCTGGACTCGTTGCCCTTCGACTACCGGGGCTTCGACTCCAACCCGTACGCGCTGGCCGCCGTGCTCGGCGCGCGCTCCAACGATCTCGGTCCGGATGGGTTTGCCGACCTCAGCACGCTGGCAGCCCATCACAACGCGCTGGATGCACAGGACATCCACTGTCTGAGGCACGTGGATCACGACGGCGTGACCGGCGATCGGCAGGCCCTGGACGACTGCTGGGCGTTCATCCTGGCCGAGACCGAACTGGCCACGGGCGGCGAGGACTCGATCGATCCCGACGAGGTGGAGGCGGTGGCCATCCCGCTGCTGTTCCAGGGCAGCCGGGAGGTGGACCTGTCCCGATTCTACTTCCACGCCGGGCGGGCGGTGCACGCGATCCAGGACTCGTTCTCCCACACCTATCGCGACCCGGACGACGACTACCGGACCGTGGTGGCGGTGATGAACTGGAGCGACATGGTGACCGGCCAGCTGGACCCGCTGGTCGACGGGCCGCCCCACGCTGGCGGCATGGACGACTGTCGCTGTCAGCGCCCGTCGGCGGCGGCGATGCGCGCTGCCACGGTGCTGGCGACGGTCGAATACCTGGCCATCCTCGATTCTGCGGCGGACGTCGCGGAACGGCAGGACGCGCTGGCCGTGTTCGCCGAGACCTGGTTCGGCAATCGCGAGGGTTGTGACCTGGACAACGACCTGTGCGACAACGCCGACTACCTGGAGCTGGACGACGGCGAGTGTCCCTCGGACAGCGGTGGATGCAACCTGCAGCCCACGAGTCGTGTGAACCGGGGCCTCGTGGGGCTCTGCGTGCTGGCGGCGTTGGTGGGCGTCGGGGTGGCCACGATGCGGACACGACGGCGTCGGGGCCGGAGTGCGAACGGGGTGAGACCATGAGAGCGTACGCGTTGGGACTCGCTGCGGCGCTGATGCTGGTTCCGGCCGTGAGTCAGGCGGACGGGGACGCAGCGCCAGCTGGGCCCGCCGGGAGCTGGGCCGAGGCCGAGGGACTCGGCGGGGAGGTCCGGTTCGGCGTGTCCGCGGCCAAGCCAGCCATGGCCATGGCCCTGACCCTCGGCTATGCGGGGCGGGGCTTCGAGGTTGCAGCGTTTGCCGAGTTCAATCCCTATCTCAGCCTGGAGGTGCTGGACATCCGTCCCGGGTCGCTCAACGTGGGGGCCCTGGTCGAGATGCGCCGCCGGGTCAACCGCAAGCTCGTGCTGCGTCATGGGTTGCGGGTGGGCGGATCGGTGCTGCTGATGGACTCGTGGGGGTATCCAGCGGGCTCGCCGGGGTTGGTGCTCGGGTTGCGACTCGTCGGTCTGGAGATCACGCTGGGAGTCCACACCCAGCTACGGGTGGACCTGCTGGACCTGGTGCTGGTGGCGCACCGGCTGGCGCCGCTGCCGTTCCCCTACCCGCAGCACCGCCTGGGGATCGCGTTCGTGCACCGGTTCTGACATCCGGGGAGCCGCGCTTCTCGCCTCCTCCATCGCGGCTTGGCAATACTCCAGGGATGGCCAGCTAGAGTCAGCCGTGGTAATCCATGCGGCCATGATGCGTACCCTGATCACCCTGGTGTCCCTCGCGATCCCCCTGCTCCTGATGGCCTGCGACGCCGGCCCCGGCGAGACCGCCGCGACCGTGGAGATCCCCGACAAGGTCGAGGAGGCCACGCCGGATGCGGCCAAGAACGTGGAGGTCGCGCGCGCCGAGACCCCGGCTGCCCCCGAGTCGATCCCCGCGCCCGACGACGTGGCCGCCGCGCCCGTGGACGCCACCCGCACCGCGTCCGGCCTGGCCTACAAGGTGCTGCAGGCCGGCGGCGGCGACGCCCACCCCAAGGACGTGGACACCGTGGAGGTGCACTACACGGGGTGGATGACGAACGGCAAGATGTTCGACAGCTCGGTCGCCCGCGGCGAGCCGACCCGGTTCCCGCTCAACCGCGTCATCCCGGGCTGGACCGAGGGTGTGCAGCTGATGGTGGTCGGTGAGAAGACCCGATTCTGGATCCCGGCCGACCTGGCCTACGGCGACACCCCGCGCCGTCCGGGCGCGCCCAGCGGCATGCTGGTGTTCGACATCGAGCTGCTGAGCGTCCAGGCCGCGCCCGAGGTGCCTTCCGACGTGGCCGCGGCGCCCGCGGACGCCACCAGGACCGCGTCGGGCCTGGCCTACAAGGTGCTCACGCCGGGCACGTCGGGCAACAAGCCCGCGGCCACGGACACCGTGACCGTGCACTACACCGGCTGGATGACCAACGGCAAGATGTTCGACAGCTCCGTGACCCGCGGCGAGCCGGCCAGCTTCCCGCTCAACGCGGTCATCGCCGGCTGGACCGAGGGCGTTCAGCTGATGAGCGTGGGGGAGAAGACCCGGTTCTGGATCCCCTCGGAGATGGCCTACGGCGACACCCCGCGCCGTCCGGGCGCGCCCAGCGGCATGCTGGTGTTCGACATCGAGCTGCTCGGGATCGAGTAGGTCGGGTCAAGGAGCCGAAGGCGACGGACCCGACGAGCAGCACCGCCCCTCAGACCATCGTCTCCACGATACTGCCCACGTTCCGCTCCCCACACAGAACCGCCGCGGTATTGACCCCGTTCTCCCGCGGATCGTGCGCCCGCACCACTGTCCTGAGATACGCCTTGCGCCGGTGGTGCCGCTGGTTCGTGTCCACCTCCTCCGGCGGATCGATCGGCTTGCCCAGCGCACTCCTCACGATCAGTACCCGCGGCCGTGTCGTCGGCGAGTCCCCGTCCCCCGGCCCCAGCACCACGGCCCACTCCCCGGTGTCGAGCTCCACCAGCGATCCCGGCGGGTAGCGTCCCACCAGGCTCACCAGCAGCCGCACGATGATCGGGTCGAACCGTGTGCCCGATCCGCGGATCACCAGCTTGATCGCCTCGGGCGGGGTGAACGCCTTGCGCCACGGCCGGTCCATGGTCAGTGCGTCGAAGGTGTCGCACACGGCCACGATCCGCGAGAACAGGTGCAGCTGGGGCCGTAGCAGGATCGGGTAGCCGCCGCGGCCGTTGTACCACTCGTGGTGCTCGGCCGAGACCAGGGCGCGCTCCAGGATCGGCTGGGCCATGCCCTGGTGCAGGACCATGTCCTTGAGCCCGGCCAGCGGGTGCTCCTCCATCTGCTGGCGCTCGCCCCGGGTCAGCTCCCGCTCCAGCGTGAGCAGGCCGTCGGGAAGCAGCTTCTCGCCCACGTCGTGGTTGAGCGCGGCCAGGCCCAGCCGGATCAGGTCCCGCCGCCGTATGCCGATGCGCAGACCCATGCCGATGCACAGCAGCGACACGTTCATGGCGTGGTTCTCCATGCCCACGCCGATGTCGCGGATCCCGGACAGGGCCACCACCGCGCCCATGTCGTCCTCGCCCATGGCCACGATCTTGCGCATGGCCGAGCGCTGCCGGCGGCGCTTGCCCACGGTCATGCCCGCGCCCGCCTCGGCCTGGGCCAGGGCGGCCATGCCGCGCACGTAAGCGTTGAGGGCCGCGCCCCGCATGTCCGCGGACGGCGCGGACTCGGCCTGGGCGATGTCCTCCTTCTTCATCAGGCTGATCTCGGACACACCTGCCTGGCCCAGGCCCTGGGCGATGAAGGCACGCGCCTTGCCCGGATCGTCGATGTCCCGGGAGTCCCGCATCAGCATGAACAGGGTCACCAGGGACTGGGGGGTGAAGCCCTGGCCGATCGTGAAGCCGACCACGCCCACGGCCGCGAGCCGCCGGCCGAAGCGGCCGCAGACGTCGTGGGTGCCGGTGTCGAGCTTGGTGCGCAGGCCGTTGATGAACACGTGGTCCGGCAGGACCACCAGGCCCACGGACGAGCCGTCCACCTGGATCAGCTCGTTGAGGTTGGCCGTGACCTCGGCCAGGATCCGGCGGGGCGCCTCGTTGGACACGTCGTAGGTGCGCAGCACCCGCTCGAGGCTCTCCATCTTGGGCACGACCTCGCGGCC
>CAZXHG010000146.1:0-25928 GCA_964639985.1 uncultured Rickettsiales bacterium
AACCTCGTCTCCGCCGGCGAGATCGGCGGTATCCTCGACACCATCCTCAACCGCCTCGCCGCCTATATCGAGAAGAACCAGAAGCTCAAGGGGCAGGTGAAGGGCGCCATGACCTACCCCGCGGTGGTGCTCGTGGTGACCATCGGCTGCGTGACCCTGCTGCTGGTCAAGGTGGTGCCGATGTTCAACCAGGTGTTCACCGAGATGGGCACCGAGCTGCCGCTGCCGACGCAGATCCTGGTGGACGCCAGTGAATGGCTGCAGAGCTACTTCTACTTGCTGATCGTCGGCATCATCGGTCTGATCGTGGGCTACAAGACGGCCATCAAGTCGGCCAAGGTGCGTCACGTCCGCGACAAGATCATGATGAAGGCGCCGGTGCTTGGTGACCTGGTGGTCAAGTCGTCGGTGGCCCGGTTCTGCCGTACGCTCGGCACGATGATCTCCTCGGGGGTACCCATCCTCGACGCGCTGGAGATCTGCTCCAAGACCGCGGGCAACTCGGTGATCGAACAGGCGGTGATGCAGACCCGCGACAGCATCTCGGAGGGGCGCACGATCGCCGAGCCGCTAGCCGAAGCAAAGGTGTTCCCGCAGATGGTGTGCCAGATGATCTCCGTGGGTGAGGCCACCGGCGCACTGGACACGATGCTGTCCAAGATCGCGGACTTCTACGAGGACGAGACCGAGGCCGCGGTGGGCGCGCTCACCTCGGCGCTGGAACCGATCATGCTGGTGGGCCTGGGCGGTACGGTCGGCTTCTTCGTGGTCGCCATGTACCTGCCGATCTTCAAGGCCGCCGCCGTCATCGGCGGCTAGCACCGAATCCACCGTTGAGCCCTTCGCAGCACGCCATCGATCCAGACGACGTCCACCGCGGACGCCTGCGTACCTACCTGCTGATCCGACTGGCGTTCGTCACGGTCCTGTTCGGCCTGGCCACGTGGCTGCTGTTCACCCTGCAGATCGACCTCGGCACGCTGCCGCTGTTCTACCCGCTGTTCATCGTCAGCTATGGCATCACCGCGTTCTTCGCCCAGCGGCTGGAGCGTATCGAGAACCTCCACCTCTTCAGCTACACGCAGTTCCTGCTCGACGTGCTGTCGCTGACCGTGGTGGTCGCATTCACCGGCTCGTCCGAGTCCCTGTTCACCTACACGTACCTGTTCGTGATCCTGGCCGCCGGGCTGATCATGCGTACCCCTGGCGCGCTGATCGTGTCGACCATGGTCACGCTGTGCTACCTGGCAGTGCTGGCGCTGACCCTGCTGGACTTCGAGCCCATCCGGGTCGGGCTCACCGGCGTGACGGCGGTCGAGGATCCGGGCCTGATGTACCGCATCAGCCAGGTGACCGTGCAGATCATGGGCTTCTACCTCGTCGCCTGGCTCTCCGGTACACTGGCCACGCGACTGCAGGAGAGCCAGCAGGCCCTGCGTCGGGCCGACGTCGATCTCGCTGCCCTGCGAGAGCTGTACGTCAACATCATCGAGAACATCGACAGCGGCATCCTCACGGTCAACGACCGCGGCGAGATCACCTCGTTCAATCGTGCGGCCTCGCAGATCACCGGGATCCCGGGGATCGAGGCGATCCGCCGCCCCATCGACGACATCCTGCCCAAGAGCGGCCAGTACCTCGAGACCCTGCCCACCAACACGACCGGCGACGACCAGATGTCGGTGTGGGTGGCCGACCATCACAGCTGGGAGACCCACGTGCGGCTGCCCAGGGGCCAGCGCAAGTACCTGCGCCACGCCGTGTCCACGCTGCGGGACCGCTCGGGCGAGGACGTGGGCAAGATCGTCATCTTCGACGACCAGACGCAGGTCCGACGCATGGCCGACCGGCTCGAGCGTGACCGCCACATGGCCCAGGTGGGCAAACTGTCCGCGGCCATCGTGCACGAGATCCGCAACCCGCTGGCTGCCATCTCGGGCTCCGCGGAGCTGCTGTCGACCGAGCAGAGCATCGACGCCGCAGACCGTCGGTTGCTGGACATCATCGTGCGTGAAGCCGACCGGCTGAACGGCCTGGTCAGCAACTTCCTGGGCATGGCGCGCGACCGTCCGCTGCAGACCGCACCGTTGCGGGTGGACGAACTGGCTGCCGAGACGCTGGAGTTGCTGCGCAAGAACGGGCACGCCCACGCAGACCTGGAGATCGACGAGCAGTACCCGTATCGGCCGGTGCTCCTGGCGGACCGCGACCAGCTGAGGCAGGTGCTGTGGAACCTGTTCAACAATGCCATCGAGGCCATGCCCAACGGCGGCACGCTGCGGGTGCGCACCGAACGCGCCGACGACAAAGGCGGCGAGACCATGCTGCAGGTGCTGGTGGCGGACACCGGCGAGGGGATTCCGGACGACGTGGCCGTGCGGATCTTCGATCCGTTCTACACCCGGCGATCCGGTGGGACCGGGCTGGGGCTGGCGATCAGCCAGCGAATCGTCCAGGATCACGGGGGTCGCATCGTTCTGCAGCAGAGCGATGCCGACCTCGCGGGTACGACCTTCGAGATCCTGCTGCCCGTCCCACCGGGCGGGGGCGAGGTCGACGAGATGGAACCGGTCGACGAGTCGACGGACTGAGGACTGGGAGGAGCGGTCGATGGAGGAAACGGGGGGCTCACTGCTGGTCGTCGACGACGATCTCAGCGTGCGTCAGTTCCTGACCATCATGCTGGAGCGGGCGGGCCACGAGGTGATGGCCGCTGCTTCGGGCATGGACGCCTTCCAGCTGATGGAGAGGCACGAGTTCCACCTCGTCATCACCGACATGAAGATGCCGAAGGTGTCCGGCATGGACGTGCTACGGCACGTCAAGACGGTGTCGCCGGACACCGCGGTGATCGTGATCACCGCCTACGCGACGACCGACAGCGCTGTCGAGGCGATGAAGCAGGGTGCCTTCGACTACGTGATCAAGCCGTTCAAGATCGACGAGCTCAAGCTCGTGGTGTCCAAGGCGCTCGAGCAGCGGCGGCTGACCCAGGAGAACGTGCTGCTGCGCAAGCAGCTCAAGGCCACGGGCAGGTACCAGAACATCATCGGCGGATCGGCGGCGATGCGCCGCATCTTCGAACTGATCGACCGGGTCAAGGACACCCACATCAACGTGCTGCTCACCGGCGAGAGCGGCACGGGCAAGGAGATGGTGGCCCGGGCGATCCACTTCAGCGGAGTGCGCTCCGACCAGCCGTTCCTCGGCATCAACTGCAGCGCCATCCCCGAGACCCTGATCGAGAGCGAGCTGTTCGGCCACCGCAAGGGCGCATTCACCGGCGCGGTGTCCAACAAGAAGGGTCTGTTCGAGGCGGCCACCGGCGGCACCCTGTTCCTCGACGAGATCGGAGAGCTGCCCCTGTCGACCCAGGTCAAGCTGCTGCGCGCGCTGCAGGAACGCAGGATCAAGGCGGTAGGCGGCCTCGAAGAGGTGGACGTCGACGCCCGCATCATCGCGGCCACCAACCTGGACCTGGAGCGCGAGGTGGCCGAGGGGCGGTTCCGCGAGGATCTGTTCTACCGGCTCAACGTCGTGCCCATCCGGCTGCCCTCGTTGCAGGAGCGTCGGGAGGACATCCCCGCCCTGATCGCCCACTTCCAGCAGAAGTACGCCAGCGAGTACGGGGTGGAGCGAAAGGACCTCAGCGGCACGACCGTGCGTGCGCTGCTGTCCTACGAGTACCCGGGCAACGTGCGCGAGCTGGAGAACCTGGTCGAGCGTTGCGTGGCGCTGGGCAGCGAGGAGATCGCCCTGGGCCCGCTGCTCGAGCAGTTCCCGGCCCCGGGCATGGTCCCCGCCGGGGTGCCCACGCTGTTCGCCGTGGACGATCTGCCGACCACGGGCGAGACCATCGACACCTTCCTCGACGGCCTCGAGCGCGCCATGATCGCCGAGGCGCTGCAGCGCAGCGGTGGTCGCAAGAAGGAGGCGGCGAAGCTGCTGGGCATCACCTTCCGCTCGTTCCGCTATCGCCTGGGTAAGCACGAGGACCCGGACCCGGCAGCTGGCGACTGAGCCCTCTCAGCCAGTCACCTCCACGCGCGGCAGGCGGTCGTTGACCCGCGTGGTCACCTCGTAGTTGATCGTGCCAGCCCAGCTCGCCATCTGCTCCGCGCTGATCCGTTCGTCGCCGTCCGCCCCCAGCAGCACGACCTCGTCTCCCGGGGTCACGTCGGGGACGTGGGTCACGTCCACCATGGTCAGGTTCATGCACACCCGGCCCCGTACCGGCGCCCGACAACCGCGCACCAGCACGTGCGCCAGGTTGGACAGCCCTCGGTCGTAGCCGTCGTAGTACCCCACCGGGAGCACGGCGAGGCGGGTGGCGTGGGTGGTGCGGTAGGTCCGTCCGTACCCCACGTACTGGCCCGCGGGGACGTCGCGGACCTGGACGACCTGCGTCTTCCACGTCAGGGCCGGCCGCAGCGTCAGCTTCGCCCGGCCGGCCTCGAGCGCTGACACGTACGTCTCGGTGGACGGCCACATCCCGTAGCAGGCGATGCCCGCGCGGACGAGCTCCAGGTGCGCCTCGGGCCACAGGATGGTTGCCGCGGAGTTGCTCACATGCCGGTATCGCGCGGCGATGCCTTCGGCGGCCAGGGCGCTGACGAATCCGTGGAACCTCACCATCTGGGTGGCGGCGAAGGTGTGGTCGGTGGTGTCCTCCACGTCGGCGAAGTGCGTGGCCAGCCCGGTCAGCTCGAGGTGGGGATCGTCGTGGATCCTGTGCGCGAGCTCGAGCGCCTCGTCCTCGGCCAGCCCCTGCCGGTTGTTGCCGGTCTCGAGCTTGATGTGCAGCTGGGCCGGGGCCGACGTGGCGGCCCCCGAGGCCGTCTCCACCACGTCGGCGTCGTACACCACCAGGTGACAGCCCAGGGCAAGGGCCTCGGCCACGTCCTGGGCCGGTACGTAGCCCATGATGTAGATCGGCACGTCCAGGCCGAGCTGCCGGATGCGTGTCGCCTCGAACAGCGCGTTGACCGCCAGCCAGTCCGCGCCCGCGTGCACGAACGTCCGGGCGCACAGCTCGAGGCCGTGGCCGTACGCGTTGGCCTTGACTGCGGGAGCGAGCAGGCGGTCGTTGCCCACGAGCGCTCTCATCGCATCGATGTTGCCGCGCAACGCGGTGGTGTCTATCTCGCACCAGGACAGCTCGGTCATGCACGGCTCCCGCGGCTCGGTCACCCAGCATAGCAACGTCCGGACCACCCGCGCGATTCCCCACCCTCTGATATGATCCTGCCCTTGCCTGGAGGAGCGGGATGAGCCTGGAGCGGGAACTGCGCATCGGCAGCCTGGCCCAGTCGCTGGGGTTCATCGACGAGCGCCAGCTCAAGATGGCCGTACGCATGGTCACGGACGCGGAGCGACCCCTGTCCATCGTGTCGGTCCTGCACGACCTGGGCTACCTGGCCGAGGACACGATCCCGCGGTTCGAGGCCGCCATCGAGGACTTCATCCCCGATTCGGTGGGCACCAACAGCGTGCGCGTGGCCAGCCTGCTGCGGCAGGGGGATCCCCTGTCCATGGAACCCGAGAACACGCTCACTCCACGGGAGGAGGAGGCCCCCCACGAGGTCGCGGACTCGCTGATACGCGTGCCGAACGAACGGTCGGTGATCATGTCGTTGCGGGACCGCTTCCAGGTGGACGCCCCGCGCATCGACCTGAGCCAGAAGCACCCCGGGACAGGGGGCAAGGCCACGGCCAGGCGCTACCACATCGGCCGCGAGATCGGCAAGGGCGGCCACGGCCGTGTGGCGCTGGTGCACGACACGGACATCGGTCGCCGGGTCGCACTCAAGACCCTGCGCTCGGGCGAGCGCGCGACCACCAAGGAGCTCGAGCGGTTCATCGAGGAGGTGCAGGTCACAGGTCAGCTCGAGCATCCGAACATCGTGCCGGTGCACGAACTCGGCACCCTGGAGAACGGCGAGGTGTTCTTCACCATGAAGCTGGTGGAGGGCCGCACCCTCGAGCGGGTGATCGCCGGCCTGCGCAAGGGGATCCCCAGCATCCGGGACACCTACCATCGCAACCGGATGATCGACATCCTGCAGAAGGTTTGCCAGGGGGTCGGCTTCGCCCACTCCCGTGGCGTGGTGCACCGGGACCTCAAGCCCGCCAACATCATGCTGGGCGACTACGGTGAGGTGCTCGTGATGGACTGGGGCCTGGCCAAGGTCAAGGGCGTGCCCGACCAGCACGTGGACGACCTCGCCGTGGTGACCAACCGTACGCGCAAGGGGGAGGACGAGACCCTCGCCGGCACGATCAAGGGCACGCCGGCCTACATGTCTCCCGAGCAGGCCATGGGCCGCATCGACATGATCGACGAGCGGTCCGACGTGTACTCCATCGGCGTGATCCTGTACGAGATCCTCTGCATGCGCCGGCCCCACATGGGCAAGGATCCGATGAAGGTCATCCGCGCGGTGATCCGGGAAGCCATCGTGCCGCCCTGCGAGCGGGCTGCCGAGCGCAACATCCCCGAGGAGCTGGAGGGCATCACCATGAGGTGCCTCCAGAAGGACATGGACCAGCGCTACCCCACGGCGATGGACGTGTACCAGGAGCTGGAGAACTTCCTCGAGGGGACCAAGCGGCGTCAGCAGGCCGCTCTGCGCGTCCGGGAGGGAAACCGGCTGGCCAAGCAGTACGACTCGCTACGCCGCGAGTGCGCGCAGCTGCGCCAGACCCACTGGGAGGCCTCGCGCGGCGTCGATCCCTGGGACGATGTGGAGGCGAAGCGGCCGGTGTGGGAGGCCGAAGAGGCCTTCAAGGCCCGGGACGTGGAATCGATCGACACCTTCGGTGCGGCCGTGGACCGCTACGTGCAGGCCCTGGGGTACGATCCGGAGAACGAGCAGGCGCGGCGCGGGCTGGCCTCGCTCTACTGGCATCGCTTCGGGGAGGCCGAGCAGCGGCGTGACGCCAAGGAGATGCGGTACTATCGCAACCTCACCGAGCTGTACGACGACGGCTCGTACGCCAAGTACATCAAGGGTGACGGCGCGCTCAGCGTGGAGACCACGCCAGTGGACGCGACCGTGACCCTGGCCCGGCTCGAGGAGAACGACCGCTTGCTGGCCCCGGAGGATCCCCAGGACCTGGGGCGGGCGCCGCTGCGCAAGGTTCCGGTGTCCATGGGCAGCTACCGGCTGACGCTCGACGCACCGGGCATGGCTCCGGTCATCCGACCGGTGTACGTCGGCCGACGTCAGCACCTGCTGGTACGTGTGCAGCTGTACCGCTCCGAGGCCATCGGCGAGGACTTCCTGTTCGTACCCGGTGGACCGTTCGTGATGGGCGGCGACATGCAGGCCTATGATCCCGTGGAGCGAGCGACGGTGCACGTCCCGGATTTCGCCGTGGCCCGCTTCCCCGTGACGTTCGCCGAGTACCTTGCGTTCATCAACGCCATCGTCGTGGACGACCCGATGACTGCCCAGTTCCGCGCGCCACGGCAGCCGGGTGGCATCGACCCCCTGTTCACCCGCGGCCCGGACGGCCGCTACTTCATGCCCGCGTTCGACCGTCAGAACGTGCGCATGGACGAGCATTTCCCGGTCTTCGGTATCAGCTGGGAGGACGCCGAGGCGTTCCTGCAGTGGCGGTCGGAGGCGGATGGCGCCACCTACCGTCTGCCGACCGACGCCGAGTGGGAGAAGGCCGCTCGCGGTGTGGACGGCCGGTTCTACCCCTGGGGTGACCGCTTCGACCACGCGTTCTGCAAGACCGACGAGTCGCGCGGTGAACGCCCCAATCCCGAACCGATCGGCGCCTTCCCGCGTGACCAGTCCCCCTACGGTGCCGCCGACATGGCCGGCAGCATGCGCCAGTGGTGCTCCGACTGGTTCGACGAGGCGCGCGGCCTCAAGGTGGTGCGGGGCGGCGCCTGGAACCTCTCCGAGACCTACTGCCGCGTGTGCAACCGCTACGGCGTCAATCCGCAGGACGTCGAGAACAACATCGGCTTCCGCGCCGTGCGCGAGCTGCGCCGCTCCGGTTCCCGCGACGGTTGAGGGGAGGGGTGGGCTACTGGGACTGCCAGACCGGGCGGTCGTCGCTGAAGTAGTCGTAGAAGCGATCCACGTTGCGCACGTAGAACTGGGTCTCCTCGATGTTCGGGATCCCGCCGGCGCGTTGGACGCGGCCGGGTCCGGCGTTGTATGCGGCCGTGGCCTTGATGCGGTCGCCGCCGAAGCGGTCGAGCATCTTGCGCAGGTAGGCTGCCCCCCCGCCGATGGCCTGGGCGGGATCGAACGCGTCGGTCACCCCGAGCTCGGCGGCCGTGCCGGGCATCAGCTGCATCAGGCCCATGGCACCCTTGGGGCTGAGCGCGGTGGGGTTGAATCCCGACTCGACCAGCATCACGGCCTTGATCAGCGCGGGGCTCACCTGGTGGCGGGCGGCGGCGTCCAGGATCAGGTCGTCGTAGGCGTCCATGTTGGCGTAGACCGTGGCCGGATCGATGGTCGCCATGGTGGCCGGCCGGGCGGCGAGCTCGTCGTCGATGAAGATCTCGAGGCTGTCCCGATCACCGTAGTGGGTGAAGGTGATCGAGCCGTCCTCCTCCTCGCCGCGGTAGATCACCTCGGCACGAGCGGTGCAGCTCAGCACCGTCAACAGGAGGATCGCGCCGCAGGTCCGGATGGTCGTCACGCTGGGCCGATGGTATAGTGCAGCGCCCGGCTCCGTCAACGCGATTGGGGCGCAGTACAACGATGTCGACCGCGACGACCCAGGTGGATTTCCTCGTCATCGGATGCGGGATCGCGGGCCTCGGCTACGCGCTCGAGGCCGCGAAACACGGATCGGTCGCGGTGCTCGCCAAGCGCGAGGTGACCGAGGCTGCGACCCGCTACGCCCAGGGCGGGATCGCGGCGGTGTGGCGGGCGCCAGACTCGTTCGAGGCCCACGTCGCGGACACCATGGTGGCCGGCGCGGGTCTCAACCACCGCCGGGCGGTCGAGATCTGCGTGCGGCGTGGTCCGGACGAGGTCCGGCGGCTGATCGACCTGGGCGTCCGTTTCAGCCTGTGGGAAGGGCACGAGGGCTACGACCTCGGCAAGGAGGGCGGGCACACGCAGCGGCGGGTGCTGCACGCGGGCGACATCACCGGTCGCGCGCTGCACGGCGCGCTGCTCGACGCGGCCGAGCGCAGCGACGCCATACGGTTCTTCGCCGACCACGTGGCCATCGACCTGATCACCGCGCGCAAGCTCGGCGAGGACAGCGACCGCGTGCTGGGCGCCTACGTGATGGAGCCGGCCACGGGCCGGATCCACACGGTGGAGGCGTCCGTGACGCTGCTGGCCACAGGCGGGGCGGGCAAGGTCTACCTCTATACCTCCAATCCGGACGTGGCCTCGGGCGACGGCATCGCCATGGCCTACCGGGCGGGGGCGACCGTGGCGAACATGGAGTTCGTCCAGTTCCACCCCACCTGCCTGTTCCACCCCGAGGCCAAGAATTTCCTGATCAGCGAGGCCGTGCGCGGTGAGGGTGCGGTGCTGCGGCTGCCGGACGGCAAGCGCTTCATGCAGCGGTACGACGAGCGGGCCGAACTCGCCCCCCGCGACATCGTGGCGCGCGCCATCGACGCCGAGTTGAAGGCCAGCGGCGCCGAGCACGTGTTGCTGGACGCGAGCCACCTCGACGGGGCGTTCCTTCGCGAGCGGTTCCCCAACCTGGTGGAGGCCTGCCGGCACTGGGGCTTCGACATGACGTCCGAGCCGGTCCCGGTGGTGCCGGCAGCACACTACTTCTGCGGTGGTGTGCGCACCGACCTCCACGGCCGCACGGACCTGCCCGGGTTGTTCGCCTGCGGCGAGACCGCGTGCACCGGGGTGCACGGGGCCAACCGGCTGGCGAGCAACTCCCTGCTCGAGGCCGCGGTGTTCTCCTCGCGGGCTGCGGCCCTGGCCAGCGAGGCGCTCGCCGGGGGTCGCGCATACGCCAGACCCGCGATCCCTCCGTGGGATCCCGGCGGCGCCACCGAACCGGACGAGGAGGTCGTGGTCGCCCACAACTGGGACGAGATCCGCCGCCTGATGTGGAACTACGTGGGCATCGTGCGCACGGACAAGCGCCTGCGCCGGGCCATGCGGCGGCTGGAATTGCTCAGCGAGGAGATCCGGGAGTACTACTGGGACTTCCACGTCACCTCGGACCTGATCGAGCTGCGCAACATCGCGGTGGTCGCGTCGCTGGTGGTGAGGTGTGCACAGCTGCGGCGGGAGAGCCGCGGGCTGCACTACAACCTCGACTGTGCCGAGAGCGACGATCTGTGGCTGCGGGATACGGTCGTGCGGCGGGGGACCGGCCTCGCTCCGGTGGCGGTCGAGCAGCACGCGCCGCTGGACTGACCGGACCGGGGCAGGGGTTCAGCCGACCAGGTCGGCCTTGGTCACCAGCGCCTCGAGTCCGAACCCGTTGGCGGCCAGGTTCTCGGCCGCGCCCTCCTGCCGGTCGACGATGGTGATCACGCGTGCGACCACCATGCCCGCGGCCTCTGCCGCGCGTACGGCCTTGAGCACCGATCCACCGGTGGTGGATGTGTCCTCGACCACGCAGACACGCGAGCCCTCGGGAACGTTGGCCAGCCCCTCGATCTTGTTGCCCGTGCCGTGCTTCTTGGTCTCCTTGCGCACCAGGAATCCGTGCATGGGTGTGCCCTCGAGCGCGCTGACCACGCTGACAGCGGTCACGATCGGATCAGCCCCGAGGGTCATGCCGCCAATGGCGGCGATGTCGTCGCCGGCCAGTCGCTGGAGGATCAGCCGCCCGATCAGGACCGCCCCCCCGGCGTGCAGGGTCGTCTGCCGGCCATCCACGTAGAAGTCGCTCTCGCGCCCGGACGCGAGGATCACCTTGCGGCGTTCGTAGCTCTTGTCGCGCAACAGGTCGATGAGCTGGGACCGTGCCTCGTGCATGGATCAATCCTCCGCGCCGGAAGGGCGGTCATCGGGGTGTCGGCGCGTGATGCCGAGCTGGTCGAGGGAGTTGCGGCGAGGGGGTGCGTCGTCGTCCAGGGACGTGACCGGCGAGGAACCGGAGCCGGCCGTGTCCACGTAGGCGCTCTCCACACGCGCGCGAGCCTCGGCCGCGCGGTGCTCGTCCGTGTCCCAGGCCGGGGGCTCGTCGTCGTCCGGATCGGGCAGCGGGGGGAGGGTCTGGTGGCCCGGTACGTCGTCGGGGCCGTCCTCACCATCCTCGCTGGCGAAGCCCGCGTTCATCGCGACCTGGCCGCGGAAACGCCCGCCATCGCGGATGTTCAGCCCTGCGGCGCGGATGTTGCCCAGTAGCACGCCTGAGCTGCCGATCTCGAGCTGGCCCGCGGCGAGTACGGCTCCTTCCACGCGACCGTCGAGGTGGATGTCTCGCCCGGTGAGATCACCGACCACCATCGCTCCCTCGGCCACGGTGATGTCGGCGGAGGTGGATATCGGGCCGTCGACCCGACCCTCGATGATCACGTCGCCCTCGGCCACGAGTGCGCCGGAGATGTGTGCCGACGGATCCAGCCGCGTGTTGTCGCTGTCGCCCATGGTCGTTCCTCTTGTGTGTACGTGCGCGGACGGGCGCTCATCTTAGCACGCGAGACGGTCTTGAACCTGCGTCTGTAGGGATGTAGAAGAGGGACTTCCCAGGAGGAATCGTGACAGAGATCCCGATCGCGCTGACCTTCGACGACGTGTTGATCCGGCCGGCCTACAGCGAGGTGCTGCCCAAGGATACGGACGTCCGCACCCATCTGACCGACGCGATCGCGCTCAACATCCCCGTGCTGAGCGCGGCCATGGACACCGTGACCGAGTCGCGGACCGCCGTGTCCATGGCCCAGGAGGGTGGCATCGGCATCATCCACAAGAACCTCTCGATCGCGGACCAGGCGCGGGAGGTCGAGGCGGTCAAGCGCACCGTGACCGGCATGATCGCCGATCCGATCACCATGGAGCCGGGGCGGCCGGTGCGGGACGCGGTGCAGGTGATGAAGCGCTACCAGATCAGTGGCGTTCCCATCACGCAGGGGACCCAGCTGGTGGGTATCCTGACCAACCGCGATCTGCGCTTCAATCGTCGTCTGGACAAGCCCATCGCCGAGGTGATGACTGCCGAGCACCTGGTCACCGTACCCATGGGCACCACCCTGGAGCAGGCCAAGGACCTGCTGGGCGAGCACAAGATCGAGAAGCTGCTGGTGGTGGACGACGCTGGCGACCTGCAGGGCCTGATCACGGTCAAGGACATCGAGAAGACCGAGCGGTTCCCCAACAGCAGCAAGGACGACCGCGGCAGGTTGCGGGTGGGCGCGGCCGTGGGCGTGGGCCCGGATCGCGACGAGCGCATCGACGCGCTGCTCGGCGCGGGCGTGGACGTGATCTGCATCGACACGGCCCACGGGCACAGCCGCATGGTGATCGAGTCGGTGCGTGAGGTTCGCTCCACGTTCCCGGACGCACAGGTGATCGCGGGCAACGTGGCAACCGCCCAGGCGGCCGAGGCCCTGGCCGGGGCCGGCGCGCATGCGATCAAGGTCGGCATCGGCCCGGGTTCGATCTGCACCACCCGGATCGTGGCCGGGGTGGGTGTGCCCCAGGTCAGCGCCATCCAGGAGGTGGCCGAGGTGGCGCACCGCAGCGGCGTGAAGGTGATCGCCGACGGCGGCATCAAGTTCTCCGGGGACGTGGCCAAGGCCGTGGCCGCTGGCGCGGACTCCGTGATGATCGGGTCGCTGTTCGCGGGCACGGACGAGTCTCCGGGCGAGGTGGTGCTCTACCAGGGTCGGCAGTACAAGGTGTACCGCGGCATGGGCTCCGTGGAGGCCATGCGAGAGGGCAGCTCCGACCGGTACTTCCAGGAGGACGAGCCGCCCTCCAAGCTGGTCCCCGAGGGCATCGTCGGTCGCGTGCCCTACCGTGGCCCGCTGAGCGACTCGATCTACCAGCTCGTCGGCGGCCTCCGCGCCTCGATGGGGTATTCGGGCTGTCATTCGATCACCGACTTCCAGACCGGCGCCCGGTTCGTGCGCATCACCAACGCCGGTCTGCGGGAATCCCACGTGCACGACGTGATCATCGTCAAGGAAGCACCCAACTACCGGGTGGAGTAGGCCAGCGAGAGTCCAGCCATGAGCTTCGACGCAGCCCTCGACGCTGCCGCTGCCGGTCAGCGGGTCCTGATCGTCGACCCTGACATCTCCGCGGCTGAGATCGCCGCGGCCTGGAAGGCGCGCGCCCTGCACGCCCGTGATCTGTGCCCCGGAGGTGGTGGGATCCCCGCGCCGAGTGAGCGTCTGGTCGTGGGCGGCGCCGAGGCCCTGGCTGGCGTGGTGCGCGGCAGCTACTGCGGTCCGTGGGATCTGATCGCGGCCCTGGAGCCGACGTCCCCTCGGGGCGTGCTGTTGCTCACCGGCTGTCGCCACCCGGCCGTGGCAGGGACCCTGGAGCGGACCCTGGGGCTGCAGGTGTTCGGCGAGCTCGACGAGGGCCCGCCCGGAGCGAACGTCGAGACCGTGGACGTGACGGCTGCGCTGGCCGTGGTACCCGACACGGGCTGGGTCGTGACCGACCCGGCGCACGCCGAGGTGCTGCAGGCGCTCGCACTGAGCGGTCACCTCGCGGCAGTGCGACGTGCACCCTTCCTGGTCGAGGTGGCCGACGACCGGCGCTTCAAGCGGCCGTTCGTGGAGGCCGACCCGCGCGTGGAGGTGTTCTTCTCCCGTCACGACGCGTTCGTGTCCGGCCTGGGCATGCTGGAGTCCGCGCAGTACCGCTTCCACGGTCGTCAGCCCAAGGATCTGCGGGTGCTGGCCGAGGCGCTGGGGCGGCCCCTGCACGAGCTGGTGACTGCGTTTCGGGTGATGGACCATCACGGGGTGGTGGTGAGCGCGGCTGTGGACGTGGGGGCGGCTGCCGGACGGATCAACCTGGTCGTGGAGGGCAGCGTCGCAGACGTGGACGTGCAGGCCGCCACTGCGGACGTGGGCGCGCTGCTGGCCCTGCGCGGTCAGCTGGGGCTGGTGGACGAGCACGAGGACGCGCCCGACGACGAGGAGGCTATGGACAGCTCCGGTGACGTCCCGGTGGCGACCGCCCTGTTCGCCTCCCTGTCTGCCCTGTCGGTGCCGGATGACGAACCCTCGATGGACGATGAGCCGTCCGAGGAGCCCGCACCGGCCGCACCCGAGGCGCTACCGATGGACCTGCCCGACCACCTGCCGGGCCTCGACGCGCTCGCCCGCGGTGACCTGCAGGTCGCGCGGGACGCGCTGGCCGTGGTCGAGGGTGCCCTGCGGGACGAGGCGTTGTTGCTGGGGGCGTTCCGCTACGAGGTGATCGACGCGGACGGCGTGGCCACGCGCCGGTTCACCGTGCCCGCACAGCTGCAGACAGTGGCCTTGCGGGCGCTGGAACTGGAAGCCGTGCCCACCGAGCGAGTGCGGACCGCGCTGGACGAGGCGTTCCCGGACGCGTTCGTTGAGGTACCGCGCCCCGGTCTGATCGAGGCGTTCTATGACAGCGGCGAGTTCGCGGGCACGCATCGGCTGCAGGAACTGCCCGGGCGGGTGCTGTTCGAGCGGCCCCACCTGACCGGGGCCCGGGCCGTGCAGCAGCGGCTGGTCGCGGGCGAGCATGCTCCGGGAGACGCCGGTGACGAGGGCTGGGCGAGGCTGGCCGAGGTCCTGCGGCTGAGGGATGCTGGCGAGGCCGAGGCGGCCTGGGAGCTGCTGGACGGCGTGGACGTGGACGTGGAACTGGACGGGATACGGCGGTCGTTGGTCGATTACCTGCCCGCCGACCACCCCGAGCGCGTAGAGGTCGAGCGGCTGGCGGCCGAGGAGCGGCTCCGACGGGCGCTGGGGCCGGTGCAGGAGCGCATGGAAGCCGCGCTGGAGGCCCGGGGTCGCCAGGACGGGGACGGGTACGAGGCCATCGAGCTGGCGCGGAAGACCGACGTGCTCGGCCCGCTGCTCGACTTCCTGGCCAGGGCTGCAGACGACGCGCCCGAGGACCCCGGACCCCCGCTGTGGATCGCGAGAATCCGCGCCGAGGACCGGGACCTGGTCGCCGCAGAGGTGGCCTACGGCCGCGCCGTACAGCGGGTGCACAGCGAGTCCCGGGCCGCGGAGTGGTCCGCGGAGCTGGCCAGGACCGCGTTGCGGTTGGGGGACCGTGACCTGTGGTGGCGCTGCGTGAAGCGACTGCTGAAGATGCACGCCAACCCGCGCGCGCTCGACTCGTTCCTGCTGGGGCTGGCGCGGGATGGAGTGTTGTCGGGCGACGATCTCGAGCCGCTGCACAAGCTGCTCGAGCGTCACGGGGGACGCAATCGATTCCCGGGTATCTACCGCAAGTTCAAGGTGCAGGACGAGATGGACCCCTGGAAGAAGGCGCTGCAGGGGATCGAGCTCGAGGATTAGCCCTTCTTCACCGCCTGCTTGACGTACACCAGCGCGTTGCGGGGACCGGGCACCGCACCCTTGATGTACAGCAGGTTCTGCTCCTCGTCGATCCGTACGACGGTCAGGTTCTGCACGGACACGGTCTTGTTGCCCATCTGGCCCGGCATCGCGGTGCCCTTGTGCACGCGGCCCGGGGTCATGTTCATGCCGATGGCGCCGCCATGGCGGAAGAACTCGTGGGTACCGTGGGTGGCGACCTGGCCGGCGAAGTTGAAGCGCCGCATCACACCGGAGAAGCCGCGGCCCTTGGACGTGCCTTGCACGTCGACCTTGCTGCCCTTGTCGAAGATGGACACGGTCACGGTCTCGCCCACGCCGAACTCATCAGCTGGCGCGTCGTCGAAGCGGACCTCTCGCATGAACCGCTTGGGCGCCGTGTCCGCGGCCTTGGCCTGGCCGATGTCGGGATTGCGGGCGCGCTGCGGCTTGACGTCCTCGAAGCCGAGCTTGATGGCGTTGTAGCCGTCGGTCTGTTCGGTCTTGACCTGCAGCACCACGTTGGGATCGGCGTGTACGATGGTGACCGGCACCACGCGCTTGTCGTCATCGAACAGCTGGGACATACCCAGCTTCCTACCCATGATTCCCAGTTTCATGATCTCGTCTCCAGTCAGGCTACGTACCGGCCCTGGCTTGGGCTCGGGGCATTGGTAGCGCGATGTCGGCGACGGACAATAGGCCGAGATGGGGCCCGAGTCAAGCCGGAGCGTGGGCCGTAGCTGCTACAATGCGCCGACCGAGGAGAAGCTCCGTGTTCCATCGATGTGTGGTGGTCGTCGTGATGCTGATGGCGTGGGGGGCCGCGCTCGAGGCGTGGGCCGATACGCGCGAATTCCGACGGAAGGTGGCGGTGGAGGTCGGGGGCGGGCTGCGATTGCCCGTGTGCGAGGACTACTCGGTGGAGGGGTACGCGGGCACAAGCTGTGCTGGCGGGGTGACACTGGACGCACAGGCCCTGTGGACTCCGGGCAACGCGTTCCTGCTGCGGCCCGCCCTGTCCATCGGGGTGGCCTACGACTCGGACGCGGCCGCGGCCCATTACTACGCCGAGGAGGGGAAGCAGCCCATCGAGGACCTGGACTTCACCGCGGCCCTGGGCGTTGGGGCGGCGCGCCGCACCCGCGCTGTGGAGGTGCAGTTCTCCATCGGCCCGCGGCTGGACATCGTGGCCCTCGCCGCACGGCAGCGGCTGGCCGAGCGTGGATACGACGAGGATCCCTACGGTGAGGTTTGGTTCGGGGGTGAGGTGCTGCTGCGGGTCGACATCGTCGCCGGGGACACGTTGCTGGTGGGCCCGCGGGTCAAGGTCGCGGCCGGCAACGAGGTGTCATTGATGTTCGGATCGGACTGCACCGAGGCGCCGGCCTGGTGCGAGGACGCCACGTCCCTGAACCAGGACATCGAGGTCGAGGTGTTGCCCACGTTCGGGTTGTTGCTGCCCGCGGTCGGGCCGGCGTCGTTCATGATCGAGGTGGGACCCGAGATCCGGGTGGCGGCGTACACGAGGTCGATGCACGAATCGCTGACGAGCCGCAACTACGACCGCCCCCGCACCTCCACGTCCGTGTACCCGTGGCTGTTCGTGGGGATGCAGCTGCGCCGCTAGCTAGCAGGGCAGCCCGAGGGTGCAGTACAGCAGGGCGGTCAGGGGATCGCCGCAGGGCGCGGACGACATGCACATCAGCAAGGTGACCAGGTCGCCGTAGGTGCAGAACGAGCCACCGGTGGCCGCGTCACAGCAGCCGTCGAGGTCGATCAGCACCGTGGCCTCGTCCGGATCATCGCTGTTGATCGTGATCCAGGCCGTGCCTGAGCCGAGCGCGTCGAGGCAACCCTGGCCCGGGAACAACTCGCCCGGCATCCACTCGATCGTGAAGTACTCCACCGAGCCCGGCTGGATGGTGGCCGTGGTGTTGCCGGCCACGATGGAGACCGTGCCCCCGGCCACGGAGCTGGTACCGCTGATCGACGTGAGGTGCAGCGGGTCCACTCCGGTGTTGCTCACCGTGAAGCTCGCCGTCGCTGATCCGCCCGTGAGGGTGCCGAAGTCGATGCTGCCCGGGGTGACCTCGATATCCGGGGTGCAGGGATCGCACTCGTCCTCGCCGGTACCGGTCAGGGTGATGGTCGCCTCACCGTCGCAGGACCCGATGGTCAGCGAGCCGTTGATCGTGCCTGCCACGGTCGGTTCGAAGCGTGCCGAGAACTGCAGCGAGCCGCCAGCCTGGAGGGTCGTCGGCGGTGTGATGCCCTGGTAGCCGAAGTCGCCGGAGCTGGCGGTCACCGAGGTGATCTCGACCGGGTCGCCGCCCGTGTTGGTCAACGTCACGGTCTCCGTGCTCACGTGTCCGATCGCCACCATGGGGAACACGATGGTCGTGGGATCCACGTCCAGCTCACCGCACTCGTCGCCCGTGTCGTCGTCGTCGTCGTCGGTCACGTCGTCGTCGTCGTCGTCGTCGTCATCGTCGGTCACGTCGTCGTCGTCCGAGGGGCCGTCGCAGCCAGCGGGATCGCTGCACCCGTACAGCTCGACCTCCAGCGTCGGGTAGTCGGCGTGGTCGGTCTCGATGACCACCATGGCCTGGGACTCCTGCTCGGCCGCGGGGTAGAACTCCACGTTGACCGTGCGGTCCTGGCCTGCGCCGAGGGCGAAGTCGTCCCCAGGGGGGCTGATCAGCTGGAATGCCGTGTCCTCCGCCGAGATTGACACCGAGAGCAGCGTGATGCCGCCCGCGGTCTCGTTGTAGATCTTGAACCGCTCGACCAGGCTCTGCCCGACCGCGACGTCGCCGAAGTCCAGGGTGGCGGGGTCGACCCGCACCTCGGCCGCTGGCTCGTCCACGTCCGGATTGAAGCCCGGGGTGCAGGCGTAGATGAGAAGGCAACTCAAGCCGGCGACCAGACCGACGATGGCGAACACACGACGAGACATGGCGCTCTCCCCTTGGAGGGGAGCCATTATAGATGAGTTGTCGTGGGGGCCGAAGGGTAGACGGACGTGGGGCCTCAGAACGTGTACTTGAAGAACCCGGTTACGTCGAGACCGGCAGCGAAGCTGGCGCCGGTGCCCACGATCAGCGGCACGTGCATGTCGAGGCCGAGGGAGAAGTGGCTCAGTCGCGTGAAGTGCTCCACGCCGAAGCCCGGCAGGATCAGTCCACCCGGAGACTGCTGCAGGGCGCCGTAGGCCAGGTCGTTCTGGTCACGGAGCGCCGGCGAGATGTACACGCCACCCTTGATGTCCACGGCCAGCGTCCAGCGGCGGACCTTGCGTTTGCCCGGGTTGAACCCGATGCGTGCGCCAGCCAGGCCGCCGATGCTGCGGAAGTCACCCTGGGTGATGCCCGAGCCGCGTTCCTCCGGGGCGTTGGTGATGCCGTTGTTGATGCCCTGGTAGAAGGTGCCGGTGATCGACAGCGTCATGGCGAGCTGGTCCAGCACGTCGTAGCCGACCTCGAAGGCCGCGCACGTACCGAAGCTGGAGTTTGCTCCCAGGTTGCCGAACCAGCCGAGGGTGCCGTACTGCGCCTTGACGTAGAAACCGTGGTGGATCTCGCGGGCAGTGCGGGTGCGGCCGCCGCGATCCCTGCGGGAACGGCGGCCCTCGTCATCCTCGAATTCATCCTGGGCGGAGGCCTGTCGGGGCGCCGTCCACACGGGCGCCGCGAGGCCAATCACACACAGCAGCAGCAGGATCTTCTTCATCGCGGCTCCATCGCGCGCGAGGGTGCCCGCGCGTTGCGGCGTATCTTAACTCAACGCGTCCAGCTCAACCACTCTTGAAGACGAAGGGGTAGGACACGATCACGATCCCGCCACCCTTGGGCTGCGGGAACTGGAACCGCATGAAGCGCTGGCAGATGCAGTTCTCGACGATCGGGTTGTTCATCGAGGTGCTGTTCGTCTTGGCCGAGGAGACGGTGCCGTCCTTGCCGATGACGAACTTGATGACGATCTTGCCGTACAGCCCCGGGTTCTTGTTCAGCTCCTTCTGGTAGCAGTAGCGAATCTGCGACAGGTGCTGCTTGATCACCCGGTCGATGACCGACTTGTCCAGGGCGCCGAGGATGATCGGGTCGCCGGTGGACATGCCCGGGGTACCGGAGCTCTTGCGGCCGAAGTAGCCGCCGCCGCTGCCGTACCCGCTGGCGCCGCGGCCGCGACCGCGGGTGCCCAGGCCGCCCAGCCCCTCGCCCGTACCGCCGCCACCCAGGCCGCTACCGCGGGAGCCCAGGCCACCGCTGCCGTACTGGTTGCCGTACTGCGAGCCGATGACACCACCGACGAAGGCTGACGCGCCGACGCCGATACCGCCGGTGCCGAACATGTTGTTGTCCGCCTCCATGGTGTTGAGGTCGGCCAGGATGCCGGCGCTCTCGGCGATCTGCTTGTCCATGGTGGCCTTGGCCATCGCGACCTTGGTGCCCTTGGCACGCTTGAGCTTGGCGTCCTTCTTGCCGACCTTGCCCTCTTCGCCCTTGGCCTTGGCGCCCTCACCCGCGTCGGGGTTGCCGGTGGGGTCCTTCTTCTTCTTCTCTTCCTCGGGCTGCTCGATCTGGATCTCCGCGAAGCGGTCCGGGATCGAGATCACCTCCTGGCTCGGGTCGTAGGGCAGCGAGGCGATGATGATGCCGAGGACCAGGCCGATGAATGCCATCAGCAGGAACAGGCCCAGGAACATGAAGTCCATGCCCTGGGTGATGGCCGGGATGATGCGCTTGGGTGCGGTGACCTCCTGTACGAAGAACACCACGTGGCCGATGTCCACGATGAAGCGACCGCCCTGGGGCAGCTCGCACTGGAAGCCGTTGGTGGTCTTGGTGGCGCGGCCCGACGCGACGAGGTCGGCCAGGGGGGTGCGGTTGTCCTCACCGCCCTCCTCGAGGAAGCCCACGTACTCTTCTGTGAAGTTCACGTACACGGTGCTGCCCACGCGCTCGACCAGCTTGAAGCTGGGACCGGGCAGGTTCTCCGAGGAGATGAAGAACTGCTGTGGGACGGCCAGGCGGCGGTTCTCGTCGAACATGATGCCGGACGGGACCGACAGCATGGAGATGCCCGCGGCCGCGGTGGCCAGGTTCGGGCTGCCGGAGAGGCCGCCGATGAGGATGCCGCCCACGGGCGCGAGGCCGGCGATGGTGGCGATGGGCGCGGGCCGGTGGGGCTTGTCTCCCACGACCACGGCCTTGTCCTCCACGCCGAGGTGCTTCACGTCCAGCAGCGTGTCGTGCCAGATCTGGCCGATCTCGATCACCGGCGCGGAGCGGCGGTCCACACCGAGCTCCGACTCGGACTTGCCGGAACGCATGACGAACGTCATGACGTCCTCGGTGTGCTCGTCGAGGGTGTACTCCTCGCCGTCGTCCTTGAAGCGCGGCGTGTAGGCCTCTTCGGAGTCCCCTTCCGGCTCGGCTGCGGCCGGTTCCTCGGCAGGGGCCTCGGCTGGCGCTGCCTCGGCAGGGGCCTCCGCTGGCGCTGCCTCGGCGACCGGAGGCGGAGCTGGCTCGGGCTCTGGGTCCGGCACACCGGCGGGTGGCGGCGGAGGCGCCGCGGCCACGGCGGACTGGCCACCGATGGAGAGTACGAGCTTGCTGTTCCCGCACTCGATGATGTCGCCGGTGTTGACCGGCGCGTTGTTGACCCGCTCGCCATTGAGCAGGGTTCCGGACTCGCTGCCGAAGTCCAGCAGCATGTAGGCGCCGTCCTCCCCGCGCTGCACGGCGCAGTGGAGGTCGGTCATGGTCGGGTCGTCGACCTGCAGGACAGCGGCGCCACCGGTCTTGCCGATGGTGACACTCTCGTCGGAGGTCTCGACCGTCTCCTTCGCTACTCCGTCGACCCAGATCTCGAAGGAGAGATTCGTCTCGTCTGCCATGGGTACCCCTCGGTACGTAAGGTTGCGCTTGGTCTCGTCGTCGTGCGGCTACCGGACAACGCGCTCGCGGAACGTTGCCGGGCCTTCACACGGAATCAGTCCGGGTCCGAGTACGGGATCACATGATCTCGTGCACGGACTGGTACATCTCCGGGTTGAAGTCGGTCCGCAGCTTGATCAGTGGATTGAAGGTCGCCTGACGCTTGTCCAGCAGGTAGGCACCATGCGGCTTCTTCAGCTCACCTTCGACGGACACGTCCTCGAAGTCGATCTCCGTCCGGCTCTTGTAGATGACGCGGCGGTCCTCGTCGTCATCCTGAGCGGACGCCACGGAAGCCAGTCCGAATGCGAATCCCGCTGCCAGGAAAAGGGCCAGCACCTTGCTCATGGATCAGTCCTTTCCATCTCGATGATGGGCGCTACCTTTCTTATACAGTAACGAAAGGGAACCCGGACGGTTTCGTCGCGCCTAGGCCATTTCTTGACTTTTTTTCTGCTCGGCTGGCGAGCAGGGGGGCGCCGCGGGGCTACTCGGCGGGGGGCTCTTCGGCGGGGGCTTCCTCGGCTGGCGCGGCTTCCTCGGCTGGCGCGGCTTCCTCGGCGGGCGCGGCTTCCTCGGCGGGCGCCTCCTCCTCGGCGGGCGCGGGGCTGCCATCAGCCTCCTCGGCGGGCGCGGGGCTGCCATCAGCCTCCTCGACGGGCGCGGGGCCGCCATCGGCCTCTTCGCCGCCCTCGGCGGGGCTGCCGTCAGCCGGAACCTCTTCGCCGCCCTCGGCGGGCGCGGGCTCGTCGCCACCCTCGCGGCGCTGCTTCTCCTGCTGGAGCGCCTCGGGGTCGCTCCACAGGTCCTCGCGAGGGCGCGTCCATTCGTCCAGCTTCTCGTTCTCGTCGAGCGCCCGCAGGTACTCGTCGAGGATGAAGGTGTCGAGGTAGCCGGCGCAGGCCCGGATGAAGTCCGGGTCGTCGCCCAGGGCGATGGAGTCCTCGGCCTGCAGCACGTAGAAGTCCAGGGCCTGGTTGAACGAGAAGTCGATCTCGTCGGCGCGCTCGCCGTACAGCTCGAACAGCAGGTAGGCGCGCTCGATCAGCACCTGCAGCGTCTCGCCCTCGGCCTTGGCCTCGGCCATACGCTGCTCGCGCTCGACGCGGATGCGCTCGGCCTCGTTCTCCTGGCGGAGACGCTCGTCCTCCATGCCGGCGATGGTGGAGATCTGGCCGTCGACCTCGGACGAGCCGTGGCATTCCACGAAGCCGTCGAGGGTCTTGAGTGCGTCGTTGTACTTCTTGAGCAGCTGGGCCTGCACAGCCGCCTTGTTGCGCAGGGCGTACTTGTCACAGGGGTCGATGCCCAGGATGGTGTCGTACTCCATGATCGCCGAGTCGAAGTCGGCGATGCCGCGGTAGGCCACGGCCAGACCGACGTGGGCGTCGATGTCACCGGGGTAGCGGCTGATCACGGCGTTGAAGCACTCGGCAGCCTGCTGGAAGTTCCCCGACTCCAGGGCGAGGTAGCCCAGGTTGAGGTTGGCCTCCAGGTTGTTCGGGTCCAGCTCGATGGCCTTCTTGAACTGGTCCGAGGCCGCGACCTCCTCGTCCATGCGCAGGTAGGTCAGGCCCATGGTGTTGCGGATCTCGGAGTCCTCCTCCTTGATCGCCGAGGCCATCTCGTTGAGCAGGATGGCCATGTCGTACTCGCCCATCTGGTAGTAGGCGCGGGCCAGCACCTTGTAGGCCATGTCGTTCTCGGGGTCCTCGAACAGGACCTCCTGGATCCACTCCTCGGCGCCGTCGAGGTCGCCCGCCTCGCCGAGCGCGCCGGCGAGGTTGAGCATCATGGCCACGTCCTCGGGATGAACCTCGAGGTACTGCTCGTAGATGTCGGCTGCCTTGCTCGGCCGGCCGCTCTCCGCGTACAGGTACGCCAGGTTGACCAGCGCCGGGGTGTACCCGTCATCCGCGTCCAGCGCCTTGAGGTAGAAGTCCTCGGCGTCGGCGATGTGGCCGAGGCGCGAGGCGGCCCAGCCGGCGTTGTAGAAGTACTCCGGCTTGCGCAGGTCCTTGCTCATGCGCGGGTTCTCGGGATCGTCGCCGATGGAGTGCGGCGTGGCGATCTCGCAGGCGCGCTGGAAGTAGCCGTAGGCCTTCTCGTAGTCGGTCCGGCCGCTGTCGGCGCCCGCGTCGAGCACGGTCACGCCGTTGCGGTAGGACGGCTCCGGGTCCACGTCCGATTCCTCCTGCATGGACCCGCTGGTGTTGCCGCCGCCGGGCTTGCAGGAGAGGCCGGCCATCGCGATGGCCAGGGAAATCAACAGGATGTTCAGTGTCCGCATCATCGTTGCGCTCCCATCCCCTACTTGGCGTAGTCCATGGTGGTCCAGATGGACGTGATGAAGTCCGCCTCGGGGGTCTGCTCGACCACCGGCGGGAACTCCTCGGGGGCCAGCTCGCCCAGCTTGTCCATCGCAGCCACGGTGTAGTGGTTGTACACGTTGGCCTCGGCCGCGGCGGTCAGCACCTCGCGGTAGGCGTCCAGGGTGGGGAACAGGTACCGCTCGTAGGCGATGATCTGCAGCCCCGACTGGTACATGTCGCACTGGTCGGTGTCCAGGGTGGCAGGGCACTCGGCGTTCATCAGGTCCTCGTAGAGGTCGAGCACCACGCGGCCGGCCATGTAAGCGCCGGCGATGGACCAGGCGCCTGCCGATTCGTCCTTGGCCATGGCCAGGTACTTCTCCTTGAGACCATCGAGCTTGGCCTGCTTGTTCTTGAGGTCCTGGCGGCTCTGCTTCTCGTCGCTGGAGATGTACATCGCGTCGAACGTGTCGAACTGAGGCTGCAGCAGCTTGAACCGCATCTCCGCGGCGTCCACCGACGCGCGGCTCAGCTCGTGGCCGGCGCTGGCGAGCCGCTTGTACTCGGAGATGGCCTGCTCCCAGGCGCGCCGCGCCTCGGACTCCTTGCCCTGCTGGAACAGCACCTCGCCGTACATCTTGCGGGCGTACACGACCATGTCGGGGTCGAGCTTGGCGGTGCGCTTGTCGCTGTACACGTCCTTGAACGCGGTCAGCGCCTTGTCCCACTGCTCGGCCTTGTAGTACGTCTCGGCGATGCGCAGCAGGATGCCGGGCACCGTCTCGTCGTCCTCATGGGCCTCGATCCAGGTGAGGTAGTCGGCCCTGGCCTCGTCGTACATGCCCATGGCCAGCTGGTAGCGGGCGGCGCGCTGGATGGCCAGGTCGGCCGCCAGGAAGTCCTCTTCGCCTTCGCGGGTGCCGAACTCCGGATCCCGCTCGTACAGTACATGGAAGAACTCCACCGCGCGGTCGAAGTCCGTGATGACGTCGTAGTGCTCGGCGAGCACGGACACGGTCTTCTCGTAGAGATGGCGCTTGGCCATGTCCTTGTCCTCGGGCTCGTCCGGGAACGTCTCGATGAACTGGTGGCGCAGCTCGATGCTGCGCGCCTTGTTGCCCGCCTGGAACTGGTAGAGCGCCGAGTTGTACAGCGCCAGCGCGGCGGTCTTGGCGTCCGGGAACTCCTCGTAGAAGGCCAGGTACGCCTCCGCGGCCTCGGCCAGCTGGCCCGGGTCGTTGGACTCGCGCGCCGCCGCGGCCTTGACCTCGGCGAGCTTCACGGTGGCGTTCTGGTAGATGGCGAACAGCTCGGTCTTGAACTTCTCGGTCTTGCCAACGTCCGGGTTCTGGTAGAACTCGCGAGCCACCTTGTTGAGGTTCTCCCAGTCCTCGATGGCCTCGTAGCTCGACAGCATCCGGTGCACTGCGTACTGGGCCGTCTCGGTCCGGGGCCTCGCGCGCACGATCTCGAGGTACCGCTGGTTGGCCTCCTGGAAGTGGTTGCGCGTGTCGAGCAGGAAGGCGGCCTTGTACAGCACCTGGTAGGTGTTCTCTTCCTCGGGAAGAACGCGCGCGTAGGTGTCGCACGCCGCGATCAGGCGCCTCTCCCACTCGTTGAGCTCGATGGCGGCGTAGCGCAGCAGCGGGTCGGTCTCCCGCTCCTGGGCCTCACGCTGGGCCTTGGCCGCGCGGTCCCACTCGTCCTTCTTGCGCTCGATGTACTTCTCGATGGAGAAGATGGTGTTCGAGGCAGCGTCCTTGAGGTACTTCCCGTTGGGGTCCATCTGCACGACGATCTCGTACTGCTCGGTGGACAGGTCGTACTTCTTGAGCTTGTACAGCACCTCGCCGTACCAGAAGTGCATCTCGTAGGCCTTGTGGCTGTCGGGGAAGTAGTCGAGGTACTTCTTGTACTCGATCTCGGCCAGCAGCAGCAGCTCCTTGCTCTTGCGCTTGATCGCCTGCTGGAACGAGTCGACCGCGGCCTTGCGCAGGTTGCGCTCGATGAGGTTGTCGGCCTCCTCCAGCGCCGCGGTGTTGTCCGCGTTGGCCTGGGCCCAGCGGGAGTTGTTGCCGAACATCTCCATCATCGAGTCGATCTCGCGGTTGGCCTCCTCGAAGCGGTCCCGCTCCCAGTACGACTTGATGATCTGGTCCTGGTACTCCGGGTTGTCCGGAGCCATCGGCTCCTCGTGGATCAGGGTCTTGTAGGTCTGGATGG
>CAZXHG010000147.1:0-25877 GCA_964639985.1 uncultured Rickettsiales bacterium
TGGTACGACAACGAGTGGGGCTACTCCAGCCGCGTCGCCGACCTGCTGGTCAAGGCCCACTACCTGGGTCAGTAGCTCCGCCGCCCCTCCCTCCCCGACGCCCCGCTGGCCTCCCGGCCTCGCGCTCCCGTATGCTTGAACGGTACACGGGAGAGTGCGCATGCGCGGCTGGATGCAACGGGGGGCCTGGATCGCGAGCCTGCTGCTGGTCGTGGGGTGCCCCACCGGGGCGGTCGTCGACGATGACGACGCCGTGGTCACCGACGACGACGACAACGCCACGGACGACGACGACGACAGCGCCGATCAGCCGGACGACGACGACGCGACGCCGCCCGACGACGACGTCTACCTGTGGCCGCCCCTGGACTTCGGCGAGCTCACCCTCGGCTGCGACGCCGAGGCCGAGGTGCAGCTCGTCAACCAGGGCGAGCAGATGGTCACCCTCACCGGCAGCGAGCTGCAGCCCGACGACGGTCAGTTCACGCTGATCCCCGAGGTGGAGTGGCCGATCATCATCGCCCCGGGCTTCGACCTGGAGCTGGCCGTGCTGTACCACCCCGGCACCGCCGGAGGTCACCTCGCCTCGATCATGGTGCACACCGACCACCCCGACCTGGCCGAGGTGTCCAGCGGTGCGCAGGGCGAGGGACTGTCCGTGGGCCAGAACACCGACACCTTCGTCCAGGAGGCCAACCAGGCCGTGGACCTGCTGTGGGTGGTGGACAACTCCTGCTCCATGGCCGAGGAGCAGACGACCCTGGCCGCGGCGGCCGGCACCTTCCTGGGTTACCTCGACGCCGAGGGGGTGGACTGGCAGGTGGGCGTGGTCACCACGGACAACGGCTCCTTGCAGGGCGGGATCATCACCCCGGCCGTGCCGGACGCTGCCACCGCGTTCGCCGAGGCGGTGAGCGTGGGCACGGGCGGTTCGGGCACCGAGCAACCGCTGGACTACGGGTACGCGGCGGTCACGTCGCCGCTGATCGACCTGGGCGGCGCCAACGAGGGGTTCGTCCGCTCCGATGCCGGCCTCGCCCTGGTGATCCTCACGGACGAGGACGACCAGTCCGGCGGCGACGCCACCGCCTGGGTGGACGCCTTCCACGCGCTCAAGGACGACCCGGAGCGGGTGGTGGTCAACGGCATCACCGGGCTGACCAGCGGGTGCGCCACCGCCTACGCCGCGCCCATCCTCTCGGGTGTGGTGAACGGTACCGGCGGCATCGAGGCCAGCATCTGCGACGAGGACTGGTCGCCGGTGCTGTCCGCCGTGGCCGGACTGGTCACCGGCCCGGCGCGGGTGTTCGCGCTCAGCCAGATCCCCATGCCCCCGTCGATCACGGTGGAGCTCGACGGCGAGCCGCAGACCGGAGGCTGGAGCCACGACGCGGAGGCCAACGCGGTGGAATTCGACGCGGACCACGTGCCGGAAGCGGGCACGGAGATCACGATCACGTACGAGCTGGTGGGGGTGTGTGAAGACGAGGAAGGAGAGGCACGATGAAGGTCCTGACCTTCGCGGTCCTCCTGCTGGTCTGGCTGCTGTCCGGATGCCAGGAGACCGGCTATTACGTGATCGGCGATGACGACGACACGATCGACCCGGCGGACGACGACGTGGCCGATGACGACAGCGCCGCCGATGACGACGACGATGCCACCCCGCCCCCCGAGGGCGTGTACCTCGCGCCCGACCTGGCCTTCGAGGTGCCGCTGCCCTGCTTCGACAACCAGGGCATGGCCGTGTTCAACGCCACCGAGGTGCCGGTGGTGGTGGAGGCCATCACGCTCACCACCGAGGAGACCGGCTTCCAGCTGATCTTCCCCCAGCCGCCGCCGTGGTCCCTGGACGCGGGCGACAGCCAGCCGTTCGCCGTGGTGTTCGAGCCGCCGGACATGGGTGTGCAGACCATGGTCGTGCAGGCGACCACCGACCACCCCGACTACCCGTCCGTGGCCGCCGACCTGACCGGCGAGGGGGTGCCGGACGACGAGTGGATGGACGTGTTCCATGCGGCCGAGGCGTGCATGGTCGACATCCTGTTCGTGGTCGACAACTCCTGCTCGATGCCCGAGGAGCAGGCGATGCTGGCCGGCACGGCCGCGGCGTTCGTCGACTTCCTCGACGGCGAAGGGCTCGACTACCAGATCGGGGTGGTCACCACCGACAACGCGGCCCTGCAGGGGGCGGATCCGGTCATCTCGCCGGGGGACCCGGACCCGGCGACCGCCTTTGCGCAGACCGTGCAGCTCGGCACCGCGGGCAGCGGATACGAACAGCCCCTGAACTTCGGACTACAGGCCGTATCGCCGCCGTTGGCCGATCCCGGCGGCCCCAACGCCGAGCTGCTCCGCGACGGCGCCGGGCTGGCCGTGATCCTGGTGACCGACGAGGACGACCAGTCCTCGGGCGCGGCCGCGGACTACACCGCCGCGTTCGAGGTGCTCAAGGACGATCCCGCGCACGTGACCGTCAGCGCCATCGACGGCGGCCCGGAGGGGTGCACCGGCGCGGGAGGCACGGCCTACGCGGCCTACCGCATCGGCGAGGTGGTCGCCGACACCGGTGGCGTGGAAGGCTCGATCTGCGACGAGGACTGGATGCCGCTGCTGGAGACGATCCCGGCGGTGGTGGCTCGTCCCCAGTCCACGTTCTGCCTGACCTTCCCGCCCATCCCCGAGACCCTGGAGGTCACCGTGGCCGGCGAACTGCTCAACGAAGGATGGAGCTACGACGAGCTGGCCAACTGTGTCGTCCTGGACGCCGAGCACACACCGCAGCCCGGGGACGAGGTGCTGATCTATTACGGTGAACCCGCGCCCGAGTGCTAGGCCCGGCCGCGGCTCTCCCCGGTGACGATCCCGGCGGCCACGAGGTGGGCCGTGCGGATCGGTTCGGGCAGCTTGCCGTGCCGCCGCGTCAGCCGGATCAGGGCGCCGGCCTCGGTCACGGTCAGGCCAGCGAGCTGGCAGTACAGTCCCTCCACCGCGTGCACCTCGCCGGCCTTCTCCACCAGACGCCAGCGCGCCTCGCCACCGCGGATGTGTTCCAGCAGCGCACGCCGAACGGCCTCGCGGTCCGGCTCGGTTCGGCTGACCACCAGCACGGGCAGGCCGGTGGCCTCGTGCAGGGCGCGGATGTCCACCACGTTGAACCCACCCAGGGCGATGCCGTCGAGCATCACGAAATGCAGCTGGGGTGCGAACCGGGAGTCCCCGATCATGGCTATCAGCCGCTCGGTTGCGTTGCGACCGTCCTTGCGCACCCGGGTCGACAGGACCCCCTCGAGGCGGTCGCCCCCCCGGTAGATCGCGCCCACCACCAGCACGTCACCACGGAAGTCCCGCTCGAAGGGCCCGTCGTCGACGCCGATCACCCGGATGCCGGAGCGCATGCACGCAGTATGTCACGTCCGAGGATCGTCTTCGTCCTCGTCCCCCAGGCCGCCCACGCCGCGCGCCTTCCACGCCGCCTTGAGCCGATCCTCTTCCGCCGCCTCGACGCCGATGCGCGCCCTCCAGCGCCAGTTCTGCACCAGCCGCCAGGCCACGAACAGCAGCAGGAAGCCGCGCAGGGGCAACCGGACGTCGGGCACGAAGCCCTCCAGCGGCGCGGCCAGCACGAACAGCAGCAGCCCGATCAGCAGTGACTGAGCCGGCCAGTAGACCCAGGGCTTGAGGATCCAGCGCCCGCTGTGGTTGAGCAGCTGGCTCGTGGCCACGGAAGCGACCACGAGCAACAGCAGCAGGGTCGATGGGTCCATCAGGGCCCACCCGACGGGGGGAGCAGGGCGATGTTGTCGATCAGCCGCGTCGCGCCGAACTCCACGGCCACGGCGGCGCGCGCCTCGCGCACGACCGGGCCGGACAGCGGCTCCAGGGTCTCGCGGTCGACCACGTCGATGTAGTCCACGGCGGCCAGCGGCTGCGTCTCGATGCGCGCGCGGATCGCGGCCCGCACGGCGCCGGCATCCCCCCCCTCGGCGGCCACCCGTGCAGCCGCAGCCAGCAGCGCCTCTCGCAGCACGGGGGCCTGCGCCCGCTCGTCGGGCTGCAGGTAGGCGTTGCGGCTGGACATGGCCAGGCCGTCCGGTTCCCGCACGATCGGCCCACCCACGATCTCGATGGGGAAGCGCAGGTCCCGCACCATCTGCTCGATCACGCGCAGCTGCTGGAAGTCCTTGGCCCCGAACACGGCCACGTCCGGCTCGACCACGTTGAACAGCAGCGACACCACGGTGGCCACGCCGCGGAAGTGGGTCGGTCGGCTGGTGCCGCACAGGCCGCCGCTCAGCTGCTCCACCGTGACGAAGGTCTGCGCGCCGGCGGGGTACATCTCCTCCACGGACGGCAGGAACACCGCGTGGCAGCCCACCTCGCGGCACCCGGCCAGGTCCCCCTCCTCGTCGCGGGGGTAGCGGTCAAGGTCCTCGCCGGGCGCGAACTGGGTGGGGTTGACGAAGATCGACGCGACCACCGCCTCGGCGCGTTCCCCGGCGATGCGCATCAGCCCGAGGTGGCCCTCGTGCAGGAACCCCATGGTCGGCACGAACCCCACCCGCTCGCCGCGGGCCCGGGCCGCGCGGGACCAGGCCCGCATCTCGTCCGCGGTGCGGATCAGCTGCACTTGCGCGGGGTCCCCAGCCGGGAGCGGGGCGGCTCCAGGAAGCTGTGCTCGGGCGTGGGGAACGCGCCGCTGCGCACCTCTTCGATGTACTCGCCGACCGCGCCGCGGATGACGGTCGACAGGTCGGCGTACTGCTTGACGAAACGCGGCTGGAACTCGTCGTCCATGCCCAGCAGGTCGTTGATCACCAGCACCTGGCCGTCGCAGTGGGGTCCTGCGCCGATGCCGATGGTCGGGATGTCCAGCGACGCGGTCACCTCCGCGGCCAGCTCCGCCGGGATCCCCTCCAGCACGATGCCGAACGCACCCGCGTCCTGCGCGGCCAGCGCCCCCTCCTTGATCCGGGCGGCCTCCTCGTCCATCCAGCCCTGCACCCGGTAGCCGCCGAAGGCGTGCACCGACTGCGGGGTAAGGCCGACGTGGGCCAGCACCGGGATCTGGGCCCGGGTGATCGCCTCGATCACCTCGACGCGCTCCGTGCCCCCCTCCAGCTTGATCGAGTGGCCGTGGCCCTCCTTGATCAGCCGGCCGGCGTTGGCCACGGCCTGCTCCACGGACACCTGGTAGCTCATGAACGGCATGTCCAGCACCAGGTGGGCTCGCTGCAGCGCCCGGGCCACGAGGCGGCCGTGGTAGATGATGTGGTCCATGGTCACCTGCAGGGTGTCCTCGTGCCCCTGCACGACCATGCCCAGGGAGTCGCCCACCAGGATCGTGTCCACCCCGGCGGCGTCCAGCAGGCGCGCCATGGCGTGGTCGTACGCGGTGAGCATGGTGATCTTGCGACCCGTGGCCTTCATGTGGCGCAGGGTACGCACGGTGACCCGCTTGGGACGGCTCATGGGAGGACCTCCGATCGCGCGGGCCAGGCCCTGCACGTCGCGGTTGGTGCGGCATTCACGCCGCGTGCTGAGAGGTCGTCGGGGGCTCCGCCTCAGCCGTCCCGGTCCAGCATCGTGGATCCGTGCGGTATGAGGTGCTTGGTGCCTCCGCGCATCGACTCGATCTCCTTCACCAGCAGATCGATGGCTTCCTCTCGGTGGACGAAGTCCAGATGCTCCGTCTGCACCACCAGCAAGGGCGAATCAGTGTAGTGAAAGAAGTACTGGTTGTACAGCTCGGAGAGACGGTCGATGTACTCGAAGTTTATCTCCTGCTCGTACTCCCGGCCGCGGTGCTGGATGCGGCCCATCAGCGTCGAGGTCGGCGCCTGCAGGTAGATCACCAGGTCGGGCACGGGCACCCGTTCGCGGAGCAGGTCGTAGATCTGGTGGTAGAGGTTGAGCTCGTCGTCCGACAGGGTGGCGTGGGCGAAGATCACGTCCTTGGCGAACAGGTAGTCGCAGACCGTGCCCCGGGCGAACAGCGACGGCTGGCGCGCCTCCTGCAGCTGCCGGAAGCGGCTGAACAGGAAGAACAGCTGGGTCTGGAAGGCCCACGGCTCGGGGTCGGTATAGAAGCGCTCGAGGAAGGGGTTGTCCTCGAACGGCTCCTCGATGGTCTCGCCGTCGATGCGGCGCGCGAGGGCTTGCGCGAGGGAGGTCTTGCCCACCCCGATGACGCCCTCGATGGCGATGTACCCGTTCAGATCCACCGCGCCATTCAAGCACGCCAGCGCCCTCGGTTCAACCGGCGGGACGCGCCTTCGGCGCGTCGTTCTACCGGTCGCCGGGGCACCGTCCGGATATCGAACGGCGGCGTCCGGATTCCGTACGGTCGGGCTGCAGCAGTTTCGCCAACATCGCCGACGTGCATCGATCCCGCGACATGGCAACGAACTTGCAGACCCTCGCTTTCGCCCCCCGGCGGAAAGGAAGGCTCGAGATGCGAAGTGTCAACAAGGTGTTCCTGCTGGGCAACCTCGGCGGCGACGTGGAGATGCGCTACGGCCAGGACGGACAGCCGATCGCGCGCTTCAGCGTGGCCACCGGCCACGCGCGCAAACAGGACGACGGCAGCTGGGAGGAGCGCACCGACTGGCACCGGGTCAAGGCATTCGGCCCGCTGGCCGAGCGCTGCGCCCAGCGCCTGAGCAAGGGCTCGCCCGTGCTGGTGGAGGGGCGGCTGTCGCCGAGGACCTGGGAGGACGACAGCGGTCAGAAGCGCAAGCTGGTGGAGGTGGTGGCGTGGGAGGTGGTGTTCCTGCACCGCCGGTCGCCCGAGTACGCCGCGCCCCCGCAGGCGGTCACGGCTCCACCCGCGGAGGAACCGGCCAGCGAGCCGTTCTGACGCTGGTCAGCGCACCACGGCGACGCGGTTGCCGCCGTGCTTCTGGGCCTCGGCCAGCGCGCGTTGCGCCCGGTCGACCAGCTCGGCGGCCCGCGTGACCCCGTCACCGCTGGTCGCGACCCCTGCGCTCACGGTCAGCGGGATGGCGCCGCGGCGGGAGCGGAAGGCCCGCTGCTGGATGCGGTAGCGGATCCGTTCCGCGATCTTCTCGGCCGCGGCCGTGGGCGCCTGGGGCAGCGCCAGCACGAACAGCTCGTCCTCCCACCGCGCGAGCACGTCCTCCAGACGCACCTCGTCCGCCACCCGGCGGGCGAGCTCTCGTAGCACCAGATCGCCGACAAAGCGGCCGTGCAGTTCGTTGACCGCCTCGAACTGATCGATGTCGATGGCCAGCAGCGACAGGGGCCAGGCGTGACGGCGGCAGCGGCTGTACTCGACCTCGAGGCGCTCACCAAACCCCTCGCGATTGAGCATGCGCGTCAGCGGGTCGATCCTCGTGGTCTCCCGCAGCCAGGCGTTCTCCACGTCCGCGGCCACCTGCCGCGCCAGCAGCTCGGTCCACGCCTGCTCCAGGTCGCTGAAGCGGCCGGGCTGCTCGGCGTGCAGCGACAGAACCCCCACGACCCGGTCCGCGGTGCGCACCGGCACGACCAGCAACGCGTGGACCCGTCCCTCCTGCCAGGCGAAGGTGACGAACTGCGGCTCGCCGATCACGTCGTCGTAGCGCTCGGTGTGGCCGGTCTCCAGCACGCGGCCGGCGATCCCCTCCCCCGGCTGGAACGAGATCCGCCGCAGCTGGTCGGCGTCCGCGCCCTCGCAGGCCGCCACCACCAGCGCGGAGTCGTCCTTGTCCATCAGCATCACCGACGCCGCGTCCGCGCCAGCCATGTCCCGGGCCATCCCGGCGACGCCCGCGAGGAAGGAGGGCAGATCCCGGCGCTCGTCGACCAGCACCACCATGCGCCGCAGCAGCTCGTGGGTCGCGTCGCTCACGGCCCGCTCCCGGCGTCCATGTCGTCGATCACCTCGCGCAGCAGGTCCGGACGGTCGGTCATGATGCCGTCCACCCCCTGGTCCAGCAGCGCTTCCATCTCGTCGGGATCGTCGATGGTCCAGGCCAGCACCGGGATCCCCTGGGCGTGGGCCGACTCCAGCAGCCGATCGGTAATCACGGGCAGCCCAGCGGAAGAGGGCGGCAGGGTCAACACGTCACCGTTCACGCACGAGCCCCAGCCCGCCTGCAGCAGGTGCTGGAACACCACGCAGCGGGTGGCGTTCTCGCCGAAGTTGACCGCCGCCCCGGGCAGCAGCTCGACCATCGCCTCGATGGTGGCGTCGTCGAACGAGGCGAGCATCACAGAGTCCACGCGGTCGTGAGCCACGACCATGTCGGTCAGCTCCTCGACCAGCGGCGGGGCGACCTGCTTGGCCTCGATGCTCATGGGCGTGTCCGGGAACGCCGTCAGCACCTCCTCCAGGGTGGGGATGGTGACGCCCGTGCCCCGTAGCGGGTAGGTCTGGCCGCCATCGGTGGTGAACCAATGTGCCGCGTCCAGGGCCTGGATCTCGGCCAGGGTCAGGTCGTGGATCGGGCCGCTGCCGTCGGTCGTGCGGTCCACCTCGTCGTCGTGGTGCACCACCAGCACGCCGTCGGCGCTGGTGTGCACGTCCAGCTCCAGCAGGTCCGTGCCGTCGTCGGTGACCGCCCGCTCGAAGGCGTACAGCGTGTCCTCGGGGTAGGAGGCCGCGCCGCCGCGGTGGGCCACGTGCACCGGGGCGGACAGCGCAGCCACGAAGGGCTTCACGCCCTCGTCCGCGCAGCCGGCGAGCAGCAGGGCCGCGGCCGCGACCCAGGCCCTCACTCGAGCGGTCGCAGCCATGCAAACCTCACCGTGGCCACGGCGCCGCCGCTGACGGCCACGCCGATGTCCCCGAACTCCACCAGGACATCCGGTTGCAGCAACAACCCCAGGGCGAACCCACCGCGGGGGTTGCGGAACTCCATGCCGATGCGGCCGCAGCCGCGCACGCCGAACGTGCCGTTACCCCGGCCCGCCGACGCCATCCAGCCCACGCCCGGGCCCGCCACCGCCCACATCTGGCCCACGATGTGCTCGCGGAAGGCGTAGTAGCCGTCGAACCCGATCCACATGCGCTCCACCAGCACGGCCGAGGCGACCATGCGCAGCACCGGCACGGACAGCTCCACCGAGGTTGGCGCGTGGGTGAAGAACCCCAGCTCGAAGGTGGGCAGCATCAGCTGCGGCGAGACCGTGAGCACGTCGTGGGACGACGCCCGCAGCCCGCCGCCCAGGCTGGTCCCGGCGATCACCCGCGGCTGGGCCGCGGCGGGCGCGGTCAGCAGCAGGGTCAACAGGATCGCGGGCAACTGGCGCACCGGCAGGCCTCCGGGGAGAGTCTGGGATGATAGGTCCGGGCGCGCGGGGACCGCAACCGCGATCGGGCAGCAGCCGATGCTGCGCGATCCGCAGCGGTTATATACAGTCCACGAAAACATCCATACGATTGCGACTTCATCTCGCATCCCATGCATACGGGAGGTCACCGTGTCCGAGAACGTCACCCGCTACAGCATCACCATGCCGTCGTCCCTGATGGAGGCGTTCGACGACGTGGTGCGACGGCGCCACTACGCCAACCGCTCCGAGGCGCTGCGCGACCTGGTCCGGCGGACCCTGGTCGAGGAGCAGTGGGCCCGCGACGACGCCGAGGTGATGGGCACCGTGACCGTGGTGTACGACCACCACCAGCGCGAGCTCGCCCGGCGCTTGACCGGGCTGCAGCACCACGCCCACGACATGGTGGTGTGCACGACCCACGTGCACCTCGACCACGACCACTGCCTCGAGGTGATCGTGTTGAGGGGCCGAACGAGGCGCGTGAAGGAGGTCGCCGACGCGATCGTGGGCACACGTGGCGTGATCCACGGCGAGCTGGTGTGCACGGCGGTCACCTCCCCTGCGGGCGACGCCGACGCGGCGGCCACGGCCTGAGTCATTGCGCGACACCTCCCCGCTGCCACTCGTGCTCTTCGGGCTGCTGCTGGCGTTTGGTCTCTCGCCCTCCGCCCTCGCCGAGGACGAGGACGACGAGGACACGACCGACGCGGGCGAGGAGGTTGTCGAGGTCCGCGCCCAGCGCCCCAAGCAGGGGGCCACCGACGAGGTGGTCCAGCGCGAGCAGCTCGAGACCTTCCCCCACCGCGACGCCGACGACCTGCTACGGCTGACCCCGGGCCTGCACCTGTCGGCCCACGGGGGACGGGGCAAGGCGCCCCAGATCTTCGTGCGGGGCTTCGACGCGGTGCACGGATCGGACGTGGCCGTGTCCCTGGAGGGGATCCCGCTCAACGAGGCGTCCCACATCCACGGCCAGGGGTACCTGGACCTGCACCTCATCCCTCCGGAGGCGATCCGGGAGCTCGACCTGGCCAAGGGGGCGAGCCGGGTGGACCGCGGGGACTTCGCCATCGCGGCCTCGGCCGACTACCGGGTCGGCCTGGACCAACCCGGACTGCGGACCGGTCTGGGCGGGGGTACCGATCGCTCGCTCCGCGCTACGACCGCATTCCGCCCCTTGCGCGCACGGCACGACACCTTCTTCGTGGCCGACGCCGAGTGGTCCGAGGGTGCGGGCGAGCACCGCGGCCACCGGGCTGCCCGCGCCATGGGTGGCGCGGGCGGGGATCTGGGCGAGGCGCACGTCCGCTGGCTCGGCGCGGCCTACGGTGGCACGTTCGAATCGCCCGGGGTGGTCCGCGCGGACGATCTCGACGACGACACCATGGGCCTGTACGACGCGTACGGCGAGTGGGGCGGCGGTGAGTCGCGGAGGGCGCTCACCGCGGTGTTCCTGGATGCGCCCCTGGGCTGGAACCGCGTCCAGCTGCAGGCCCATGCGGGCCTGCGCCAGCTGACGCTGGAGCGCAACTTCACCGGCCAGGCCTTCCACCCGGACAGCGGCGACACCCGGCGGCAGGCCCAGGAGTCGTTCACCTGCGGAGGCACGGCCCGGTACCGGCGCGGATTCGAGCTCGCCGGCGACGCGACCACCGTGGAGGCCGCCTTCGCCCTGCGCTACGACGACCTCGCCCAGACCGAGCACGGCCTGGACTGGACGGGCGAGCCCTGGACCACGTACGCCGACGCGGACATCCGTGTGCTCAACCCGGCCGGCTGGATCCGGGCGGACGTGGGCCTGTTCGAGCGGGTGCGGCTGGTGCCCGCGATCCGCGTGGACGGGTTCACCTGGCACGTGTTGTCACGGATCGATGACGAGGGGACGGATGACCCGGATCCCGGCGTGGCGCGGGCCCACGCCTGGACCGTCTCGCCCAAGCTGGCCGCCGAGCTGACCGCTGCGCGGGGGTGGCGCCTGTACCTGTCCTACGGACGCGGGTTCCGCTCCCCCCAGGCGCGGGGCCTGGACGACGGCGACGTGGCCCCGCTGGGCAAGGCCGACACCGTGGAGCTGGGCACGCACCTGTACCGCGTGCGCTGGCTGGACCTGCGCGCTGCCGGATTCGCCACCTTCGTGGCCAACGAGATCGTGTTCGACCACGTCTCCGCCCACTTCCTGGCCAGCGGTTCGACCCGGCGCCTCGGGGGTGAACTGGTGATCGAGGCACGTCCGGCCCGCTGGCTTCGGGTCGAGTCGGACCTCACGTACGCCGACGGCCGCTACACGGCCACCGGCGCCCCCATCCCCTACGCGCCACGCCTGCTGGTGTCGGCAGGGGTGTACGTCGACCACACCTGGACCACGAGACGAGGCCGTGAAGCGGCCGTGTCCGCCGGGCTGCGCTCGTGGGTGCTCGGACCGCGCCCGCTGTCCGACGGCCTGGTGTCGGACACGGCCTGGGTCACCGACCTGGTGGCGCGGCTCGACGTGGGCGCGGTGTTCGTCGAGGTCGAGGTGGACAACCTGCTGGGCCTGCCCTGGCGCGACGGGGAGTTCGTGTTCCCCTCGTGCTTCGAGCAGCCCTGCAGCGCCCTGCCGGTCCGGCACGTGACCGCGGGCACCCCCTGGGCGCTGCGCGCGCTGGTGGGGGTGCAATGGAGATGAGGAGGACAGTCATGACCCGAAGCGGGATCCTCGCACCGCTCCTCGCGGTGCTGCTCGGAGCCACGGGATGCCCAGCCGGCGACGAGCCCGATCTCGTCCGCGTGGACATCGAGGCCGCGTCGACGGCCGATGGTCCGTTCACCACGGACCGGGGCTACGACGTGACGCTCGACGTGGCGACCATCACGCTGGGTGAGCTGCATTTCCACGAGCCCAAGGACGTCGGCGAGCTGACAGCTGCCACGCCGTTTCGCTGGCTCACCGGCCCGGCCGTGGCGCGGGCCCACCCCGGACACGACATGTCCGGGGACGTGCGGGGTGAGCTCACCGGCACCTGGACCATCGACCTCCTGGCCGAGCCAGCGCTGCTCGGCCAGGGCACGTTCTACGAGGGATCCTACGAGACCGCCAGCTTCGTGCTGGCCCGGCCCGACGGGGCGACCACCCTCGTCCTGACCGGGACAGCAGACGACGGCAGTGGGCCCCACCACTTCGACCTGCACGCCGACCACGAGCAGACCATCCTCGGCATCCCGTTCGAGACCGAGCTGGACGCGGACGCAATGCCGGCCGTGATCCTGCTCGTCGACCCGGCCGCGATCCTCGCTCACCTGGACTTCTCCGAGCTGGACAGCGACGGCGACGGCACGGTCACCGTGGCCGACGAGGGCGTGTCCAACCCGCTGCTGTTCGGCCTGGAGAGCAACCTGACCTACACCTACGAGATCCGTTGATCTCGTCCAGAGGAGGCACCATGATCCGTTCCGTCACCCATCTCTCGCTCGCGCTCGCCATGCTCCTCGTGGGCTGCACCGGCAGCGGCACCTGGACCGTCGACACCTGGGGCGAGGAGTACATCGAGGACGCGATCCCGTCTGCGGACGTGGCCGACGGCTACGAGATCGTGTTCGACGAGTTCCTGATCGCCCTGTCCGGAGTCGCCCTCGTCGACGGGAACGGCGACGCGGTCGCCACCGTGCAGGGGCAGCAGGTGTTCGACCTGAGCGCGACCGGTCCCCACCAGGTGGGCACGACCGACGTGCTGGCCACCCACTACGACCGGGTGGACATGACCGTGGCGCCGGCCAGCGGCGCGGTGGCGGGCAACGCCAGCGACGACCAGGTGGCGTTCATGAACGACGGCGGCCTGTCCATCTCCGCGACCGGGACGGCATCGCTCGCGGCGGACAGCTACACGTTCTCGTGGGATTTCACCACCGACACCCACTACGCCTGCGAGCCCGACCTGACCATCGCCGACGGCGGCGAGGGCGCCACCGAGCTGACCATGCACGGCGACCACCTGTTCTACGACGACCTGGAGGACCCGGACGCAGCCGTGACCTTCGGCGTGCTGGCCGCGGCCGACGCGGATGCCGACGGCGAGATCACCCGCGCCGAGCTCGAGGCCGTGGACGTGGCCCTCACCGGGTATGGCGTGGGTCAGTACAGCGATGTGCAGGACCTGTGGTCCTTCGTCTCCCACCTGACCCGGACCCTCGGCCACATCGACGGCGAGGGCCACTGCCAGGTGGATTTCTGAACCTCGATCGGATAAGGCTGCACCGCGATGGAAATCACCTGGCCCGCGCTCGTCCTCTCAGCCGCCACCGTGGGCATCGTGCACACCGTGGCCGGCCCCGACCACTACCTGCCCTTCGTGGCCCTGGGCAGCGCCCGGGGCTGGTCGCGACGCAAGCTCGCGCTGATCACCGTGATCTGCGGCGGCGTGCACGTCGCCACCTCCATGGCCATCGCGCTGGTGATCGGCGGCCTGCTCGGCCTGGGCACGTCACGGGTCGAGGAGGTGTTCGGCTGGCAGGGTTCGGCCGTGGCCTGGGCCCTGGTCGCGCTCGGCGTGGGCTACATGGGGTGGTCCCTGCTGCGACCGCACCGGCACCGGCACATGCCCGACGGCAGTCACCTGCCCGAGGGGCTGGACCGGGACTCGCCCGGCCCGAGTGCGAACCGCGACGTGACCGTATGGACCCTGGTCCTGATCTTCGCCTTCGGCCCCTGCGAGGCCATGATCCCGCTGGTGATGCTGCCCAGCGCCGAGGGCTCGGTGCTCGGCATCGTCGTGGTGCTCGGCGTATTCGGCGCGTTCACCGTGGCGACCATGACCGCGCTGGTCATGATGCTGCACGCGGGCGTGAGCCTGCTGCCCATGGACCGCCTGGCCCGCGCCGCCCACCCCATGGCCGGCGCGGTCGTGGCCCTGTGCGGCGTGGCCATCCTGTTCGGGCTTTGATCCACCGCCCAGGCACTACCCTCCCTCTCCCCGCGCCAGCGCGTACTGCAACAGCCGGTCCCGGATCGCCACCAGGTTCGACGGCATGCCCCAGTTGTACAGCTTGGGCGGCACCCGCCCGCCCGCGTCGTAGAACACCACGTAGTCGATGGCCGTGCCGTCCCCGTCCGCGGTCAGCGTCCAGCTGCTGCGGAACGCAGAGATGCGAACCACCCCGTCCTCGGGTGCGGGCGCGTGCTCGTTGGCCAGGTCGGTGATCAGGACGTATGCCTCTCCCTGGCGGCTCTCGACCATGGTCATGGCGTAGTCGCGGGGCTTGATCGGCGAGCAGTCGTCCTTCTGGTACACGACGCTGACGTTGCCCTGGGTGGACAGGAAGTCCCGTGTGATCACCCGCGGGTGCTCGCCGAAGAACGATGGATCGACCAGCGCGGCCCAGACGTCCTCCACGGGCGCGGACAGGTTCATCTCCACGCGGTACTCGCGAATTGGCGAGTCGGCCACCACCCGCGAGTACACGCGGCTGCCCTCGGCCTCCTTCTCCAGCCGCCATTCGTCGGCCATGGCCGGTACGACAGCGACCATCACGAGCCATGCCACGGCAAGGGGACGGACCACCAGCACCTCCAAGCCCTCCATCATCGACCGGCCTCCCGGGTTCGTCCAGCATCTATACTGGGCGGCGTGAGAAGTCCCTGGCATCACGGGATCATGCTCTGCGTGCTCCTCTCGTCTGCGTGCGCCTCCGACGGGCCCGGGCCGGGCGGGCCGGCACCGGTCGACGACGACGACACGACCGAAGGCCCGTCCGAGCCACCGCTCGAGGCCGCGCCCGGCGCAGCTCGCGAGGACGACTGCGCGTCCGTGTACGACCCCGATCACCTGCAGGTCTTCCACCTCGACCTCACGGCCGAGGTCTGGGGGAACCTGCAGGACGACTACGCCAGCGGCACCAAGCAGTACCACCCGGCCGTGTTCCGCTACGTCAGCGCGGCTGGACACGACTACGTGGTCGAGGACGCGGCGGTGCGGCTGCGCGGCAACCCCGGCTACTCGTGGATCGGCGACAAGATGCAGTTCGCCATCTCGTTCAACGAGTACGACCCGGACGGCCGCTTCGACGGGCTGCGCAAGCTGAGCCTGGACGCGTCGTGGTACGAGCCCACGGTGCTGCGCGACCGGGTGGCTTACGCCTACTTCCGTGACCTCGGCGTGCCTGCGCCGTGCGCCAACAGCGCCGAGCTGTGGATCGACGGCGAGTACTACGGCCTGTACAAGAACGTTGAGCACCCGGACCACGAGTTCCTCGAGCGCAACTTCGGCGACGAGCACGCGGACGGCGCGCTGTGGAAGTACGGCTACGAGATCGCGGCCAACAGCGACCTGGCCGACTACTACGACGTGATGCACGACTTCTGGGCCACCACCGACATGGGATTCCTCGAGCACCACAGCGACATGGAGGGCAACCTGCTGGAGTGGGCGGCCGAGGCGGTGATCGGCCACAACGACGGGTACTGGTGCTGCGCGCACAACTTCTTCGTCTACGAGCACCCGGAGCGGGGGCTGATGTTCATCCCCTGGGACCTGGACTACTCGCAGGACGAGACGCCGTTCTGGGCGGATCCGCATACCTGGTACCGGGGCGGGGACGCGTACCACCTCGACGCGGTGGTCTGGGACGGAGCCTGGCGGGAGGCGTGGCTCGACGCGGTCGAGCAGGCGCTGGACGGGTTCGATCCCGAGGCGTTCGCGGGCTGGGTCGCGGACTGGGACGTACAGACCGCGCAGGCGTTCGCCGCGGATCCGCACACCAACATCTCGATGGGAGAGCACACCGACGCCATCGCCGAGCTGCGGGGGTGGTACGCCAACCGGGAGGCGTGGATGCGCTCGTGGCTGGACTGCCAGCGCGGGCTCGACTCCGACGGCGACGGCGACGGGTTCGGCGCGTGCACGGACTGCGACGACGCAGAGCCGGCGATCCACCCGGACGCGACCGAAGCCTGCGACGGTCGCGACACCGATTGCAACGGCTTCATCGACGACCACGAGACCTGTGACACCTGCGTCGAGCACGCGTGGGGGGACTCGCGGATGCTGCTGTGCTCGTACCCCCGCACCTGGGACGAGGCGCGCACCGACCGCGAGGTCCACGGCGCCGTGCTGGACTTCCCGCGCGACAGCTGGGACTGGTACGCGATCTACATCCACAACTACTGGCACTACCACGCCTGGCTGGGCGCCGGCGTGTGGTGGTTCGGCGCCACGGACGCCGGCCACGAGGGGCATTGGACGGACGTCGACGGCGGCCTCGCGACCCCCTACGCGGGCTGGGCGGGCGGCGAGCCCGCGGGGGGTACGGCCGAGAACTGCGCCGTGGGCTACCCTGCGGGCTGGACCTGGTACGCCCATCCCTGCGGCGAGCGGCTGCCGTACATCTGCCGCATTCCCTGAGGCGAGATCCCATGTCGACACTGTTCGAGCCCACCCACATCGGCCGCATGCAGCTGCGCAACCGCCTGGTCCGCTCCGCCACCTTCGAGGGCATGGCCGACGACGACGGCCTGCCCTCGAAGGCCCTGTTCGACCTGTACCGGCGGCTGGCCCGCGGCGGGATCGGGCTGCTCGTCACCGGGTACGCCTACGTGTGCCCCGACGGCCGCAACCCGTTCCCCGGCATGCTGGCCATCGACCGCGACGACGTGATCCCCCACTACCGGGAGCTGGTCGACCACGTGCACGAGCACGGCGCGGCCGTGGCCATGCAGATCGCCCACTGCGGCCGCCAGACCACGGCCTCGGCCATCGGCCGGCGGCCCCTGGCGCCGTCCGCGGTGCGCGACACCTCGACGATGGTCAAGCCGCAGCCGATGGACGAGGGAGACATCGAGCAGGCCGTCGAGGCGTTCGGCGAGGCCGCGCGACGGGTCGCGGAGGCCGGCTTCGACGCGGTGCAGCTACACGGCGCCCACGGGTACCTGATCAACCAGTTCCTCTGCCCCCACACCAACCGCCGCACCGACCGCTGGGGCGGATCGGTCGACGACCGCATGCGCTTCGTTCGCCACGTCTACCGCCGCTGCCGCGAGGCCGTGGGCGATGACTTCCCGCTGCTGATCAAGATCAGCGCCTACGACACCATGCGCCGCGGCCTGCCCCTCGACGAGGGGGTCGAGATGGCGCGGCAGGTGGGCGAGCTGGGCTTCGACGCCATCGAGGTCAGCTGCGGCGTGCCCGAGGACGGCATGTCCACCATGCGCGGTGAGGTGCCCCTGGGCCCGATCCTCGACACCTGGGAGGTCCACCGCCGGCGGGGCGCAGCCTATCGCTGGGCCATGCGCCGCGTCGGTCCGCTGATGTTCCGCTCACACCCGCTGACCGAGGCATTCAACCGCGACGCAGCGCGCCGGATCAGGGCCTGCGTCGACGTGCCGGTGTCCCTCGTCGGCGGCCTGTACGAGCGCGCCACCATGGACGACGTGCTCGCCAGCGGCGACGCCGACCTCATCTCGCTGAGCCGCGCCCTGATCGCGGACGCGCGCTTCCCCCACAAGCTCGAGACCGGCCGCCACACCACCTCGATCTGCGAGCACTGCAACCTCTGCATCGCCTACATGGCCGGTGGACCCCTGCGCTGCTACCACGGCAAGCAGCCTTCCTGATCCTCAAGCGCCCTCACAGATCGCGGCGACGGCGGGGTGTCTCATCCGCCGGACGGCGGCGACGGCGTAGAAGCGTGCCCGGACCTCGTCGGTCCGGCCGGCCTCGATGACGCCGTAGCGGGTGGCCACCTCGTCGCGGATCAGGGTGGGCACCGGGAAGACGCCCACCCCCTGAGCGCCAAACGCCTTCATCTGGCCGCTGTCCTCGACCTCCGCGGCGATGCGCGGCCGGAGCCCGCGGTCCGCGAGCCAGTGGTCGAGCTGCTGTCGCAGCGTGGTGTTGGCCGTCGGCAGCAACAGCGGAGCCGCGTCCAGCGAGTGCGGGAAGTCCGAGCCCGCGACCTCCGCCAGCTCGGGGGTCCCCATGAACGACAGCCCGCTCTCGCCCACGAGGTGGTTCTGCAGACCCCGTCCGGCCCCTGGTCCCGCCGGCGCATCGGAGAGCACCACGTCGAGTTCGTGGGTCACGAGATCGTCCATCAGGTGCTCGGGCTTGTCTCCGTGGCAGACCAGCCACACCGGCTCGGGCAGGTCCTGGATCGGGGCGAGCATCCGGCAGACGATCGCCTTGGGCAACACGTCGGCGACCCCGACGACCAGCCTCAGCGGCCGGCCGACCTGCCGGTCGTTGACCGCATCGATCAGCTCGTTTCCCAGCGAGAAGATCTCGTCGGCGTAGCCCTGGACCGTCCGACCGCGGTCCGTCAGCTCCAGGCCCCTTCCCACGCGGCGGAACAGCTGGACGCCGAGCGCCTCCTCCAGCTGGTGGACCTGGCCGCTGACCGTGGAGTGGGAGAGCCGGAGCTTCTTGCTCGCGCCGGTCACGCTCCCCTCCTTGGCCACGGTCCAGAAGTACAGCAGGTGGTGATAGTTGAGCCATTCCATGGTCCTGGATGATACGTCGTTTTTCTCGACATTTTTATCTGTTATTTCCTGATAGTCGACGGCTGAGGTTCGCCGTACTCTCGATCCCATCGATGGCCGACGCGGCGCACAGCCGCCACGGGAGGTACGAGATGAGCTTTCTGACCCTGATCCTCAAGAACGTCTGGCGACAGAAACTCCGGACGCTGTTGACCCTGTTCGGGATCAGCATCGGGATCGCCACCATCCTGACACTGGGGGCCGTCGCCGGTGGGCTGGAGTCGTGGTTCTCGAGCGTGCTCTCCACCGGCGAGGCCGACTTCACGATCGCCCAGGCCCAGGCGTCGGACCTGGCGTTCAGCACCATCGACGAGGCGGCCCTCGGGCCGATCCGCGCGATGCCCGAGGTGGAGCGCCTCGACGGTGTGCTGCTGGCGGTCACCCCCCAGGGCGCGAACCCGTTCTTCTTCGTCCTCGGCGTGCGGCCCGAGACGGCGGAACTCGACGGCATCGGCCTGATCGAGGGCCGGCTGTTCGTCGAGGACGCTGACGAGGTCGTGCTGGGCAAGATCGCGGCGCTCTCGCTGGACCTCGGCGTGGGAGACGACCTGGAACTGTTCGGCACGCCCCACCGGGTCGTCGGCATCTTCGAGACCGGCGAGAACATGAAGGACGGGGCCGGATACACGGCCCTGGCGCGGCTTCAGCGACTCACCCACAAGGAAGGCAAGCTTTCGATGGCCCTGGTCCGGACCACTCCGGAGACCGACGTCGCTTCGCTGACCGAGCGCATCGACGGCCAGTTCGCGGGCACGCTGACCACCATCAAGTCCGTCGACGAGATCTCGCGGGTCGACCAGGGGCTGGAGATCGTCGGCGCGGCCAGCTGGATGATCTCCTTTCTGGCCGTGATCATCGGTGGGATCGGCGTGATGAACACGATGATCATCAGCGTCTACGACCGGATCCGCGAGATCGGGGTACTCAAGGCGCTGGGATGGCGACGCCGCAAGGTCGTGGCGATGATCCTCGGCGAGTCGCTGGTGGTCGGCCTGGGATCGATCGTCGCCGGCGGTGGAATGGCCGCGGCAGGACTCGCCATCGTAGGTTCGATGCCCGCGGCCCGCTCGCTGATCGAACCGACCTTTTCGGTCGCCCTGCTGGCCCAGGCGGTCACCGTCGCGTTGCTGGTGTCGCTGGTCGGCAGCCTCTACCCGGCGGTCAAGGCCGCCAGCCTCTCCCCCATCGAGGCCCTGCGCTACGAGTGAGCGTTCGGGCAAGGAGGACGATATGTACACCACGACGCAGACTTCCAGCGAACCAGGGGCCCACGATCCGATGATCGCCGTGTGTGAGGTCGCCCGACACTTCGACGGCGGCCGGATCAAGGCGCTGGACGGCGTGAGCTTCGAGGTTCCCGCCGGTCAGTTCGTGGCCATCGTCGGCCCCTCCGGCTCGGGCAAGTCCACCCTGCTGAACATCCTCGGGGCTCTGGACCGGGCGGATCGGGGGCGCGTGCGCATCGACGGCGTCGATCTCGCCACCCACGAGGATCTCGCCGGCTTCCGCCGCCACACGGTGGGTTTCGTGTTCCAGCTGCACAACCTGATCCCGACGCTGAAGGCGTGGGAGAACGTGCAGATCCCGCTGATGGAGTCGCGGCTCTCCGCGCGGAGACGCCGGGAGCGCGCCCTGGAGCTGCTGTCCCTCGTCGGGCTGGAACACCGCGCAGACAGCCTGCCCGCCCAGCTCTCCGGCGGCGAACGTCAACGGGTCGCCATCGCCCGGGCGCTGGTCAACGAGCCGCGGATCCTGATCGCCGACGAACCCACGGGATCCGTGGACTCGAAGAATGCCCGGAACATCATGGCGCTGTTGCAGCGCATCTGCCGCGAGCGCGGCATGACCCTGCTGGTTGTGACCCACGACCCGGCGGTGGCCAACCTCGCCGAACGAATCATCCGCGTGCGCGACGGCAGGCTCGTCGAGGAGGAAGCAAGGTGACGAGGAGTCGGAAGCGGACCGAGCAGGGAGTGGCCTGATAGGCTTGGCTGTCTGCTTCTCGCTCACGGCAGGAAACAGACGATGGGCAGCACGTAGACGATCGCTGGCCTGGGGATTGCATGTCGGTCGGCATACGATGGCGAAACGGTCCCCGAGGGAGCCCGAATCCATGCCTCTGCGGCGCAAGCTCCTCTTGTCGATGTTGCTACCGGCCCTGCTCCTCGGGTTGGTCGGCGTGGTGGGGATCGCTTCGCTTCGCCACATGCGGACGGTGGCGGGCACCATCCTGTCGGACAACTACGCGACGATCCAGGACGCGCGCCGGATGGAACGGGCGCTCGCGCTCCTGCAGACCCTCCCTCCCGACTCGACGGTGAGTTCGGACGCGGAGAGACGTCGGGCGCTCGCGGAGGAGTTCGACGCGGCGGCGGCTCGATGCGACAGGAACGTGACGGAGGCCGGCGAGTCGGGCATCCTCGACCGGATCCACGAAGGCTGGGACCTCGTCGGACCGCAGTACCTCTCCCCTTCCATCCTGGAAGGCGAGCGGGCGTTCCACCATCGAGAACTCGCCTCGGGCCTTCACGAGGACATCAGCGCGCTGGTCTCGCTGAACGAACAGGCCATGCTCGAGGTCGAGCGCGGGACCCGCGAGCAGGCGACGTTGATGATCGCCGCCGTGGGGGGCTCCCTGGGGATCGCGGTCCTCGCCCTGGCCGTGTTCGCCGTCGCCTCCGCAAACCGGATCTCCGGTCCCGTGGTGAGAACGGCCGACCGCCTCCATCTGGCTCTCAATCCCGGACCGGGGGACGGGCTCCGCTCGGACCGGGGGGTGGACGAGATCATCCGCCTGCAGACCGAGCTTGATGCGCTGCTGGAGAGACTGAGACGGTACGAAGACGAGCAGGCCCGCAAGCTCGACCACCTCCAGGGGCGGCTCGCGATCGTGATGAACCAGGTCCTCGAGGGTCTCGCATTGCTCGACTCGGACCATCGGCTGGTAGAGGCCAACCGGGTGGCCGCGACGATCCTCGGCTGGACCCCTGGAGAAGCGGTACACCTCGAGGATCTCGAGCCGCGGGACGACGTGCGCGAGATCCTGGCTCCGGCCGTGGAAGGCTCCCCCCGGGCAGAGCGAGACCTCGGGGAGTTCCGGTTCGAGGTCGATGGTGAGGAGCGAGTCTATCGTCCTCGAGTCGTACGCATCCCGGCGAGCCGGGATCCCGTGGAGGGATACCTGGTCCTCTTCTGGGACGTCACCGAGCAACGCCGCTTCGAGGAGTCGAAGCACCAGCTGATCTCGATGCTCTCGCACGAGCTCAAGACGCCGATGACCTCGCTGTCGATGTCGGTGAGCCTCATCGAGGAGAAGCTGGGCGACGTTTCTCCCGAACAAGCGGAGCTCATCGCCATCGCGCGACAGGACTGCAGCGCGCTGTCCAACCTTGTCTCCGAGCTGATCGACGCGGCGCGGGAGGTGACACCGGATCTGGCGATCCGACCGCGGGGGATCGACCTGATCCACCTGCTGCGTGCCGCGCTACGCCCGCTGGCCCCTCAGGCCAAGGAAAAGGGCATCACCCTGGTCATGCCGCTGGGAGATCGGTCGTTGCACGCAGATGTGGACCCCGTGAAGTTCCCGTGGGTCGTCACGAACCTGGTGGGCAACGCCCTTCGCTACACCGATGCCGGCGGAAGGGTCGAGGTCACCGTCGAATCGGTCGACGAGGAGGTCGAGGTCCGCGTGTCCGACACGGGCGCGGGTATCTCGCCAGACAACCTCCAGCGTATCTTCCAGCCCTACGTGACGCTGGACGAGGAACCCCGCCCCGGGACCCACGGCCTCGGACTGGCGATCGCTCGCGAGATCGTGGAAGCTCACGGAGGGCGCATCGGTGCCGAGAGCACACCTGGTGGCGGTACGACGTTCTTCATCCGGATGCCGATCCACCGAGGAGCCCGGGTATGAGCCGTGTCCTGGTCCTGGACGACGATCCGAATATCGTCCGAACGCTCGAGATCATGCTGCGCGGAGACGGCTACGAGGTCCTCGCGGCGAACAGCGCCGAGGACGCGATGGAACGGCTGGAGACGGCCTCGGTGGAAATCGCCCTGGTCGACCTGCAGCTCCCTGGCATGAGCGGTACCGAGTTCCTCCGATGGCTTCGGGAACGCCAGCTCGACATCCAGTCGCTCATCATCACGGCCCACGGGTCCATCGAGACTGCAGTGGAGGCCATGAGAGAGGGAGCCGTCGACTACCTGACCAAGCCATTCTCCCCCGACCAGGTCAGACACCGCCTGCAGCAGATCGAACGCGTCACGGCCCTGCAGCGCGAGGTCGACGGCCTTCGACGGCGGGTGGGCGAGTTGCCCTACGGAGGGGAGTTCCTGACGCAGAATGCGGACACCCTGCACCTGCTCGAGGTCTCGCAGAGCGTCGCGTCCTCCGACGCCACGGTGTTGATCAGCGGGGAGAGCGGGACGGGCAAGACGCTGCTGGCCAGGTTGATGCACCGGGCGAGCGAACGCCGGCAAGGTCCGTTCGTCACGGTCGACTGCACGTCGTTCCACGAAGCGCTGCTGGAATCGGAGCTGTTCGGCCACAAGCGCGGGGCGTTCACCGGCGCGGTCGCCGACAGTGTCGGCAAGGTCGAGACCGCCGGCGGTGGGACCTTGTTCCTGGATGAGATCGGCGAGATCCCGTCGCACCTGCAGGGCAAGCTGCTGCGGCTGGTGGAGGACCGGGTCTACGAGCGCCTGGGCGATCCACGGCCCCGGCACGTCGATGCGAGGGTGATCGCCGCGACCAATCGCGACCTGGGGAAGATGATCCACGAGCGGGAGTTCCGGGAGGACCTGTTCTACCGGCTGGCCGTGGTGGACCTGACCCTTCCGGCCCTCCGGCAACGGCCAGAGGACGTGATGTTGCTGGGCCGGTCCTTCCTCGAACAGTACAGCCGGGCTCACGACCGCGAGGTCTCGACGTGGGACCAGGATGCGGAACGAGCGCTGCTCCGATACCGCTGGCCCGGGAACGTCCGCGAGCTCTCGCACGCCATCGAACGAGCGGTACTGCTGGCATCCGGCCGGATCCTGAAACACGAACACCTGCCCAGCCGGTTGAGGGAGACCCGCGGTGAGCACACACGGGACGAGATGCTGACGCTGGTCGATCTGGAGGAACGTCACATCCGCCGGGTACTGGCGCGAGGGCTGTCCCAGGAGGAGACAGCCCGATCACTGGGGATCGATCCGTCGACGCTCTGGCGGAAGCGCAGGAAACTCGGATTGTGACGCCGCTTCCGCAAGGACGATACCCCCGGACGCCAGCGTAGCTGTAGTCTGCTCCCCCCGCGCTGCTCCAGGGCAGCGACCGGCGATCCCCCGCGGCTCCAGTCAACCCATGCAGCCTGCAAGACGACCTTGCAACGTGCAAGACACCTGACACCTGCACCCGGGGGGTCGGGTGGCCCACCGAAGCGGTCCAGTCCCGGTTCCTCACGGTCCTGGAGCTGGCACGGTCCGTGCACCCGATTCCGGTCGGGAGTGATGCGTCCCCATGAAGACGAAGAAACCGCTTCTTGCGGCGATGGAACACTCGTTTCTCTGGCTCGACCAGATCGCCGCGCTACCGCGGGTCGATGATCTGGTGTTCGTCCTCGAGACGGTGGCGAGCGGAATCCGTCTCCGCCTGCTCTTGCTGATCGTGGCCAACGATGAGCTCAGGGTCAGCGATCTATCGTCCATCACCGGCATGATCCCCATGGAGGTCGCCAGGCACCTGGCGCGCCTCGTGCGGGCCGATCTGGTCCTGCATGGCACCCCGGACGATGAGTCCATCTACCGACCGGGTGAGCATCCCTTCGTTCACTGGCTTCGAACCCAGTTCGAAGAGGAGTTGGAGCTGCTGCGCCCCTGACCGTGGCGAACAGGCGCCGAGAATCTCGTCCCAACGGGTCCCGACTGGAGAAGGGTGATGACCGTGACAGAGATGAACATCTTGCTCGGGTTCAACCTCTACTTCACCTCGGACGAGGTGACGCAGGTGGCCATCGAGCACTGCAAGGCGTTCGACGCGAAGCTCCACGTCGCCAGTTCGATCGTCGGGCATTCGCTGGACAGGCAGGGGGAGATCGCCAACGAGCAGGCCCGGGCTCGTCTCGAGGGTCTGAAGGCCGAGCTCGAATCGAACGGCATCGAGTACGAGGTGCACCTGCTCGTGCGCCGCAAGAACCCTGGCGCGGACCTCGTGCGGTTCGCGCAGGAGAACGACATCGACCAGATGATCATCGGATTCAAGGAGCGGTCCAACATCGGCGAGATCGTGTTCGGTTCGAACTACCGCCTGATGATCGCCAACGCTCCCTGCCCTGTCGTCACCGTGCACGTCAGAAACGGAGACCGCGGCTGATCGTCGCACGCACCTCCAGAAACACCATTGCCGTGAGCACCAGCACCACGACGACACGCAGAGCAAGGAACATCCCGCTCCTGATCGCGATCCTGGCCTACATCGGGCTGATCGTCTCCGATCCGGCGACGAGCCCCTTCTATGCCATCGAGAGCGCGCTAGGGACGGTGGGCTACTCGTTGATCGTCCCGACGATGCTGTTCGTCATCGCGGTGGCCGTATCGGTTTCGCTGGGCTACATCGCCATCGGTATCCGCTTCAACAGGGGCGAGGGCGGCCCTGGCCTGATCTACGAGATGCTGGGCGTCAAGCCAGCGATGCTCGCCGCAGCCAGCCTGGTCGAGGACTTCGTCCTGACCGACGCGATCACGATGGCCGCCACGGTAGCCGCCCTGGTCTCCCGTGGTGTCAGCTTCGGGCTGGACGTCGGACGATACAGCGCGCTGATGGACCGGCTACTGCTCGCGGTCATCGTCGGTCTCGTCGTCGCGGTCGTGATGCGGCTGGGGGACAAGGGCCGCTACATCTTCGCCACCATGACGTTCGGCTTCATGGCACTGGTCCTCTACACCACGTTCTTGCCAGTGCTGCCCAACGCCAGGGAACTGATGCCGATGGCGCACGACGTGCACATCCCGGACAACTCACACCTGGTCGGATTCTCGATGATCGTGGTGGTGTTGTTCGGCGCCGTCCGCGGATTCGCCCTGCTCACCGGGTTCGAGGCCAGCGTCG
>CAZXHG010000148.1:0-25729 GCA_964639985.1 uncultured Rickettsiales bacterium
GAGCATCCCCAACGCTGTCGATCTCTCCAGCATCGTCGGGCGCATCGTCGCCGCGTTCCGCCGAGAACTGGGCCTGTCCCAGGCCGCGCTCTCCGGGCACATGCAATGGGACCGCAGCCTGCTCTCCCGTATCGAGGCGGGCCGCAACACCGCCAACATCGACAACCTCTTCGAGTTGGAGGGGGTGTTCATGGCCGAGGGCTTGATCGCGAGCCACGGCGATCTGACGGAGCTGTGCAGCCGAGTCGCCCACGAAGCGAAGCGACGGGGATTTCGGCCCGTTGTTGGGAGAACGCCAAAGCCGGAAGGCCAGGTCTCCGTCGAGACCACGACGCTCGATCGTATCGTCGCTCGGATCATCGACGACTGGCTCGAAGCGATGAAAGAAGAACCGGAGCCGTAGCGGAAGCCGACCGCGAGGTGGTGGCACCAAGCGGCTGATGGAGATGACATGGTGGACTGGGATGACGAATTCGCCGACTGGGACGACGACGTCGCAGACGATGAGGATTCTGAGGACGGCGAAGAGCCCGACGACGACAGCATCGACTATGGGGAGGATGGCGAAGACCATCTCGCGATGGAGGCCTTCGACGCCTTCATGGATGTGGAGGGGGACAGCGAGATTGCCCAGGCCAGCCGCGAGGCCCTAGCGGCGATCACCAACAGCGCGCTGGACCTCAAGACGAAACGCGAGGCTCGCGAACGGCGCGTAGCGTTGGAGCAGGCAGCCGAGCAGGAACGGCAAGAGGAGCAGGCACGGAAGGAAGAGGAGCGGGCGCGTCGGGAAGTTCAGCAGCGAGCAGAGCGGCGTGCGAGAGCCGAGAGGGACGAACGTGCTCAGTTCGAACAGGAAGCTCAGCAGCTCGCCCTGGACCGCGAGCGCCTACAACTCGAACAGGAGCGGTTCGAGATCCGCCGCCGCGAAGAGAAATCGCGCAGGGCAGCTGCCCCGAAGCGAATTCCGGCACACGTCGCGGACCAGAGCCCCGTCGAACCGGAACGGACCGACACGTGCCGTCGCCGGTACCACGACCGGCCCCAGGTGCGCCGAGGCACCGAGCCGAGCCGCCAAGTGGTCTCCAGAAGTGGGGTCGAGGCGAATGAAGCCCCTCGTCGGCAACGATCCGCCCGCGACGAGCAGAAACGGCGGGATCCTGTCCGCCGCGATGCGAAGACACGAGCGGATCGACGAGACCGCCCCCAGAGCGCCGCTGCGCAGGCGCCCACGGCAACGCACCACTCCTTCTCACACTCACAGAAGAAGCCTGTCCAGCGGCGCAAGACCAACTCCCGGCAATCAGGAGCCCCTAAACAGCGAGCGAGGAACCCCACCCCGCCTTCCGTCAAGCCCCCGGAGCAGATGCGGGCTGTTCCGCCGAGTCCGCCAAGGTCGCCGAGTCCGCCGAGCAGGCCGCGTCCACCAAGGCCGCAACCCACACCGCGCCCCGAACTCCAGCAGGTCGCCAGCGACTTCAAGAGCGCCGTCGCGACCGCCACAGCAGACCTGCTGAGGCAGCCGAGCCGAGCCGAGCCGTCGAATCCGAGGCTGACACGGCATCCCAAGCGAGCCGCGCTCACGGGAGCCGACCTGGCCGGTTGGCGTTCTCGCCTTGGCCTGACCCAGCAAGCTGCTGCGAAGCGCCTCGGTGTGGGCCAGGGCACCGTTTCGAAGGCCGAGAGCAAGGGTGGCGCTCCTCTCGGCCCCACCCTCCTTCGCGCCCTCGCATCCGCACTCGCACAGGAATGAGGAAAGTGGAATATTCCTTGGAATATCGGGGAATATTCCACCCTTCGCAGCGAGGATTCCCCAGGAATATTCCTGCGAACGCCCGGCGATCACGCGGTAGCCTCGCCCACCGACCGGGAGCCAGCGCGAACCACGCGGTGATAGCCTTGCGCTTCGATAGCTCGGGAGGAGATCGCCATCCCTGTGATTCCACACGTCGGCGTGCCGGACCACATCCCTGAATTGGTGCCCGTCGTACGCCTTCTGCCGCCTGACCTGCCTCGGGATGTGCCAAGGCTCCTGATGTTCCTCAACGACGAGGTGGCGCTTCGTGAGGAGCTTCGCGAGGTCCTCCGAGCCGCCTTGGACGAGGTCGCGGCCACCACGCCTCACCTGAAACGGCACCGGGAGCACTCCGACGTCTCCTGGTACTGGAAGCACCCACGAGGTGAGGATCGTGGTCGGTTGGAGAAGAGGTTCACAGCTCCCGACCTGGTGCGGCCGGACGACCACGCGATGGCCTACGGAGCGTTCGACCTCGTACTCAAGACCCCGAAGGGCACAGTGGTCGAGGCGCTGCACTTCAACGAGGAGGCCGAGAGCTTCGTCCGCGTTTCAGCCCCCTGGAAGATCGACCTGCACTTCGCGGAGACGCGCCCCCTCAAGACCCAGTTCACGTTCCGACTGCGGTACTTCCTTCACCTGGAGCTGCCGCTGATCACCGAGAACGACCTTCCTGCCCCGGAAGGATGCGAGCACCAGTTCCGGTGCATCGGACAGGTCATCCACGGACTCGTGCCAATCTGGGAGTGTTTCCTCTGCGGCGTCCTCTGCATCTGCTCATGCTTCCAAGAGGTGTGCCGGAAGCAACGCCTGAGGTTCCCAGCCACGGTCCCCTACCCGGTCCGGCGGACCATCGACACCGCCGAGTTCATGGACAACGCTTGCCACATCTGCCGGGGCGTGACCTCGGACTATCAGTTCCTGGCACCGATGTACGCCCGGTCGGACTTCGAGAGGTTCAACCAGCCCTACATCAACAAAAAGATGAGCGAACTCAGGATCTCCGAACGCGAGGCGAGCAACATCCTGCGGGAGGAGCTGGGGTTCCGGCGGATCGGCGAACGGCACGTGGGTGAAACCCGGTTGTTCCATCTCGTTCAGGAGCTGCTGCCCGATGAAGAGGTGGAGTTTCACGCCCGTCCGGACTGGCTTGGGGGCCTTGAACTGGACGTCTACGTACCTCGCTTGAGCCTCGCGCTGGAGCACCAGGGCCAGCAGCACTACCAACCCGTGGAGGCCTGGGGCGGGGAGGAAGCGCATGAATCGTTGAGGGAGCGGGACGCCAGGAAGGCTGAGTTGTGTCGTCGCCGTGGCGTCCACCTCATCGAGGTGCGGTTCGACGAGGACCTGACCCGGGACCTGATCGGTTCGCGGATTGACGCGGCGCTGCGCGGAGTCTCTATCGAGGCGGATGGACGCGGTCGAGATCCGCGATGATGCGGTAGACGGCTTCGTTCAGATCCCGTCCCGATCTCGTAGCCTGGATGATCTCGTCACCCCATCCCGGGTGGGCAAGACTCCACTCGACGAACGCGTTGAACCGCGCTGGCCCCAGCTCGGTGAAGAAGTGGTTCGCGAGGATCCCTGGAATCCTGGCGGCGAGAAACCGCCGGACCTGGCCCTTGTTGACCTCGCAGCTGTCCGTGTAGATGTCGATCGCCTCGACCATCTCGTCGATTCGGCCCGCTTGGGCAAGCTCAGGGCAGAAGTGGATCGGGACAGCGGTATCACCCCGCCCTGCTGCCCCGACTAAGGCCGCGACCTCTTCGAGGGAAAGGCCACGCGACCTGGAACTGACCTGCAGCCCCGGATACGAGAGGAGACACGTCCTCGCGTGGTCGAGCAGGGTGTTCAGCTCCCGTCGCCAGATGCGAACCAGACCCAGATCCATGCCGAGTCGGCAAGCTGTGCTCTCGGATTGGACCGTCATGGGAAACGAGGTCGGAGTGGGAAGGAACCAGACAGGTATCGCCCTCCACAGCGCCTCGATCTGGAATCTCGTTGGCCGATCGGGGGTGACGATATCCAGGTAGCTGCGGACCTGGTTCCCTCCCGGCGGCACCTCGTAGGATCGGAAGACCAGCGCACCCTGGTCAGCATCCAGAAGCTGTGAAGGCTCCTCGGGCCATGGCAACCCGCCATGCTCGTACACGAAGGTGTTGATTCCCTGGTCGCCCGTCCTGTCGGAACGGACCCGTTGCGATGTGATCAGCATCAGGCTGCCTGGCGCGGTCGTTCGGTCGTCCCGCGTCGTAGGTCGAGATCCACCCAGGGGAGCTTCTCGGGAGCTTCAACCGCGAGCATCTTCTCCGCGCGTTGGTTTGCCTGCTCGCGGTCCTCCTCGGTCATCTCCAGCCACAGGTCGTCCATCTCTTCGAGCAGCGTATCCTCGGTCTCCTCGTCCAACGTGCCGAGCGCTCGCCCTTCGAGGATTTGCTCCTCCAGCCGTATGTATCGTTGGGCAGCATCGTTCATGCGACCGTCCTCCAAAGCGGCGCCGTCTCACACAAGACTTCCTGGTAGGACTCCAGCGGCATCGGGTGCCCAGGCTCCACGAAGCCATGGAACACCTCCCGGCCCTCGTCTGGTCGGTAGGCGAGATCCTCGCCGAGATCCTGTTCGGCGATCTCGAACACGGGGTCCTTTCCCCAGCCTCCAAACGCTGGTGGCCGTCGATGTGCCGGCAGCAACTTCGGGTCCTCCGGCGTCACTGACATGCCTCCAGTGCGAGGGTGTACGTCTCCATCCTCTCTCGGCTCGATATCCCTCGGGACTCGAACCCCAAGGCCCCGTGCACTGTCCTTGCATATCGGGCGGCCGTTCGCGCCGGGTGTCATCGCTCGATACAGCAGGGTTGTCACGGGACCTCCAACACCCTGTAGTCTAGTTTGTCGAGGCTACCACCGCCATCTCGATTCGAGTAGACCAGTCACGGATCGGCACGCCTCGATCCGACCTCTTCCGGCATCCCAAACGGGAATGGTGTGGTCGTCCAAGGCCTCAGCCGCACCCAGATCGTTCAACACGCGGGCGGCGGTATCTGCCGGCACACAGGAAGGGCCGTTCGGCGAAGCGTCTTCGTCGGCGTCGCCGACTACGAATGGCCTACGATGAGGACGTGTTCGTCCGTCAGCAAGGCGCAGCGGAAGATCCACCACCGTAGGCCGACGTTGCACGACTACCGGCCCTTTATGGCAGTAACGATCGCGAAATTCAGAGATGCCGCAGCATCGTGTGGTCGTCGGGGCCCTCTTGCTCGACGATCTGGAAGCCCTCGGACTCGTAGAGCCGGACCGCGCCGTTGGCGCGTTCTACGCTGAGGCAGATACTCCGGACGCCACCGACTGTAGCTCGTCGAATCTGCTCCCGCAGCAGAGCGCGCCCGACCCCTCGTCCCCGCCATCCTGGGAGGACCGCCATGGCCAGCTCCGGGATATCTTCGGCCAAATAGGCAAATCCCGGTTCTTCTGGTGCGAAGAATCGCAGCCACACCGCACCTATCGTTTCTTCGCCAACGACCGCGATGACCCCCTGATCAGATGGGCGCGGCCAGCACTCGACGTATCGAGCGAGTTGGCGTGTCGATAGGATTTCGTCCCTGGAGAGATGCTTTCGAGGTGGCCAGTTCACCGCCTCGACGAGCATGTCGACGAGGAAAGGGGCGTCGTCCCCGGTGGCCGGGCGCAAGTGAAATCCAGCAGGCATCGTCCGGTGCTGATCCTACCAGAGATGCAGCAACCCTTTGCCCGAACTCGACGGGCCTGGGCAGCCCAGCGACAGCCGCGGAATCTGACTTGCCCACCGGTTCGCAGGGGCCCTATGATGAAGTGTCTTCGGGGGAGGATCTCACTGTTGATGCTCCCTTGTACGACCACGGCGAGGGGGGCCAGGCTTCAGCGTAAGCATGACCGATTCGCCGCTCCGCGACACATGTGCGCGGAGGCCACGGGTTCCCCTTCGCCTCGACCATGACCGGCAACCGATGAGGCGAGACGATGGAATCGATGACCCACCGGGACAACCCGGGTATTCCCGGGCCCAACAGCACGCAATCCACCGCTGCATCCGCAATCGGACCGGGATACCCGGGTGGTGGCGGGCGAGGACCGGGTTTCCCCGGTGGTGGTGGCCCTGGTGGATTCGGTGGAGGTCCCTCTGGCCCCAACAACCCGGGATGGACCCCGCCTGGCGGATGGCCTCCTGGCCTTAGCCCCGATTCGTTCCCTGTCGATCCGCCCCTTGTGTCGCTGCCCAAGGGCGGTGGTGCGATCAAGGCCATCGGCGAGAAATTCGCGGCCAATCCCGTGACCGGCACGGGAACGCTCTCCGTTCCGATCGCCGTCACGCCGGGCCGCGCCGGGTTCCAGCCGGATCTGGCCCTGGCCTACGACTCCGGCGCCGGCAACGGTCCATTCGGCCTGGGCTGGGCTGTGGGAATCCCGTCCGTCCGTCGCAAGACGGACAAGGGCCTGCCCCTGTATCGCGATGGGCGCCGAGGAGGCCCCGAGGACTCGGATGTCTTCGTGCTGTCCGATGCCGAAGACCTCGTCCCGCTGCGCAACGACCAAGGCCATGAAGCCTCTCTGTCCGACGTTGAGGAAGACGGCATCACCTATCGCCGCCGTCGCTACCGGCCCCGCATCGAGGGCGCTTTCGCACGCATCGAGCGGTGGACGAACACCGCCGACGGCATGGCCCACTGGCGTACGACCTCGGCGGACAACGTCCGTCGCGTCTATGGCTTGAGCGCGGCGTGCCGCATCGCCGATCCCACGGACGCTTCGCGGGTGTTCGAGTGGTTGCTGGAAGAGGCCCGGGACGAGCGAGGGAACCTGATCCGCTACGAGTACAAAGAAGAAGATCGCGCGAGCGCGCCCAACACGGTGTACGAGGAGACCCGGACCCGAGCGAATCAGCAGCCAACGAACCGCTATCCCAAGCGGATCTACTACGGCAACAAGGTCGCCGAGCCCACCCAGGACACGGACTGGTCTTTCCAGGTCGTCTTCGACTACGGAGAACACAACACGGCCGAGCCGACCCAGACAGAGGAGCAGACCTGGTCTACCCGCGAAGATCCGTTCTCCAACTACCGCTCCGGGTTCGAGATCCGCTGCTACCGCCTGTGCTGCCGCGTGCTGATGTTCCACCAGTTCGCCGATCTCAACGGCGGCACCTGGACGGTGGTCCGCTCCACCGATCTGGACCACACGCCATCCCCCGTGGCGACCAAACTCTCATCGGTGACCCAGCGCGGCTGGATGCTCGAAGACACGACCTGGACGACCGAGGAGTTGCCCCCGCTGGAGTTCGAGTACAGCGAGGCGGAGATCGAACACCGCACCAGAGTCCTCCGTGAGCAGGGCGGCCCGACCATTGGGATCGATCCCCAGAAAACCCACTGGATCGACCTCAACGGCGAAGGGCTGCCCGGTCTGCTGACTCGGTACAACGAGATCGCTTGGTACTACCGTCGCAGCGAGGGAAACGGCGAGATGGGGCGTCGACGCCGCTGCAATTCCCGCCCGTTGCCGCCGCACGTCAACCACCAGTTCATGGACCTCGAGGGCGACGGCAAGCTGGACCTTGTTCGGTTCGGACATCCCGAGGTCGGCTACCAGGAACGGGACGACGACGGCGAGTGGAAGGCTTTCCGCCCCTTCAAGTCGATCCCTCGAATCAACTGGCGCGACCCGAACATGCGCTTGATCGACCTGACCGGAGACGGCCACGCCGACATCCTGATGACCGACCAGGGCGTCTACACCTGGTATCCCTCGAAAGAGAAAGACGGCTTCGACCGGCACCGCAAGACCTACCAATCGCTCGACGAGAAACAGGCGCCCACGCTGGTGTTTGCCAGCGATGCGGAGTCCATCTTCCTGGCAGACATGACCGGCGATGGATTGACCGACTTGGTGCGTATTCGTGCTGGTGAGGTCGCCTACTGGCCCAACAAGGGCTATGGCCGATTCGGCGGCAAGGTCACGATGGCCAACGTCCCGCACATGGGCATCAATTTCGACCCGCGCCGCGTGTTGCTGGCCGATGTGGACGGCTCTGGACCGACGGATCTGATCTACAACGGCCCCACCGCGCCGATCATCTACGTCAACCAATCCGGTAACGAGTTCGCCGAGCAGGGAATCCTGATTCGGAGCTTCCCCGGGGTACACAGCGGCGTCGACATCCGCACCGCAGATGTCATGGGACGAGGCACCGCGTGTCTGGTCTGGGCCTCACCTCTGCCGGCCGACCAGATGCTCCGCGTTCGGTACGTGGACCTGATGGCCCAAGGCAAACCCCACCTGCTGACCAAGATCACCAACAACCTCGGTGGCGAGATCCGCCTGAGCTACGAGCCATCGACCTCGTACTACCTCGCCGACCGACGCGCCGGGAACCCCTGGGCGACCAAGCTCCCATTCCCTGTGCACTGTCTTGACAAGGTCACGACCATCGATCACGTCACGGGCCGTAGGTTCGTGTCCCGGTACGCCTACCACCACGGCTACTTCGACGGCCCGGAGCGGGAGTTCCGGGGCTTCGGCATGGTCGAGCAGTGGGACAGCGAGTCGTTCTCGGACTACGAGAACGAAGACCCGAACGACGACCAGCTCGCCCACTTCGTACCGCCGGTCCACACCAAGACCTGGTTCCACACCGGCGCCTGGCGCAAGGGGCCGACGCTAGAGACCGCGTACGCGAGCGAGTACTACAGCGAGGACAGCACGTCGTTCCTGCTGTCGGATGCCAAACTGCCGTCCGGCCTGTCGGCACTCGATGCGCGGGAGGCTGTCCGCGCTCTCAAAGGCAAGATGCTCCGCCAGGAGGTCTACTCCGACGACGACTCGGACGACGAGCACCGCCCGTACACCGTCGTGGAGCAGAGCTACGAGCTGCTGCCACTGCAGCCTCGCGCCGGAGACGGCCATGCGTCGTTCCTGACCGTGCCGTCCGAGACCGTGACATGGAACTACGAGCGCAAGTGGGATGCCACGAACGGCGCGGACCCAAGCGTCCAGCACGATCTGACGCTGGTCGCCAACGAGTACGGCCAGATCGAGCGGGCGGCGAAGGTGCGCTACCCCCGCCGCTCGGACTTCCTGGATCCGAACCTCCCCGAACAGACCTTCACGCCGGTGATCGTGTCGGAGAACACGTTCATCAACCAAGTCGACCAGACCGACTACTACCACCTGGGCGTGCCCCAGGAGCAGAAGGTCTGGGAGGTGACTGGACCGGATCTGGTTCGCACCGACGACACCCCGTTCACCGCCGCCGACCTCAACCAGCTGCTCGACGGCAACTCGCCGATTCCGGAGATCCCGTACGACCAGGAGCCCGACGACGAGAACACCAACGAGAAACGCCTCATCAGCATCATCCGCGCCCGCTACTGGGGCGACGCGGCCGACATCGACGGCAACCTCACCACCGGACTGCCGTTTGGAGACCTGGAGTCCCGCGCCCTGGTCTACGAACGGACCCGATTGACGTACTCGGCGGGCCTGCTCACCGCTTCGGACGGCTTCGACAACCGCGTCACTTCCACCATGCTCCAGGACGAGGGCGCCTATACCGATGTGGACAGCGACGGGAACTGGTGGTCCACATCCGGGCAGCAGACCCTCAACGTCCAGCACTTCTGTCAGCACCAGACCCACACCGATCCGTTCGGCAATGTCACCGACGTGACCTGGGACGACGACGACCTGGCGATCACCGAGATCGTCAGCCCGGAGCCATTCGCCGCGTCGCCACCGATCCGCAACACGGTCACGGCCGACATCGACTACCGCCTGCTGCAGCCCTGGAAGGTCACCGGCCCCAACGGCAACGTCAACGCCGCAGCCTTCGACGCCCTGGGGCGGGTGATCGCCACCGCGGTCATGGGCCGCGAGGGTGAAGGCGACACCCTGGAGGATCCCACCACTGAGATCACGTACGAGTTGGATCGCTGGATGGGCAGCCCACAGCGGCCCAACCGCGTGTACACCCGCACCCGGGAGGAGCACGGTCCCTCATCCCCCGAGACCCGGTGGTTGGAGACCTACGTCTACTCCGATGGGAGTGGCAACGAGGCGATGACCAAGGCCCTGGCTGAACCCGGCCTGGCCTACTACGTCGATGGGCAGGGGCAGCTGCAACAGACCCAGGCGGATCCGCGCTGGGTCGGCACGGGCCGGACCGTGCTCGACAACAAGGGCAACCCGGTCAAGCAGTACGAGCCCTACTTCTCCATCACCGAGGAGTACGACGACGAGGACGAGCTCGTCCTGTGGGGCGTCACGCCTGTGATGCACTACGACTCGTTGGGCCGCAACATCCGAACCGATCTGCCCAACGGGACGTTTCGAAAGGTGGATTTCGACGCGTGGCAGCAGACCACATACGACGAGAACGACACCGTCATGGACAGCGACTGGTTTGCCGAGCGCCAGCCCGGTCACTCGCCACCCGCTAGCTCGGCCGAGCAGCGTGCTGCCACCATCACCGAAGCGCACTACGACACGCCCACGGTCGCTCATCTAGACCCCCTGGGGCAGGTGTTCCTCACCGTCGAGGATCCCGGGCCATCGAACAGCCCACACGTCCTATACGAGACGCGGCTGATCCTGGATATCCAGGGCAACCCCCGCGTGGTCAAGGACGCACGCGGCAACGACGCGCAGGTCCAGACTTTCGACCTGCTGCAGCGCCCCGTCTATACCCACAGTGCGGATGGCGGAGATCGGCGAACGCTGGTCGACGTGTCGGGTCAGCCCGCCCGCGAGTGGCGCAGCGAAGACCTGGACACGAGACGCGAGTACGACGGGATGCGGCGACCGACGCACCTCTGGGTGCAATCCGGCGTCGATCCTGAACGCCTCGCCGAACGCACGGTGTACGGGGAGTCGCTGTCCGAGGTGGACGCCCTGGCCGGCAACCTCTACGGACAGGTGTACCGCATCTACGACGGCGCGGGCTTGCGCAGCAACGAAGCCTACGACTTCAAGGGCAACCTGCAGGAGCACTCCCGGCGCACGCTGGTCGAAGTGGACGAAGAGGTCGACTGGACGGCGATCGCGACGTCGAACGACGCCTACGACATCGAGACGGCGGCCGAGTCGTCGCTGGTCGACGAGACCCTGACGATCCAAAGCGCCTTCGATGCCCTGAACCGCGTCGTGAGCAAGACCACGCCGGACGACAGCGAGACGCGCAACGGGTACAACGAGGCCGGGCTACTCGAAACGGTCGATGTGGACGTGCGCAACGAAGGGACCTGGACCCCCAGCGTCGTTGGCATCTCCTACAACGCCAAAGGACAGCGGGAGTCCATCGAACGCGGCAACGGCACGACGACTGCCTACGAATACGAACCCGAGACCTTCCGGCTGTCGAGGCTGGTGACCACGCGCAGCTCCGATGGCGCGGTCCTCCAAGACCTGAACTACACCTACGATCCCGTCGGTAACATCACCGAGATCACCGACGACGCGCAGCAGACGGTCTACCTCCAGAACCAGATCGTCAGCCCGAGCAGCAAGTACGAGTACGACGCCCTGTACCGGCTGATCAAGGCCGAGGGCCGCGAGCACGCCAGCCTGAGCCAGCTCGATGCCACGGACTTCACCCCGGCATCGGGCATCCCTCACGCCAACGACGCCAACGCCTTCCGTACGTACACCGAGGACTACGTGTACGACGAGGTCGGCAACTTCGTCGAGCACCATCACACCTACACGGGCGGGGGCTGGACGCGCTACTACCAGATCGCTCAGGACAGCAACCGGCTTGTGGCCACGAGCCTGCCTGGTGATGATCCACAAGGCCCATACAGCGCCACGTACGACCACGACGACCGCGGCAACATGATCGAGATGCCCCACCTGGGCAACACGCCCAGCTCGCCGGACCTGCCTGGGCTCGTCTACGACTACCGGGACCAGATCCGTTGGGTGGATCTCAACAACGGCGAGGAGGCCATCTACCACTACGACAGCGCCGGACAGCGCGTCCGCAAGGTCGTGCGTCGCAACTCTTTCACCGAGGAGCGCATCTATCTCGACGGGTACGAGGTCTACCGTAAGACCATCGGGGCCAGTCTCGACCTGGAGCGGGAGACGCTCCACGTCATCGACGGCAACCACCGCGTGGTGATGATCGAAACAAAGACCTGGGAGAACGGCAGCGAAATCACCAGCCCGACACCTCTGTACCGCTACCAACTCGACAACCACCTGGGAACGGCTTGCGTCGAACTGGACGACCAGGGTGCGGTCATCACCTACGAGGAGTTTCACCCCTACGGCACGACCTCGTGGAGGGCTAGAAGCTCAACAACCGAGGTCAGCGACAAGAGGTATCGGTACACCGGCAAGGAGAAGGACGAGGAGACGGGGCTGTACTACCACGGAGCCAGGTATCTGGCTTGTTGGTTGGGGAGGTGGACGAGCACCGATCCGATTGGATTGAGGGATGGGGTGAACCTGTATGCGTATGCGAGAGGCAACCCCATCAACCTGCAAGATCCGAATGGACTTGAGGGTCAACCGGGATTGTGGACGTCGGACGAGGTTCTAGCCCAGGCGGTGGCAACGAGTTTCAACGAACAACTCGAAACGGCCGGGTTCTCGAATCGTGCGAACGTCGTCACCAACGATGGTGTCTCGAGTATCCAGTTCGATCCTTCAGGAGAATTACCGGAGTGGGCCTCGGCAATCGGTCGCCTTGGGGAAGCAGGTGTTTCTCTCGAGTTGAAGGCAATCGATCCGGAAACGGATCGCGTCATCCCGGGAAAGAGCAGTGCAGGAGGCCCGGAGACGCTAGCCGAGGCGTACGGGAAAGATACGCTGTTGGACCGAGTGAAGCCGGCCGCTCCGACTGGTCCTGGCGAGGCTGACTTGATGCTCGATCCCGTCACCGAAGTCGCGCCAGCGCTGACCGTGCCCAGCGTTGGGCTACAGCGTCACGCCGCGGCCGTGGTGACGGAAGAGGCGATGGAGGACTACACGACGCGGTACGACAGAAGCGCGGGGCATCCGAAGCCCGACATCGCGAAGCAGCAGGTTCAGCAAGTTGCCGATTGGTTCGAAACCAAGGGTGGCACAGGTCGACGCAGCACGCCTGGCGAAGGGCTCTCGGCGACGATCTTCCTCAACGCGAGCCTGAAAGAAGGTCCCGTGACCTACCAGGGCGAATCGTCTGGTATCGGGGAAGTCGTCGCCCACGAGGTCACCGAACACGTGCTCTCATGGGCGCTTCTCCCCAAAGACCGGTCTGCTCCACTGTACGGCAACCGCCCAGCCTCAGGGGAGTCCCTCTTCGGGGCAAACGTGCTCATGCACATCAAGGCAGAGGAGAGCCTTCTTGCGGCGTACGCTTCGCTACGCACAACAGAGGGCCACGGATCGCTTCTCTATTCGCGGTTTGGCTGGCAGCGATGAGAAAATTCTTGGCCGTGGTTGCTTTCTCGTTGGTGTGGTCATCCTGCGCCGCTCCAATCCGTCAGGTGAGCCCGGACGTGCGCTCTGCAGTGTTCCGCTCCACGGTGAGTACTGAATTCGTGAAAGTGAGCACACCGACCGGACCGCTATGCGTGCAGCGAACCGAGCTTCCGCAGTGGATGTACGGACGTCTGTACGACTGGTGGGCACGGGCAGAAGAAAACACAGGACACGTTGCGTACAGTCCGCGGTTCCTAGGCCGCTACCTTCCTCGCCAACGTGAGCTTGAACGGTTCGACGTTCCACCCGAATCCGACACCATCGGTCCTCTCCTTCCCATGACCTACGTGAAGATCACCATGGCCGTGATCATCGCCAACGTGGCTTCGTCCTACTCTGGGTTTGATGAGGCCTACGAGTTCGAAGGTCAGGGACGAGGGCCAAGCGTATGTGACTTCGCCCATTTTAAATACCGTCGTACGGGAGCACGAGGATACCGCTTGCCGACCCTGGAAGAGTGGAAGGCCATTGCGCCAACGGATTGGCACGAAAGGTCCGACGAGTTCAGATGCCTGCACGGAAATCTAGGCGACCACCTTCGATGCTGGGACGGCCACGCGTACCTGGCTCCCATCGCCTCCTATGCCCCGACACGCGACGGATTGTACGACGTCTGGGGGAATGTCGGGGAATGGGCCGAGCCAGAAGGGGCCGAAGCCGACGCTGAAGGCTGGTGGTCTGGCCCTACCAACCCCGTCGTCGGCACCAACTACTACGGTTTGCCCAGCTACGAAGCCGGAGGTTGGGGTGATGGAGGATTCTACGTGATCTCCCCAGACGACGAGCGGGCCATCTATGGTTTCGGTGTCCGACTCGTCATCGAACCCGATGACCACGGCCGCTGTCCAGACCTGGAGATGCTGTGGGGCGGCTCTGTGGACGCTGTCAAACCCGATGATGCCAGTTCCACCCAGTAGGCGAGGCGAGGTCGCTGATTCTCTGGAAGGGAGCCATTGATGGCAAAGCTGAAAAGAAGGAAGACGAAGCGAGGAAACTCCATACGGAACAAGCATGCAGCAATGCTGATTCGACGGATGGAGAACAGAGCGTCTGCCAACGGATGGAATCTCGTCTTCAGGGCCGGGATGGAAGAGGTGAACGATCCAGAAGCTCTGCGACTATTGGCAGGACTGACCGTAGATCTCGTCATCAGTGGAAAGCAGGTCGCCGAAATGACGTTCCACTCCGATGGGGCAGACTTCACGGGAGATACTGACAAGATTCAATCTCTACTATCACCGCCCAATGAGGAGGTGTAGTCCGCAACAGGAGTTGCTGTTCCCCCTGAGTGAGGGGTGGTGGTCCAGGACGCTCTGGACCATGGCTTGTGTTGGCTCGACAGCTGCGATCTACGCTGGATTGGGCTGCGGGCTGCGCCACTCCAGGGCCTCAGCACAGGCTGAGATACCCACGGTGACATACGAGAACTCCATTGGGATGGAGTTCGTGCTCGTGCCCGCTGGCAGCTTTCTCATGGGCGCGGATCGCGAGATCGAAGTGGCTGGTGCTTCGGAACTACCTCAGCATGAAGTCCGCATCGACAAGCCCTTCTACCTGGGCAAATTTGAGGTCACCCAGGAGGAGTGGACATCGGTCATGGGTGACAATCCTACGCCCCACGAGAGCGGCTTGAACCCTGTACGCGGCGTGTCCTGGGAGGATACGCAGGAGTTCATCCGGCGTCTCAACGAGACAGAAGGCGCCGAATTTTACCAGTTGCCGACAGAGGCCGAGTGGGAGTACGCGGCGAGGGCTGGCTCGCAGTCCAGGTACGTGCATGGAAACGATGCAGCTAGGCTTGGACTCCATGCTTGGTACTACGCTTCGAGTGGTGAGTGGATCGAAAACCCGGATGCTCCGAATGGACGGTCGTTCCTTCCAGTCATCCATCCCGTAGGTCAACTCGTGCCGAACGCCTGGGGGGTATTCGACATGAGTGGCAATGCCAAGGAGTGGGTCCAAGACTGCTGGCACTCATCCTACGTTGGCGATCCTCCAACCGATGGCTCCGCGTGGCTCTCAGCTGATTGTGACCTTCGCGTTTCACGCGGGGGAGGCTATCACGAAACCGAGTGGCGCCTGCGCGTCGCTGAGCGTGATTTCGATCTCGCAACGCGAGGGAGCTACGACTGCGGCTTTCGCCTCAAGCGGTCCATCCCATGAACACAGACGTGCGCTGTCCGTCGCAGATCATCAGCCCAATCCAACTCCTTGACGTGGACGAACCGGGTGCTGCCCGTGACCAGGCCAATGTCTTCCCGTCGCTCGACGTGGACGACGGTATCCCCCCACCAGAATCGGTCGTCGTCCTTCACGTTATCCGGCAAAACCGAGCGCCAGAGCAGCTCGTCGTTGGGGATCTCAACCTCCGCATCGAAGCTCCGGTCCATCGCGTCGATCCATGGTGCTGGGGCGTAGTAGATCCCGCAGTTGACCGTCGCCCAGTACTCCGGGATCCGGATGAACCTCGGCGTGCTGGTGGACCGGCATAGCGACCAGAAGGCGTCGTCCGGTTCCCCGAGACAGACCGTGTCCCAGTCCACCCACAGGAACTCGCCGTACTTCGCCAGCGCCCAGCGGCACATCCAGTGCTTCATCTTGTGGGCGGTGTCCCGCCGCACCGCTGGCGGCGCGTCGTCGAACACACGATGCACCGTCAGGCCATAGCCTTCCAGCAGCTCAGCCGACGCACGATCTCCGGCCAGCACCAACAACGCGTCGCGGTACATGGGGTTGACGCGGAGGCTCTGCTCAATCTCGCTCAGGACCGTCCGCGGGGGGCTGGTGACGCCTCCACGGGTGTAGGGATAGAGACCCGCGATCATCGGAGGTGGCATCGGGCCTCCTCCCGGACGCCACGACCACCGAAGGCGGTCCGGTCGAAGCGATCCAGCATTCCCCGTTGCATCTCCGGAGTCTGCGACTCGAAGACCTTCCAGACCTCGCGCTCTTCCGCGGGAGGGATCTCGAAGCCGAGCTCGTCCGCGTACCGGCGCATTCGCTCCAGCGTCGCCAGCGCGTACTTCCAGTTGCGGAGCGGCTTGCGCAACAACGACACCTGTCGCCGCTCGATGGACTGCAGCGCGAGGGGATCGACGACGGCCCGCCAGTGCCCCCCTGGGCGGTACTCGACGCCGACCGCCGCAAGCGCGATATCGGCCCGCTGCAGGCGGAGCTCCATCACGTTGGGCTCGGTCTTGTCCGGTACCTCCACGACGCGGCCGCCGACGCTGAAGACGTCGGCGAAAGCGCCACGCTCGAGCCGCTCTGCGCCTCTCGACTGCAGAGACTGGATGAGCAGGTCACGGTCTGACGGCGTCGGAGCCCACAGGTCCAGGTCTCGGGGAGGGTGGCCGCACAGGAGGGTCTTGAACGCACCGCCTGTGAGGAACACCCTGGCTGGTGACTGCAGCCCGACCGTGCTCGCTAGCTCGCGCCTCGCGAACTCGACGAGGTCGCTTTCGTCGAATCCACACAGGGAACCATCACGTACCTCGTGCCGTTGTCGATACGCGCTGTGGGTGGCCTGGTGGTCCCGCCAGAAGAAGGCCGACTCCAGGTACCACGGCCAGTCTGCTTGGCCCAACGGGACACCCAACATGCGCGCCGCGGTCGCCGTGACGAGTGAGTCGTGCGTCACGAAGACGTGGAGACCTGGCTCCACACCGGCGATGGTCAGCATGTGGTGGACCAGGAACCTCGCAGCCTGATCGGGCGCAGCCATCCCGGGGAGCGGCTCGGATTCGCTCACCAGGTGGGCCATGACGCCCTCGTGGCCGAACTTCTGCCAGCTCGGCCACGCGAGGTCGCCGTCGAGGACGAACGCGCCTGGGTCGCCCAGTAGGGTGTCCGGCACGACCTCGAGGTCCTGACAAGCGCCGTCGCGGAGGCACCCGGCCGTCTGGATGCAACGCTTCAGCGGGCTCGAATGGAGTGACCGCAACCGAGTGCCCAGCTGCCCGCCGAGCTCTCGCGCAAGGCGAGCTCCGATCTCCGTGATCGGAATCGCATAGCCTTCTCTCCCTGGTGGCAAGTGCGGCCGGACTGAATGGCGTAGGAGCAGGGCCACCCCTTCGTTTTCAGGTACTCGTCCGAGCCAGTCGCGTGTGGAGGGAGGGATCACCCAGGTCTTGTCACCGGTCATCGGGCCACCCCCACGATCACGGATGGCAGCGCCGGCAGCGACCGGACCTCCAGCAGGTCGAAGCCGGCGGCCTCCATCAAGGCCGCGAACTCCTCCCTGGTCCTCTCGCGTCCACCAGTGGCCATGAGCAGGTGCAGGTCACACAGCCCACCGGCGAAGCTGCCTTCGTGGAGCAGCATCTCCACGATGTAGAGGCGCCCGCCAGGCTGGAGCGCACCACGGGCGTTGCTCAGGATGCGCGCTGCGTGTTCGTCGTCCCAGTCATGCAGAACGCGCGCGAGCACCACAGCGTCGGCCGAGCGCGGCCACGGCGCGAGCAGGTCCACGTGGCGGGGGTCGAGCTTGCCGGCGAGACCGCTCGGAAGCTGAACCTGCTCGACGACCTCCGGGCGCTCCAAGAGCACGACGTGGGTGTCCGGATACCTGGCGAGGATTCCCTCGGCGATCACGCCGAGGCCGCCTCCCGCGTCGATCACGGTCTCGTCACCACGCAGCCCCAAGGCCTCGGGTACCGCGCCGTAGTCATGACGGGCGTAGCTGCGGAGCATCCGGTGGTGGCCGCGTAGGCGCGTGGGGTCGGTTGCCACCTGGCCGAAGATGTCCTGGGCCTTCCAGCCGTCCCCACCGCGCAGGGCCGCCGGTAGCTGCTCCCACAACCTGCCCATGTGCCGGGCGTACTCGGGAGCTGCGTCCGCGAGGGTCCAGCCATGGTCCGTCGCGAGGTACTCACCCCTCTTCGTCGCGCTCCACTTCGCGTCGCATCGCTCGACCAAGCCGATCTCCCCCAACGCCCGCAATAGCCGCCCGACGAGGTCGGGATGGATCCGGCACTCGTCCGCGATCTGACGAGTACCAGCTGGTAGGTGATCGAACACGCCCAGTTCGACGGCCGCGCCGACGCACTGGGTCCTCCAGAAGCCGACCATGTCGCCGGACAGCTCGGCGAACTCGCTCCTCCTCGCAGGGCGCAACTCCAAGATGGCGCGCCCGTCCTCGCCGATCACCTCGATCCCACCGTCGTGCCGCTCGACCCGCGCCTGGCCGTTGTAGAAGGGCTCGACCATCGCGAACCGGCGTGGATACACGGGTCGCCCGTTCTCATCAACATGACACCAGCCCTGCCCGTCCCGTGCCCGGGCGAAGCCCTTGTGGAAGACATCTAGATCGACGAACCATTCGCCGTGGATGGGGTGGCCCACCTGATCGACGTGGGAGTGCATCCCGTCGTCCCGCTGGACCACCGCGATCCCATCGCGGAAATCACCCGCGTAGGACCAGCGGTTCTCGTAGACGGGCCTACCTTGTGGGTCCAGGTGTAGATACCGGCCGTCGTCCAGACGGACGGCGCAGCGCCGTCCCTGGTAGTTGCCGCACCAGGCGAACCTGTCCGCGTAGGCGGGCTCTCCGTCGGGCTGGATATGGAACCACTCGCCGTCGTCGTCAACGACCGCGAGGCCTTCGTAGAAGCCGAAGGTGTTGCGGTACCTCGCGGGGTACGCTGCTTGTCCCGTCACGTCGATGTGGAAGGCCCCACTGGCGTCTCTTACTGGCGCCAGACCGGGGGAGTGGAACTTGAGCACCTGGTCGAAGCGGGCACCGTAGAGGGCTCGCCCACCGGCCAGGTGATGGGTACCGTCCGCAGCTATCGCTGTTTGTCGCCAGTCCATCACTCCTCCACAGGCCTGCGCATGTTGCACGACAGGCACAGCGCGCGGTTGCGGTAGGTCGCGGCGAGGTCACGGTAGCGTTCGCCCGTCCAGACCTCCCGGATGCCACCGCCGTTCAGGTCCCCGAACTCGCCGAGCGTCCGCCGTAGCTCATCGGGCGCGCAGCAGGGATCGAACCGTCCGCCGGCGCTGACCCAGGCTTCCCGTCCCAGGAAGGGGCAAGGACCACCAGGTGCGATGTCGACCGAGCCGTTTCCATTCAGCGGGAAGATGTTGTCGAGCAGCACCTGCTCGCCGTTGGGGAGCTGCTCGTTTCGTGCAACGTCGCGCGCCGCTTCGACGGCGGCGTTCCATCGGGCGATGGACGGGGCGTCCCTGCGCATCGAGAGCGGTGCCAGTTCGTCGTAGTGGACCCACACGTGGTGCCCTTTGACGCGGTCCACGCCGAGCCGCGCGGCCAGCTTGACGATGGCCTGCAGCTCGTCGACGTTGCTCTGCAGGAACGTGACCTGGAAGGTGACCCGGCAGCGGTTCCCGCCACCGGCGGCGTGGTCGTCGCGCACCTGGACGAACGTCCGCACGTTGTCGAGCAACCGCTCCCAGCGGCTGCCGCGCATGATCCGCTCCTGCGTCTCCTTCGTGGCGCCGTTGATAGATATCTTGGTGTCGCTGGTGACCGGGACGATCCGTTCTGCCCATGCCCTCGCCCCAAGCCGCGGGAAGGTGCCGTTGGTCGTCAGGTTCAGCCGGACCCCTTCCTGCTCGCAGAGCCCGAGGATCTCCTCGAAGTGCTCGTAGAGGAGGGGCTCGCCCATGGTCGAGGGGATCACCTCCCGCAACCCGGTCCCCCGCGAGTCGCGGAGTGCGCGGCGGATGAGGTCGATGTCCATCCGGCGCGGCGCGCGCCCGCTTCCTCCACCTTCAGCCGGTCGCGCTCGGAAGGGGCTGTGCTCCTCGCACATGATGCAGTGGAGGTTACAGTCGTCCGGGTTGGTGTCGAACGTGATCCGCCAGGGCCCGGACCCCGGGTCCACGTGGGCGCTATCCCGGCGGGCGATCACCCGGTCGTAGAGCTCCTCCACGGCCGCGACGTGCGCCTGGACCGAGGGAACGTCCCCATTCTCGGAGTAGAGGTAGCCACGGGCGCCGAGGCGATCCGCCAGAGCGGGTTCTTCGACCAGCCGCTGCATCTGTTCCGCCAGCGATTCGACGCCGCGGTGTCCGAAGAGCAGACCGTTCACCTCGTGGTGGACGTACTCCCCCATGCCGCCGGCGTCGGCGGTGATCACCGGTACCCGCGCCTGCTGGGCCTCGTGGATGACCAGGGGGGAGTTCTCCATCCAGACGGACGGCACGACGATCGCGTCGACGTGGTCGAACACATCCTGGACGATGCGCTGGTTCTTGTACTCGGGGAGCCACTCGATACGCTCCGGAGTGTCACCGGGCAGACGCTCCGCGAGCGCCTTGAGAGCCGCCGTCTTCTGTCCTCGGCTCCGCCCCCAGATTCGCAGGCGGGGGCTGCCTTCGAGCCGCCCGAAGGCCTCGATCAGGTTGTGGATCCCCTTGGCCGGGATGTGGGTGCCGACGTAGCCGAAGGTGAAGGGCTCTCCGGAGCGCCGCGAGCGATGCTGGAGACGCGAGAGGTCGAAACCGTAGTCCAGGTAGACCAGCTTGGACTCCGGGAGCCCGAAGTCCGCGCGGAACCGCTCGTGGAGGTACCGCGCCGGAGCGATGAACAGGTCGATGAGTTCGACCATCTCCCGCACGTGGGCCATGCGGCGTCGCACCCAGTCGGTCCAATGGGCGACGTCCTGGTTCCGTTCCTCCCGAGCGCCGGAGAAGTACCGGGCGTAGCACCGGTGGGCGCACTTGACGTCCTCCTGGCCGTCGCAGGCCGCCCAGAGGTCCATCCGATCCTCGGGGAACATCTGCATGAACTGCCCGCGGGGGCACATCAGCCAGTAGTCGTGGAGCGTGAAGACGATGGGGATTTCGCGTCGCGCGGCCTCGCGGAGGAGCGACGTCGAGAGGTGGTTGAGGTGGCCCACGTGGACCACGTCGGGGCGCACCTCCTCGAGGACGGCCGCGAACCGCTCATCGACCCCCTCGTGCCGGTACCGATCCCGGAAGCGGGGCATGTTGACGACGTGGAGCTGCACGCGCTCGTCGTCAGCGTCGTGTTCACGGCGAAGCGAGTAGTCCGGTTCGAACGGGTTCTCCTCACGGGTGAACACGTGGACCTCGTGCTTGCCGACGAGGCCGTGCGCGAGGGTCTGCGTGTAGACCTCGGAGCCCGCGTTGTAGCGCATGGGGTAGCCGTGGATGACCTGCAAGACCTTCATGACGCGACCTCCTTCCTCGCCCCGTGGGCTCGGTAGGCGCCGACGAGCGACGACACGCCCCGGTCGAGTGACACGCGGGGCTTCCAGCCGAGAGCCTCTCGGGCGCGGGTCGGGTCTCCGTAGAAACGATCCACGTCGAAGGGCCTCACCCCGTTGCGTCGGACGGCAGAGGCACTGCCTGCGGCGTCCCGGACGAGGTGCGCGAGGTGAACCAGCGACGTGGGCCTACCCGTGGTCAAGTGGATCGGTGGGATCCGCTCCGTGCCGGATTCCAGCATCTCGATTGCGGTGCGGATGCCACGGGTCACGTCGTCGACGTGGGTGAAATCGAATTCGCGATCCGGACCGTCGACTCGGAGTGGCTCGTTCGACAGCACCGCGCGGCAGAACGCGGGAATCACGCGGTCAGGGTGATCGTGGACGCCGCCGTACACGTTGGTCAGCCGGACGACCGCCGTGCTGTGTCCCGCGCTGGTCGCCTCGGCCAAGAGCCGCTCTGCTTTGGCCTTGGACCTGCCGTACACGTTGAACGGACGAAGCGGTGCGTCTTCGGTCACCGGCAGGTCCAGCGGCTGGCCGTATACCTCTCGGCTGCTGGCGAGCAGCACCCAGGGCCTCCCGTCCGCTGTGGTCGCCACGTCGAGGACGTTCCTCGTCCCGTCGACATTCGTCCGCCAGCAACCGTCCGGGTCTTGTTCTCCCCAGGCGACGCGGGACACCGCGGCCAGGTGGACCACACCCGCGCAGCCCTTCATGGCCTCGCGGAGTTCATCGCAATCCAGGATGCTCCCGCGCTCTGCTCGAGCACGGGCACGCACATCGAAACCTCGGACTCGGTATTCGCGTCCGAGAACACGGACCAGCGAGGTTCCGATGAACCCCTCCGACCCCGTGACGAGAATGGTGTCGATCATCTCTTCCTCCCTTCCCACCGGCCGGAGAGGCGAGAGGGGCCTCCCCGCGAGCAGCGGGGAGACGCCCTCACCGGATGGCGATCCCCGCGACATTCCGCCGCGGGGATCGCGCCCGGGCTTTGCCTCGACCGACCGAGGGGTCGCCGCTACTTGCCGGACTTCCGCGGCTCTCCGCGGGAGGACCTGTAGGCGTCGCTGTTCGGGTTCAGCTGGTTGGCCCGGTTGTCCCGAGCCGCGTTGTCGAGCCCCGATCCACCGGAACGTCGTTCGTCACCATCGCGGGATGACTCGTAGGCGTCGTTGTTCGGGTTCAGCTGATTGGCCCGGTTGTCCCGAGCCGCCTTGGACAGATGATCTGAGCGAGCGGACATGATGCCCTCCAGAGGCAGAAGCCATCCCGACGTACACCACTCACAACGAGCCGCTGGAGGAACGCGCGCGCCGAAGCGCGGGTGAGGTCAAAGATGGCGGGTCGAACGGTTCTCCGTTGCTGGATACCTCCCTCACCAGGTTCCGCTGGAACCCGTCGCCATGACCCGCCAGGCGCAAAGAGGTGTAGACAGCCTCCCTACGCTCGCAAGGTCGTGACGGGGTTGTCAAGGGAATCAGCCAGAGGCACCTATCGGCGCCTGCCCGTTGCTGGACGACGTACACTGCACGAACACTGCGGAGGACCTGCCCCTCGTGAACGAAGAGGAAGCCGAACGACGTGATCGTGTACTACGCGCCTACTTCGAGGGACGCTACAGAGGGACGCGACTGGGACGACAACGGCGAGTTCAGTCTCAAGCGCAAGCTGGTCACGGGTGACTACCTGCCGGAATTCCCCTTCCTCGTCGACGACGAATGGGAATACATGCCAGGCAGGACCGACATGGGGCGGGGCGACCTCGTTTTCACCGACGGTGAAGGCAACTTCGCTGTAGTCGAAGTGAAGTGGGTGGATGGTGGCACGGCCGGGGGACGAGGCACGACACGACGAGCGGCCAAACGCAAGAAACGCCGCAAGGTTGAGGATCAGGCACTCAACTACGCACGCCTGTGGGCCGGGAAGGTTGGTGGCGGCGTCCGCGTGGATGCCTTTCTCTTCTCGAACGAGTTGGGCCTGGTCCACCTGGGGCGGGTCTAGCTGCTGCGCCACACGTAGCTGGCTCGCTACCCTGATTCGTCTACCGGCTCGACGGCATACAGGTATCGCCCATGTTCGATGACGGCTTTCCATCGCGGATCACCGCGCTCGATACCAGCATCGCGTAGAAGTGCCGAGATTGTCTGTGCGCACACTCTCCTGCAGTGATCTCCCCCCTGCGCGCAAGATCCTGATCAGTATGTAGTCGTCGTTGGGGCGGTGGTCAGTGTGGGTAACCGCCGATTGAGCGGCGTGACACGCCGCGCGGCGGTTATCCAGCGGCTGTGGGCGAGCCACAGGATCGTCCAAGGGGGTGTGGTCAGGCGGTGGGCGGGTGCAGAGCAGCCGTCCACCCGGGGCCCGTCAGGGACCCGGGCGAAGCCGGCTGTCCATGCCCCCGGCAGCCGTGTCACTGTCCACGGCCCTCTTCGGGAGGAGGGCCGACGCCTAACCGTCATCGTCGGGCCGGTCGAGGTCCCCGTCCTGCCAGACCATGTCGAGGCCCTGGTCCATGCGGTCGGCCTGTTCCCGCAGCCATACAGCGGTCTCACGATTATCCGGGATCATCACCTCGTGAAACACGGCGGCCTGGCGGAAGACCCGGGCAGCCTGCTCCTTCTTTCCCCATGCGTCGTAGACCTGAGCGAGGCGTTCCAATCCATCGGGGTCCTCTGGATGCTCCTCCATCAACTTCAGAGCGGCGGCTTGTGCGTCGTCGTAGCTTCGCTCGTCGAGTCGATCCAGGACCGCGTCGGAGAGTGCGTCGAGATGCCCGTAGTGGTCTTCGAAGCGGTCCAAGGGCAGGGGGACGGCCAGGACCGCTCGTGCGCGATCATGAAGGGGAAGGCAGCAGCGCTTGTACTTGCGCTCGCTGCCGCAGGGGCAGGGCTGGTTTCGGCCGATCTTGCTCATCGTCGTTCCCGGGAGTTGTCATGACGTTGCCGCAAGTCGCCGCTTACCTCAAGGAGCAGATCCATCGTTCAGTCGAGAGGCTTCCCTTGCCTTGCCGATGCATCCGCTGCCGCGGGCCCCGGCTGGGCTGGAAGGACCGCAGCCGGACACGCTCGGCCACCCTGCTGCATGAGGGTCACTGTGAGTATCTCGATGAGATCCCGGTCCTCCGCGTCAAGTGCCTGGACTGTGGCAAGAACTGGACCCTGCAGCCCCCAGGCATCCTGCCCTGCAAGCACTACCAGCCCTGCGTGGTGGTTGAGGCGGTGAGCCGGGTGGTGGCCGAGCCGGGCGCGTCGCAGCGCCAAGTCGCCGAGGAGGTGGGCTGCTCTCGCCGGCAGGTCGGCCGCTGGGTCGGCTGGGTCGGCTCCCTGGCCTCGCCCGCCGACCTCCAGGCCCGGGTGATCGAGGAGGCGGACGCCCCTGTGGTGGTGGACCCGCCTCCGCTCGCCCGCCGCTGCCGCCAGGCGTATACCGCCGTCCGCCAGGCCGTGCTGGAGCGTGCAGCCCGGGTGCTGGCCCTGCTGGAGGCCCTGGGGTGCGTCTGGGGACTGGAGCCGCCTGGACTGCGGGGCGTGCTGGTGCACCTGTCCGAGGGGTGGCGGTCACTGTCCTCCTACGCCGCTCCGGCGGTCCCCGTTCTTGCCCCACGACCCCGGGCCGAGGCTTGGGGGACCATCACCATGTGACCGATCCACCCGGCCGGCGCGACGACGACCGCGCCATCTTGCTCGCGCTGTTCCGCTACGGGGTGATCGCCCCGCTGGTGGAGCCGGACGAACTCGCCCGGGGCGAGGTCAGTCGGATCGTCCAGGAGATCGCCAGCGAGCAGCACTACCTCCCGGGCAAGGGGCCGATCTCGGTCCGTGAGCGGACCGTCTACGCCTGGAAGAAGGCGTACAAAGAGGGAGGGATCGCGGCCCTGGGACCCGCCATCCGTGAAGACAAGGGTCGCAGCCGTGTGATCTCCGAGGACGTCCTGAAGCGGGCGATCCAGCTGCGCAAGGAGCTGAAAGGCCGCTGGACGTCGACGCTGATCGACATCCTGAAGCTCGAAGGCGCCCTCAACCCCAAGCGGCCCTTCCACCGCGCAACCCTGGATCGCCATTTGGCGCGACACGGGGCCAGCCGGCGCCAACTCAAGACCCTGGGCGCTCGACGCCACATCAAGATGAAGCGCGACCACTTCGGCGATCTGTGGGTCGGCGACTACCATCACGGTCCCGTCATCCAGGCGCCAGACGGGCGGGTGGTGCCCACCAAGATCGGGGCCTTCCTCGACCACTGCACCCGCT
>CAZXHG010000149.1:0-25451 GCA_964639985.1 uncultured Rickettsiales bacterium
CGCGGGGGTCTGCGACGAGACCGATCCCGCGCTCAACCTCGACGACGTGGACGGCGACGGCTGGACCACGTGCGATGGCGACTGCGACGACGACGACGACGTCACCTACCCCGGCGCCGCCGAGCTGTGCGACTTCATCGACAACGACTGCGACGGCGCGCTGCCCCCGGAGGAGACCGACGACGACGCGGACGGCCATGTGGAGTGCGTGGACGACTGCGACGACGGCGACGGCGACACCTATCCGGGAGCGCCCGAGCTGTGCGACGGCGTGGACAACGACTGCGACGCGAGCACGTCCGAGGCCGTGGACGACGACGGCGATGGCTACGCCGAGTGCGACGGCGACTGCGACGACACCAACGTGCAGGTCGGCCCGGACCACGTGGAGATCTGCGACGGCCTCGACAGCGACTGCGACAACCTCGTGGACGAGGACTGTGTCAGCTGCGACATGATCGTGCCCGTGGACTGGCCCACGGTGCAGGATGGCGTGGACAACGCCGTGTCCGGCGACCTGGTCTGCGTTGAGCCGGGCAGCTACCTGGAGAACATCGATTTCCTCGGTCCGGACATCCACCTGCTGGGCATCGCGGGGTACGAGTGGACCATCCTGCACGGGATCAACAGCGCGCCGGTGGTGCGCTTCGATCACGGCGAGGGCCCGGACACGGTGCTGCAGGGGTTCACCCTGTCCAACGGGGACGCCACGTATGGTGGCGGTGTGTACTTCGAGGGCTCGAGCCCGACCCTGACCAACGTGCTGATCACGAACAACGACGCGGACTACGGTGGTGGCATCTACCTGACCGCGGCCAGCCCCACGTTCGCCGGGGTGGCCCTGCACGAGAACACCGCCAACGAGCAAGGGGGCGGAGCCTACATCGCGGATCAGTCGTTCCCCACGCTCAACGGCCTGATCATCTCCTCCAACGTGGCCGCCCTCGAGGGAGGGGGTGTGCTGGTCGAGGACTCGTTCCCCTCCTTGACCGGTGTGGACGTGCTGGGCAACGAGGCGGGCGGGGCTGGCGGCGGCATCGCGGTCACGTCCGAGTCCCACGCCACGCTCAGCGCCGTCGTCCTGGACGGCAACACCGGTTCGGGCGGGGGCGGGCTGTACGTGGCCGAGTCGACCGTGACCGTGGACGACCTGACCGTGACCAGCAACTGGGCGTCCGCCGGGTCCGGTGGCGGAATCCTCGTGTACGACTGCTCGGCGCAGTCCTGCACGGCCACCTTCGACGACCTGTGGGTCGAGGGCAACGCGGCCACCGACATGGGCGGCGGCGTGGCGGTCAGCGGCGTGTGGATCAACCCGTTCGTCTGGCCGTCCCCCTCGTTCGACAATGCGGTCGTGGTGAGCAACACCGCCGGGTCCGATGGTGGCGGGGTGTACATGTCGTGGTGGACGTCGGCCACGCTGACCAACGTGCTGGTGGCGGACAACGCCGCGGGCGGCAACGGCGGCGGCGTGGAGGTGGACTTCGGCTCGGCGCCGCTGCTGGACCATGTGGTCATGGCTGGCAACACGGCCAGCAACCAGGGCGGTGGCGTGCGCGCCGCGGCCGGGGCCTCGCTCACCCTGGATCACTGCGCCGTGGTGGGCAACTTCGCCACCGAGGGCGGGGGCATCGCCGCGCTGGATACCTCGGACATCCACCTGACCCACACCGACGTCAGCGCCAACGAGGCCAGCGCGGATCTCGGCGGTGGCGGGATCTACATCGAGAGCGGCACGCCCACACTCTCGTATGGCAACGTGGCGCTCAACCTGCCCAACAACTGCACGGGCATGAGCAACCCGGTGGGCACGGACGGCAACCTCTCGGCCGATCCGATGTACCTGGACACCACGGCCGCGCTGGCCCAGGACTGGGACCTGCACCTGGACGTGGCTTCCCCCCTGGTCGATGCCGGGGATCCAGGGACCAGCGATCCGGGTGGCGGACTGCCGGACATCGGCGTGTACGGCGGTGAGTCCGGTGGGGCGTGGGACCTCGACCAGGACGGCTACCCCGAGTGGTGGCAGCCGGACCCCTACGACTACGCCATCTATCCCGCCCTGGGCTGGGACTGCGACGACGGGGATCCGGCCGTGTACCCGAGCAACGGGTGCTGACCCGCTGAGCGCCCCTCAGCCCACGATCGTGCCGTGATCCACGGCATTCCCGGTGCCTGACCGAACGATCGTTCGAGGATCTCAGAGGCCGTCGATCGCATGCCTGCGCCACGATCTCCCCTCCGCGTGAACATGGCACGCATCTTGGACTCTCTTGTGTGTAGAAGCGGGCGACGACAGCTCGCCGAAGGGAGGTGCCACGATGAGACCGATCCTGTTTCGGGACATCCGGCAACGAAGTGCCCCCCCGGCGATTGCCTTCGAGCGAGGCAAGGGGCACGTATCGATCAACCCGGTGTACGGCTGCCGTATCGGCTGTCCGTTCTGCGTCGGCCTGGCCGACCCGTGGACCGCGCTGTCCACGGCCGGGGTCCGCCGCAAGCTCGCCACCACCGCACAGATCCTCGAAGCACTGGAGAACCGGGCGGACGCGATCGGCACGCTGAAGCTGTCGCTGCTGGATTTCGCCGATCCGTTCGACCCGGATCTCCGCGACGTGCTGACCGATCTGCTGGTGGGTATCGACCGGCGGCTGCCCGACCAGCCCGTGGTGCTGACCACGCGGCTGCACCCGGGGCGGTCGTTCCTCGACTGGCTGGTGGAGCGCACCGGGGTGCGGCCGTCCGTGTTCGTCAGCCTGGGTGACGCGGCCGGCGGGGTGCGACCCGTGACCTCGGTGGGCCGGCGGCTGAAGCTGCTGGCCGACAGCAGGGCGCGGGGCCTGCACACGGTGATGCTGCTGCGGCCGCTGGTGCGCGAGTGGACCCGCTGGGCCGCGCTCGGTGACCTGCTGCGGCACGCGGAGCGGACCTGCGACGAGGTGGTGCTGGGCGGGCTGCAGATGTCCGGTCCGATCCGTGCCTCGCTGCAGGTGGCAGGGTGGCCCGTGCCGCGGCGGCCAGCCGACGAGTTCGGCGGCGTGTCCGCGGGGTTCCGTGACGAGGTGGTGCTGGCCGCATCCGTGATGGCCCCTGCCCTGCCGGTGTCCGAGCACCGCTCCTGTGCGGTGAACCGGCATCAGGGGCTGCCGTGCCGGGTGGCCGGGGACGGGCTGGCCAGCGAGGGCCCCTCGATCCAGGCGTGCGCTTTCTGTCGGTTCGACGTGCAGCAGCTCGACCGCTGCTGGCTGGATCGGGCCCCGGCCAGGCCCACCGAGGCGTGCGCCGGGTTCTGCCGGTTCGACGTGCAGGACCGGGACGAGGGCGGCTACTGCCGGTTGCGGTGCGTGGCGTGAGCGACGGCTACCGGGCCGCGGACCGGCCGGTGTGTCGGCTGGCGCGGGCGTCCTACCTCGAGGTAGGGGAGGAGGACGCGCGCGCGGGACGCGTGTGGCACCTGCACTTCGAGCGCTGGGTGGACGGGGCTCACCTGATGGCGCGACGGGTGAAGCACCGCAGCCGGACACGGGTGGGGGCGGGGGAACCGGTCGCGTTCGGGGTGCGGTGGGCGGTGCTGCGGCGCCGCAAGCTGGGGTTCGCCCTGGGCCTGCTGCCGCGGTGGTGGTGGGCGCGGGGGGTGCGGGTGGCGTGGCTGAGGCGGGTGATGGGCCGGGACCTCGGGGGGGTGACCGGTGCTTCGCTGCGGCGGCTGCTGGCGAGGACCTGGTATTGCCACCTGGCCGTGCGGCGGGTGCACGCGGCCCTGTGGTACCCGGTGGACCTGCTGGAGGACCTGCGGGAATTCAGCGATCGGGTCGGGTGGGATGGGGCGGCTCAGGGTGTGGCGATGCCCCGGCTGAGGCGGGAGCGGGAGTTTGCCGAGCTCGCCCTGCTGGCCTCGGTGCGGGCAGGGCACGGTGGCCCGCACCCGCGGTTCGACCGGCTGCGACCGGCCGAGCAGCGGGCGGTGGTCAGGCACCTGCAGCGCCACCCCCACGCGTTCGCCAGCGCGCACGAGGTGCAGGACCTGTCGAGCTGGGTGGCCGGGGCCGAGGAGCCGGGGGCGTGGTGGGACGCGCTGGACGGGGTCGCGGTGGAGCCGCTCGCGGAGCCTGCGCGGCCTGCGTGGCCCGGTCTGGTCACGTGGCTGGCCGCGCTGCCGCCGAGGCTGCTGATCCGGCCGTTCGCCTCGGCCAAGGACGACCGGGTGGAGGCGCTGGCCCTGAGCCAGGCCGCGGTGCGGCGGGTGTGCCTGGAGCTGGCCCGGCGGGCGGGTGAGGCGGGGAACTGGGTGTTCGAGCTGGACCCCCACGAGCTCGATCGGCTGGCCTGCGATCCGGAACGGGGGGAGCTGCTGCGGGCGCTGGGGCGGCAGCGGCTGGAGGAGCGGCGGGGGCTGGAGGGGGCGGTGCGGGGGAAGGAGCGGCTGCCCGTCGTCGGCCCGCTGACCGGCAGGCCGCTGGCCGCGGGCGTGGCGACGGGCCGCGCGCGGGTGGTCGCCACGCCGCAGGAGGCGCGCCTGCGGGTCGGACCTGGAGACGTGCTGGTCACGGACGAGGTGCGGCCCGCGTTCACCCTGGCGGTCGGCCGGGCCGCGGCATTCGTGTTCCGTCACGGCTCGGCCCTGTGCCACGGCGCGATCGTGGCGCGGGAGCGGGGGATCCCGGCGGTGGCCCTGGGCGACGCGCTCGACGGGGTGGAGGACGGCGCGATGATCGTGGTGGACGGACGGCAGGGCACGGTCGAGGTCTCGTAGGTCGGCTCAAGGAGCGTCGCTCCGCGACGCGACGGAGCCGACACCCGGTGTATGCTGCACCGGTGCATTCCCTCCGCCTCACCCGCTCCTCGATCCTGGTTGCCCTCGGCCTGCTCCTCGGCTGCGACGGCGAGATCACGATCGACGACGACGACTCGGCCGGCGATGACGACACGGTGGGCGACGACGACGTGGCCGCCGACGATGACGTGGCCGACGACGACGACACGGCCGACGACGACGACACCGCTGACGACGACGACACCGACGAGGAGATCTGGCAGGCGTTCCTCGACGCGCGCGAGGACTACCTGCTGGCCCTGGCCGAGCCGATCCTGGCGTGCGTGAGCGCGTACGACACGGGCAACCCGGTGTTCCACGGATGCGTGGACTGGCACTCGGCCGTGCACGGCACCTGGTCGCTGCTGGCCATCAGCCGCATCACCGGCGACCCGCTGTACGCGGAGATCGCCGAGGCCCAGCTGACCGAGGAGATGGTCGCGGGCGAGCTGGCGCAGCTGGAGGCCGGCGGGTGGCTGGCCGCGGCGGAGATCCCGTACGGCTATTCGTGGTTCCTGGCCCTGGCGCGGGAGCGGGAGGACGGGGGCGCGGACGATCTCATCCCCCTGGCCGAGGTGGTGACTGCCGACCTGGAGGACCACCTGTTCGGGCTGAGCGCGGCGGGGATCGGCGGGAACCTGCTCAGCGAGGCGTACTCCAACCTGTCGTGGGAGGCGCTCAACCTGCACGTGCAGGCGGGGTACGTGGGCGATCAGGGGCTGGCCGACGACCTCGAGACGTTCGTGCGCGACGAGGTGGTGCCGCGGTCCGCGGACTGCCCGCTGCAGGACGAGGCGTGGCAGGTCTCGGAGTTCTTCCCGCCGTGCCTGCACCAGGCGCGGCTGGTGGTGCAGACCCTGCCCGACGACGAGGTGGATGAGTGGCTGGCCGAGCACGCGTCCGAGGAGCTGATGCTGGATCCGCTGCTGCAGCCGGGGACCACGCACGCGGCCGGGCTCAACTTCAGCCGCAGCTGGGGGCTGTACGCGCTGTACGAGGCCACCGGTGACGTGCGCTACCGCACCCTGTACGTGCGCCACATCGAGACGCACATGGCCCTGCCCCAGTACTGGGCGGAGAGCTACTGGAGCTACTCGCACTGGGTGGCGCAATTCGGGGTGTACGGGATCGCGCTGAGCTACTGAGGACACGGAGGTTCCGATGGGTTCGAGGACAGGGCGGGAGTGGTACAGCTCTGCGTCACCGTTCGAGGCGTCGGTGGGGTTCTCCCGCGCGGTGCGCGTGGGGGAGCGGGTGCTGGTGTCGGGCAGCGCGCCGATCGGGCCGGACGGGGAGACCGTGGCGGGCGGGGTGGAGGCGCAGGCGCGGCGGTGCGTGGCCATCCTGGTCGAGGCGGTGGAGGCGTTCGGCGGTACGGCCGCGGACGTGGTGCGGACCCGGACCTACCTGACGAGGCGGGAGGACTGGGAGCTGGCCGCGCGGGTGCACGGGGAGGCGTTCGCCGAGGCCCGGCCGGCCGCGACCATGGTGGTGGTGCCGTCCCTGCTCGATCCGGCGTGGCTGCTGGAGATGGAGGCCGAGGCCTGCCTCGGGGAGGTTGCGGGCGAGGGGTGCGAGGTGCGACCCACGACCGACGCGGACCGGGCGTGGATCGCGGAGCGGTCCCAGGAGATCTTCAACGGCGTCGTGGTGATCAGCCGGGGTGTGGCCCACCGGCCTGCAGACCTGCCCGGGTTCGTGGCCTGGCGCGGAGGCGAGCGGGTGGGGCTGGCCACGTACCTGCCGGAGGGCAAGGTCTGCGAGCTGGTGACCATCGACGCGCTCGTGGAGCAGCAAGGGGTGGGCACGGCGCTGCTGGCTGCGGTCGAGGGCGCGGCGCGGGAGGCGGGCTGCCGCGCGCTGTGGCTGGTGACCACCAACGACAACCTGGGCGCGCTGCGGTTCTACCAGCGTCGGGGGTTCGCCCTGGCCGAGCTGCACGTGGGTGCGCTGGAGCGGTCCCGGGAGCTCAAGCCGGCCATCCCCCGGGTCGGCGATTTCGGCATCCCGATGAACGACGAGCTTTTGCTGGAGAAGGGGCTGTGAGCCCCCCGGGGAGCGGGCGGCCGAGGCCCACGCGCAGACGTACGCGATCCATCCCTACCACCCGGACGTGGCGCGGGAGTACGTGGCCCAGCTGCTGCACCTGGGCCGGGCCGACGACGCGCTGGTGGTCTCCTCCGCCATCCGCGAGTACCACCCCCAGGATCTGACCCTGCTGGCCAACCACGCGCTGGTGTTGCTGCTGGCCGGCCAGGTCGATGAGGCGCGTGCCGCCGCTGCCACCGCGGCGGAGGCGGATCCGGCCGACGAGATCACGGCCAACCTGCTGTCGATCATCGACCGGGTGATCGCGGGCGAGGTGGAGCGTCCGACGCGGTTGCCGATCGTGGTGGAGGACTGAGGACGCGGGCTTGAGGGGCGGGACATTCCTTGTTACGCTGCTTGGCGTAACGCCGTTTGGCGTAACGCCGTTTGGCGTAACGCCGTTTGGCGTAACGCCGTTTGGCGTAACGCCGTTTGGCGTAGCGCCGCGAGTGTGTGGCAAGGGGAGGCCAGATGACGGAAGCCAGGAATCCATTCGTCTTCGGCCGCGTGGTGGCCGACGAGGCGTTCTGCGACCGGCAACGTGAACTAGCCGAGCTTCGTGAGGCCGCGCGAACCGGGCGGTCGTTGTGGCTGCATTCGCCTCGCCGTTTCGGCAAGACGTCCCTGCTCCTGGAGGCGTTCGCGGATACCGGTCTGCCGCTGGCCTACGTGGACGTGTTCGCGGCCCAGGACGAGGTGGGGCTGGCCGAGGCCTGGTTGAAGGGGGTGTCGGCGCTGGCGCGGCAGGTACTGAGGCCAGGCGAGCGGCTCGTGGAGTGGCTGGGACACTCCGTCAGGCACCTGTCCCCCCAGCTGTCCGTTGATCCCGTGGGTGGCGTCTCGATCTCACTTGGACCACGTCCGATGGCCGTCAGCCGGGAGCAGTTCGACGAGGTCGTGGACCTCCCGCAACGGTTGGCCAGCAGTCGGGACACGCATGTCACGGTGGCGGTCGACGAGTTCCAGGAGGTGACGCGGCACAAGGGCATGGAGGCGCGTCTGCGCGCGTGCCTGCAGCATCACGACCGGGTGACCTACCTGTTCGCGGGCAGCCGGCGCACCTTGCTCGCCGACCTGTTCACCGATCGGGATCGACCCTTCTACCAGTTCGCCGAGCACTACCCCCTCGAGCCCATCCCGCGGGACGACCTCGTGCGGTACGTGGAGGGCCGTTTCCTCGCGACGGACGTGCCCCAGACGGAGGGCGCGGCGGCGTCCATCGTGGAGTTGGCGTGCGGGCACCCCCACTACACCCAGATGCTGGCGTCCAGGGTCTGGGAGATGGCGCGCCGTGGAGACGACGGCGACGACCTGGTCCGCCGGGCCCTGGATCACCTGGCCCGGTCCCAGGATCTGGCCAACCGCCGGTGGTTCGAGGCGCTGTCGGCGACCGCGCGTCGCGTCGTGCTCCACGTCGCTCACCAAGGTGGCGAGCAGTTGCTCTCGGAGCAGGTGAGGCGGCAGTCTCGCCTCGGGGCGTCGTCCTCGGTCCAGAAAGCACTCGCGGGACTGACCGAGCGAGAGGATCTGCTGCGGGACGAGGACGGCAGCTACCGGCTCGGTGACCCGGTACTCGCCTTCTGGCTGGCGTCGCTGGAATGACCGTGAGGCTGAAGGGGGAAGACAGGTGAAGTACTGGCTGTACGGGTTGGGGGGCGTGGTCGTCCTGGTGTCCACAAGGATCCCTGACCGTGCTCGCAGCTACCCGGTGCAAAAGGGGCGATCCTCGGCTACCCTTTGCCGGCCGCTGGCCGGCCTGACGGCCCGCGACCGCCGACAGGAGTGACGATGCTGCACCCCCGCATGGCCCTGGCCTGGCTCCTCGCCGTCCTGCTGGTCTGCGCCGGCTGCCTGCTGCCCGCGCAGCAGCCCCAGCCCGCGGACGACGACACCGCGGACGACGACGACGTGTCCGACGACGACGACAACGGCGACGACGACACCTGGACGCCGGACGACGACGACGACGACACCACGCCGCCGGACGACGACGACGACACCACGCCGCCGGACGACGACGACGACGACTCGGTGCCGCCCCACCCGCAGGGGGACTACCTGGTGGGCTGGGCCTGGGTGTTCCTCTACGAGGACGCCGGACTCGGCTCGGAGTACGCGGCCTACACCGGGGTGTGGAACATCGGCGGCAACAACATCAACGGCAACATGCGCATGGGCGTGATGGACGGCGATCTCAACGAGCTGTGTGCCATGGAGATGTCACTGGGTGGCGTCGAGATGACCACGCAGTTCAACGTGGCCTCGGCCCAGTGGGCCGTGGATGGGCAGATCACGATCGACGAGTGCTGGGGGGCGTACGAGGGGCAGGCCTACGAGACCTTCCTGGCCGTGGCGCCCAAGGCGGACGCGTTCGCCGACATCCAGGCGCGCTACGGCATCTCCGTGGCCGATCAGGAGACCGCCGAGGTCGAGGTGGCCAGCCAGGTCGGGCTGGATCCGGGCGAGTACTTCATGTACGTGGGCGACGACCCCAGCGAGCTGGGGCCGTTCGGGTTCATGATGGAGATGTGATCAGTGCACTGAGCAGCTGATGCAGGGGTCGTAGGACCGCACCAGCATCGAGCACAGCAGCTCCAGCTTCTCGTCGGTCATCCCCTCTTCACCCTTGTACTGCTCCACCAGCGGGCCGAGATCCTCGTGGATGTTGGCGTTGTTCTGGGTGGTGGGGATCACGCAGTCGGCGGCTACAACGCGGCCGTCGTCGTCGTACTCGTAGCAGTGGTACAGGATGCCCCGCGGTACCTCGACCGCGCCCACGCCCTCGCCTGCCCTGGGCTGCACCGCGACCATGGTGTCCTCACTGTGGGCGTCGAGCAGCTCATCGATCAGGGCCACGGACTTGTGGGCCACGTCGAAGCACTCCACCAGCTGGGCCACGTTGTTGAGGAACGGGTTGTGGCACACCGGCTCCAGGCCGAGCCGCGCCGCCACCTCCAGCGCCGCGGGGTGCAAGCCGTCGAAGTTGTTGTTGAACCGGGCCAGCGAGCCCACGGCGAAGGTGTCGCGGCTCAGGCTGCACCACTTGGTGGTGTTGCCCTTGACCACCACCTCGTTGGTCATCGCCAGGTAGTCGCGCTCGGGCTTGCGTACCCCGTCCGTGCTCAGCAGGTCGCCGCCGATCCAGGGGTAGTCGCCGTCCCCGGCCAGGGACACGAACTCGGTCTCGCGCACGAAGTCGGGCACGTCGAAGGTGGCGACCAGGTCCACGGCCGCGTCCAGGTCGGGCAACGCCGCCAGGATCCCCTTGCGCATACCCGACAGCTGCTTGCGGCTCGGCATCTTCGCCACCCCGCCCACCTGCAGCGACACCGGGTGCACGCTGCGGCCGGCCACGGTCTCGGCGATGCGGTTGCCCAGCGCCTTGAGCCGGGTGGCCACGCCCACCGCGTCCGGCGCGGCCTCGATCAGCGGGATCACGCTGGGCACACCCAGGAAGTCGGGCGCGGCCAGGAAGAACACGTGCAGCGCGTGGCTCTGGATGGTCTCGCCGTGCTTGGCCAGCAGCCGCAGCTTCTCGGCCGCCGGCGGGATGACCGTGCCGAACGCGACCTCGGTGGCGCGCAGGCTGCACAGGCAGTGGCCGATGGAGCAGATGCCGCAGATGCGGGCGGTCAGGATCCCGGCGGACGTGTAGTGCTTGCCGCGCAGCATCACCTCGAAGAACCGGGGCGTCTCGACCACGTCCCAGCGAGCGTCGCGCAGCTTGCCGGCCTGCACGCGCACACGGATGTTGCCGTGACCCTCGACCCGGGTCAGGTGGTGCACGTCGACGTTCAGATCAACCTGCTTCATAACGATCCTCGAATCCCCCGTAGAAGCCGATGCGCTCGGCGATCTCGGCCTCGGGGAAGCCCTTGTCCCGGGCCATGGCCAGGAACGAGTCGAAGTTGCACTCCGGCACCGGCCCGCGGCAGCCCCAGCAGGCCAGCCCGCCGGTGGGGCAGGGCGCGGCGCAGCCACCGCGGGTGATCGGGCCCAGGCACAGGTGGCCCAGCTCGAAGGTGCACACGTTGAACCGCTGCTTGCACTCCCAGCACACCGGGTACGACGGCGCGCGGTAGCTCACCCCCAGCGCCAGGTGGCGCACGATGCGCTCCATCTCCTCCTTGGAGATCGGGCAGCCTGGGATCTCCACGTCCACGTCGATCCACTCGCTCATCGGTCGCGCGGGCTGGCTCTCGCGGAAGTGGTTGCCGTACACGATGCGGTTGGCGGCCTCCGGATCCACGGTGTTCTTCTGGGCGTTGACGCCGCCGAAGCAGGCGCAGGAGCCCATGGCGACCACAACCTTGGCCTGCTTGCGGATGGTGCGCAGCCGCTGCACCTCGTCGGAGCGGGAGATGCAGCCGTCCAGCAGCGCGATGTCGTAGTCGTGGCGGGCCTCGGACGACACCTCACGGAAGTTGACGATCTCCAGCGCGCCGAGGAAGGCCAGCAGGGTCTCCTCCTTGTTGGCCAGCTGCAGCTCGCAGCCCTCGCAACCGGTGAAGTCGAACACCGCCACCTTGGGTCGGGCCGGCTCGATGCCGAGGTACTTCATGGCTAGATGGCCTCCTTGAGGTTCTGCACCGCCCAGTAGTCGAAGACCGGGCCGTCGATGCAGGTGTAGGTGGAGCCCACGTTGCAGCGGCAACACTTGCCCATGCCGCAGTGCATGCGCCGCTCCAGCGACACGAACATACGGTTCATCGGCAGGCCCATCTCCGCCAGCCGGTCGCAGACGAACTGGAACATGATCGGCGGGCCGCAGACGATGGCCCAGGTGCGCTTCATGTCCGTATCGAGGCCGCCGAGCAGCTTGGTGATCATGCCCACTTCGCCGTCCCACGCCTCGTCCGGTTGCTCCACGATGAAGTGCAGCTTCAGCCGGTAGATGTCCCGCCACTGCTCGTACTGGTAGCGGAACAGCATCTGGTCGGGGGTGCGGGTGCCGTACAGCAGGTGCACGTCGTCGTACTCGGCCCGGTTCTCGGTCACCGAGAAGATGGGCGCGCGCAGGGGCGCGATGCCGAGCCCGCCCGCGATCAGAAGCACGTTGCAGCCCTTCATCTTCTCCATCGGGAAGTGGGAGCCGAACGGGCCGCGCAGGCCGATGACGGCGCCGGGCTTCGCCCGGTGCAGCACGTTGGTCACCTGGCCGGCCTTGCGGATGACGAGCTCGATCATGCGGGCCCGGGCCGGGGAGTCGGAGATGCTGATCGGGATCTCGCCGTAGCCCGGCACCTCCACCATCACGAACTGGCCGGGCAGGAACGAGAACCGCTCTCGCTCGTCCTTGTCCAGCAGGTACAGGTGGAACAGCTTCTCGTGCTCGGTCAGCTCCACCACGTTGGTGATCTCGGCCTTGAACACCTGATCGGTGTGCTTCAGCCGGCTGCGGTTGTTGAAGTCCAGGTCCTGGCGGACGTCTTCTTCTGCCCGGACGTCGTAGCGGTCGAGGTGGATGCTCATGACGCCTCCTCGTCCTGCAGGTCGCGGATCACCGCGACCGGGTTGATGTCCACCGGACAGACCCGGCCGCAGCGGTTGCAGCCGATGCACTTGGGCTCCTCGTAGCCCTCGAGGAAGCCCCGGTGCTGGTGGTAGTAGTGGTACTTCAGCCGCGTGCCCTGGTCGGGCCGGAAGTTGTGGCCGCCAGCCACCTCGGCGAAGTCGAGGAAGTTGCACGCGTACAGCTGCTTGACCTTGTCCGAGCTGCCCAGGTCCATGGCGATGTCCTCGCGCACCCCGTAGCAGTAGCAGGTGGGACAGACCATGGCGCAGTTGCCGCACGACAGGCACTTGCTGCCCCAGTGCTGCCACACCTCGGACTCGAACTCGATGTCGAGCAGCGTGGCCAGGTTCTGCATCTGGATGTCGGTCTGGTCCTGGGCGTGGAACCGCTGCCTCGCGGCCGAGTAGTGCTTCTTGTCGTCCTCGGACACGTCCTCGGTGGCCACGTTGCGGAGCAACGTGAAACCCCGGTCCGAGCCGATGGTGACGAAGTAGCGGTCGCCCATGTCCGTGAGGAACAGGTCGAAGCCATGGGTCACGTCGTTGGAGCCGACGGCGCGGCAGAACCCGTCACTGCAGGTGCTGGCGCACAGCACCCCGACCACGATCGTGTTGCGGCGCCGCGACTTGTAGTACGGGCTGGGGAACAGCCCCTTGAGCATGTACTTGTCGAGCTTGACCAGGCCGTTGATGTCACAGGGGTGCAACCCCAGCAGCACCCGCGGCTGCAGCCGGTAGCGCACCTCCTGATCCCAGCCCTCGCCGTCCCCGTCGAAGCGGTACGACGACAGCTTCTCCTGGTAGGGCAGGAAGTAGGTCTTGGCCGAGTACTCGGTCTTCTCGTAGTCCAGGTCGATCTGGGCGAAATCGTCGATGGGGAGGTACTGGTGGATCGGGTGGCCGTCCTTGTTGTTGGCCACCTGCCTGGGCGCGATCACCTCGTCCGACTCGAGGATCTGCTCGATCAGCTCCTGGAACGCCTGCTTGGTCAGGGTCTTGAAGAGCATACGGTCTCCGGACGGAACACCGGCGGGTCGCCCCGTCGACAGGGATGATAGCCCGCCTAACCCCGCAGGTGGAGGATTCCGGCCCAGGCCTGGCCCAGGGCGAGGCTGGCATCTCCGGGGGGCGAGCGTCGGTGACGCAAGATGGCGAAGCGGTGCCGTCGCAGGTGGTCGGTCAGGTCCCCGAGCAGCAGCCGGTTGGCCATCACCCCGCCGGTGAGGGCGATGGTGGTGAGCCCGGTGCGGTCTCGCGCGGTGCACGCGGCGCTCACCAGGGCGTCGGCCAGGCAGCGGTGGAATGCCTGGGCCAGCTCCTCGGCCGGCGCGCCAGCCGCGCGGCGCTCCTGCAAGGCGCGCAGCGTCGGTGTGGGGTCCAACTGGAGGAGGGGGCCGTTCCGCAGCTCGAACGAGGCGAGGGGCTCGTTCTCACGCGCGTGGGCGGCGCGTTCTTCGAGTTCGATGGCGGCCTGGCCCTCGGACTCGACCACGTGGCGCACGTCGAGCAGGGAGGCGACCGCGTCGAACAGCCGGCCGGCGCTGGAGCTGCGCGGCAGTGGCCCGTCCAGCAGTCGCCAGGTGGCGCGGGCCCGATCGTGCCCGGCCGCGCGCCACAGGGGGTGGTCGTCCGGCGGCGGGCCGCCGGCGTGGTGGATCGCGGCGAGGGCCATGCGCCACGGCTCCCGCGACGCCCGGTCGCCGCCCGGCAGGGGCAGCGGGGTGAGGTGGGCGAGGCGCTGGCAGTCCAGCCCGTGCACGGCGAGCAGTTCGCCGCCCCAGGGGGTGCCGTCCGCGCCGTACCCGGCGCCGTCCAGGGTCAGGGCCAGGGCCGGGCCGTCGTGGGCCGCGTCCACCGCGCAGGCCAGGGCGTGGGCGTGGTGGTGCTGCACGGCCAGCGTGGGCAGGCCGCGCTCGTGGGCCAGGCGCCGTGCGAGGCGCGTGCCGTGGTAGTCGGGGTGCAGGTCGTGCACCAGCAGGCGCGGCCTCGCGCCTAGCCGTGCGGCGAGGTCGTCGAGGACCTGCGGGGCCCGGTCGGCCGCGGCCGGGTGCTCCAGATCGCCGAGGTCCGGCCCGAGCACGGCCCGGCGATCGCAGGTGACACAGGGGGCGCACTTGAGGTCCCCGCCGATGGCGGCGACCGGCGGTCCCTCGGCGGGCAGCGGCAGCTCGGTTACGGCCGGGTGCGGGATCAACAGGGCCTCCGTTCGTCGTCCAGCCTAGCGCGAAACGCGGTTTCATCCAGGTTTGATCCGGCTTCACGCGCTTTGATCGGGGGGGAATCAACATCCTTGCCCTGGTCCGCCCTGCCCGCGATCATCTCCCTGGCACGTGCGCCCGGGAGGTGCCATGGACCTCGTCTTCTCCAACTCCGCGATCAGCCTCGACGGCCGACTCGGCACGGCCGACCACGAGCGGGTGATGCTCGGCAGCCGCGAGGACCGGTGGCGCATGAGCCTTGTGCGCGCGCGCGCCGACGCGGTGCTGGTGGGCGGGCAGACGTTCCGCACCTGGGCGATCCCCCTGGTCGAGGATCCCGCGGTCACCACCAGCGACCGGCCCCGACCCATGGTCAACGCGGTGCTCACCCGCACCGGCGAGGGGCCGCGCAGCGGACGTTTCTTCGACGACCCGCGGACGCGGCCGGTGATCCTGGCCGGGCCGGACGCGGACACCGACGGCCACGGCCCGAGCACGGTGGTGCACCGCGCGGTTGGCGAATCCACGGTGACGTGGGCCCTGCAGATGCTGGAGCGGGACCACGGCGTACGGCGCCTGCTGGTGGAGGGGGGCGGCGACCTGCTGGGGCAACTGCTGCGGGCGCGTCTGCTCGACGAGATGTACGTCACGCTGTGCCCCCGGCTGGTGAGCCAGCCCGGGGCCCCGACCCTGATCGACGAGCTGGGGTTCGGTCCGGACCCGCCGCAGCTGGAGCTGGCCTCGGCCGAGCCGGCCGGCCACGAGGTGTTCCTGCGCTACCGCGTGGTGCGCTGAGGCGCCGCTGTAGACAGAGCGGAGTCGCGGCCGGGGCGATGATCTGCTACACAGGCCCCTATGCCCAGCACCAGCCCGACCGCCGGCCGCTGCCCCCTGTCACTGTCCGGCGTGCTGATCGCCATGGTGGTTCTGCTGTGTCCCCTGCGCGCCGCGGCCGAGAGCGGCCTGTGGACCTTCGACGCGGATCCGGGCCTGGTGGAGCGGCATGACGGAAACGACCCCGCCTTCGAGTGGGCGGTGGCCGGCGGCGTGCTGAGCGTGACCATGACCCGCGAGGCCGCGACCCAGCGGCTGTACATGCCCCTGCTCGAGGGACCGTACGGGCCCGAGGACACCCTCAGCGTGCTGGCCCGCTTCCGGGTCACGGCTCCGGACGCGGCGTCGGTGTTCGTGGGCTTCTACGACAGCGCGGACGAGAACCACGTGGGCACGGACGACCACGTGGACCTGGAGATCTACTCCCAGGGGCACCAGCCCGGAGGGTACGGCGGATCGCACTACGCCCACGGGGACACCGCCATCGGTGTGGGCAGCTGGTACGTGCTGGAGATGACCTTCCGCGGCGCCGGGACCGAGTACACGCAGCGGATCTACGACAACGCCGGCACCCTGCTCGAGGAGCTGACCGCCCTGCCCGGGCTGCTCGACAGCGTGGACGTGGTCGGGTTCTCCAACTACGACGGCGCCTCGGACATCACCACCCAGACCGTGGAGTTCGACTGGGTGGCGTGGTCGGTCAACGAGGAGCTCCCCGAACCGCCGATGAGCTGGACGCCCACCGCGTTGACCACCCTGGACACGCTCACGGTCGGCGGTGGGGTGACCAGCTACGCGGGCGAGGAGCGCAACGTGGTGCTGCGCTACCGCCTGTACGAGGACGAGGTGGTCGACACCGCCCACCTCGTGCTCGACTACACCACGGCTCCGGTGACCGTCCCCGCGGGGGGCAGCAGCGCGTCCCTGCTGGACCTGGACGTGACCGGTGTGGCGCCGTGGAGCATCGACGACCCCCGCCTGTACCTGCTGCGTTCGGAGCTGCTCGACGCGGACGGCCAGACCACGATCGAGGCCGTCGACCGGGTGGTCGGCTTTCGCGAGTTCGCGGTGGTCGACCGCCAGTTCCAGCTCAACGGCCGGCCGACCTACCTGTTCGGCCTGGCCATGACCCCGCCAGGGCGGGTGTCGGCCGAGCTGGCCAGCGACCCGGTGTTCATCGACCAGCACGTGGCCCGGCTCAAGGCGGCGCACGTCAACATGGTGCGCCTGGACGAGGGGCCGGACGCCTGGTACGAGGCCTTCGACCGCGTCGGGATCCTGTGTAGCGCCGGGCCATACAGCGGCAGCGGCAGCGAGGACGCAGTGGCCGTGTACGAGGCCAACCGTGCGGCCGTGTTCGCGGCCCTGCCGGCCTACGGCCACCACCCATCGATCGTGGCGTGGCACATCGCCAACGAGGTCTCGATGACCGCCGAGATGAGCGAGGCCATGGAGCGGCTCGCCGACGAGGTCCGTGGGGTGGATCCGACGCGGCCCGTGTGGGTGGGGCTGTCCGACGCGGCCTTTCTCGACTGGCTCGACGTCCACCTGTACTCGGGCTGGTACAGCGGTTCGCACCTGGACTGGTACCCGGCCGTCCTCGAGTACGCCGTGACCGACGACCCCGTCACCTTCAGCGAGTGTGTGGGCGCCTACACGGGGGTCGACGCAGACAGCCCGGGGTTCGTGATCAACTACGATGCCCTGCTGGGCAACGCGCTGCGGGCCGTGGGGCACCCGGACGACTATGGCAACGCCTCGCTGCAGTACCAGGCCCTGCTGGCCCGCGAGGTGGCCGAGATCGCCCGCCGCAGCCGCGGACCGGCCACGGCGATCGCGGGCGTGTGGCCGTTCACCAACGCCTGGTTCTACGACGAACACACCGGAGAGGAGCTGCCCAAGCCGGTCATGGACGACCTCGCGGCCGCCTACGCGCCGGTGCACGTGAGCGTGGATCTGCCCTCGCCCCACCTGTTCGCCGGCAACTCGACGGCCGTGTCCGTGTACGTGCTCAACGACGATCCGGCCCACGACCCGGTGCTCTCCGGCGCCAGCCTGGTGCTCGGCGTCTCGGATCACGATGACAGCGAGGTGTGGACGACCACGGTGGACGTGGACGACGTGGACTACTACGGCACGAATGTCGTGCCGCAGTTGGTCGAGATCCCGACCACGGGGCTGACCGGACCGTACTCCCTGCGCGTGAGCCTGATGCTCGATGGACAGGAGCTGGACGCGGTCGACCACTCGCTGTTCGTGGAGCGGTGGAGCGACATCCAGGTGACCGAATCGGGGGCCGTGGCCTTGATCGACACGCAGGATGGCACGCCCACGCACATGGCCCTGCAGCTGCTGGGCGTGGACGCGACGTTGCTGGACGCTCCGGGGGACGACCTCGACGGCTACGACGCGCTGGTCATCGGCATGGACAGCTTCGACGAGGAGGTCGCGGCCGCGGCCGACGGTCTCGAGCAGTTCGTGGCGGACGGCGGGCGGATCCTGGTGCTGGAACACAACGGCCTGCTCGAGCCGTTCAACGATACCCTGTGGGGCGGCACCAACCTGCGTGTGTACAGCCGCGGGATCTCACCGGCCCACTACGAGCACTTCGTCAACGTGGAGGGGAGAGGGGACACCAACCCGCTGCTGCATGGGCTGCCGTTCGACGGCCTGCGCGGCCTCAACCAGCTGGAGGTGGTCGAGGGCCACCCGGTCAGGGAGCCGCTGCAGCGCTGGCTGGAGATGGACGTCGACGACCTGGACTCGGTGAGCGTGCTGGCCAACGCGGGCCAGCACCTGTACCAGGTCGCGGTGGCCGAGGTGTTCCCCGCCGGTCCGGACGGCGGCAGCTCGGTCCACTCGCAGCTCGTGCTGGTGGAGCGGTCCCTCGCCGATCCGGTGGCGGCGCGCTTGCTGTCCAACCTGGTCAGCTACACGCTGCGCTCGGCGGAGCACCACCAGCACGTGCCGTTCGGGTGCCAGGAGAGTATCGAGTTCGGCACCGAGCACTTCACCAGCGAGCGGGGAGTGATCGCCGCGCCGCTGCTGCAGGGGCTGATGATCCACGGCGTGGACGACGACTACCACCACGTCTCGGCCGGCCGTGCGCTGCGGGGTCGGGCGTCGACGCCGGACGGCTGGGGCTACATCACCCCGGTGGGGGACAGCGCGACCGTGACCGCTCCCCTGTACCTGAAGGCCGACTTCGACGTGGGCAGCGGGGACGGTATCGTGGTGGACGTGGAGAACACCGACGGCGCGGACCTCGACCTGCGGTTGCTGGTGGATGGTGAGCAGTGCTCGCCCGGGTGGGTCACGATCGAGGCCGGCGCCCGGGAGCAGGTGGTGTTCGAACTGGCGGCGCTGGTGCCCGCCGGCACCGGCTTCGCGCTGGTGGTAGAGGGGGACCGGGGTACGTTCACCGAGCGGGGCGACCCGGCCTTCACCGGGCTGATCCTGCACAGCCTGGTGCTGGGGGATCCGCTGGGCAGCGGCGACGAGGACGGCGACGGCGTGACCGTCTGCGGCGGGGACTGCGACGACACCGACGGGGCGATCCATCCGGACGCCGAGGAGGTCTGCAACGACCTCGACGACGACTGTGATGGCGAGGTGGACGAGGACCTGGAGTGCGGTGACGACGACGACGACACCGGCCCGGACGACGATACCGAGGGCACGCCGGACGACGACACCTCCGCGGGCGACGACGACTGCTCGTGTCGCACCGGCCCGGGCGCGGTGCCGCGCTCGGCGCTGATCCCGATCGTGTTGCTGGCGTTGATCGCCCGCCGCCGACTGCGACTGGGCTAGCGTCCTGTCCCGGGGCGGCTCAACCCGCCTTGCGCAGCTGCTGCTCCTTGTCGACCAGCAGCTTGACCACCAGGTCGAGGAACGTCTCCACGGTGAACAGGGTGGGGATCTCGCGCACGGTCAGATCCTCGCGGAAGCGGTGGTCGGGCACCTCGGGCAGGGCCTCGCGGAGCCTGCCCAGGCCGTGTGCGGTCAGCACGCCGTCGACCTCGAACGGCTCTCCGCCGCTCGAGGCCTCTTCCTCGGCGCCGCGCTGGATGTCGCCTCGCGGGATCTTGATGTCGAAGGCCTCCTCGAGCCGGAACGAGATGTCGAGGAAGTCCAGCGACTCCGCGCCCAGGTCGTCGATCACGGTCGCGTCGAGGGTGACCTCGTCATCGTCGAGGCCGAGGGCCTCGGCAAAGCACTCCTGGACGACGGCGAAGACCTGATCGCGATCCACGGGCATGGGCGTGACCTCCTGGACCCGAGCCTACGGCACGGCCGGTCGCCAGGATGAAACGTAGACGGAACGTCAGCAGATCCGTGGCAGCTGTTCGGCCGTCGGCCGGATGATCTGCCGCGCGCCGCCGTAGCGGGTCTGCAGCACGACCCGGCCGTCGGGGCCGTCGACCAGGCGGCCGACGCAGGCCGCGTCGCGGCCGCCGTGGGTGTGATGCCAGCAGTCCAGGGCGCGGCGCCAGTGGGCGGCCTCGACCACGGCCACCACCCGCCCCTCGCACGCCAGCTGCAGGGGATCGAGGCCGGCGAGGTCGCACACCGTCGCCGTGGCCTCGCGCACGGGGATCAGCTCCTCGTCGATCTCCACGGCCAGGCCCGCGCCATCGGCCAGGTCGACCAGTACCCCGGCGAGGCCGCCACGGGTGGGATCGCGCAGGAAGCGCGGCACGATGCCCTCGGTGAACAGCGCCTCGACCAGGTGGGTGATCGGCGCGCTGTCGCTGACCAGGCCGGGCCCGGCGTCGATGCCGGAGCGTGCGGCGAGGATCACCGCGCCGTGGTCGCCGAGGGGGCCCGAGACGAGCACGGCGTCCCCGGGCAGCGGGCTGGGCGGCCCGGCCGCCCACTCGCGGCGCACCGTGCCCACCCCTGCGGTGTTGAGGTAGATGCCGTCGCCCTTGCCCCGCTCCACCACCTTGGTGTCGCCCGTGACGATGGCCACACCGCACCGCCGGGCCGCCTCGGCCATGGACGCAACCACGTCGCGCAGTTCGTCCAGCTCGAGCCCCTCCTCCAGGATCGCGCCCAGGGTCAGGTAGCGGGGTACGGCCCCGCTCACGGCCAGGTCGTTGACCGTGCCGTGCACGGCCAGGCTGCCGATGTCGCCGCCCGGGAAGCGCCGCGGGCTGACCACGAACGAGTCGGTGGTCAGAGCGAGCGGGCCCTCGAGGTCGTCGAGTCGGGCGCCGTCGTCCAGCGGGTCGAGCAGCGGGTTGGCCAGCGCGCGGGCGAATACCTCGCGGATCAGCTCCGCGGTCGCCTGCCCGCCGCTGCCGTGGCCCAGGGTGATCCGGTCTGCCATGCCGCGCCTCCTGGCCCGGATGATATCCTGTGTCGGGCGATGACGAGGAGGGACCCATGGCGAACTGTTCCATCTGCGGGGTGGAGGCGGACGAGTCCGAACTGCTGAGGACCGGATCGGGTCTGGTGTGTGACGCGTGTGAGGTCGAGCAGGCGGGCGTGCCCGGGGTCAAGGTGCTCACCCTACCCGCGATCATCGGCCTGGTCGCGGGGATCGGCCCCTTCTTCGTGCACTTCAGCCGCAGCAACACCCAGACGGTCAACGGTCAGGTGGTGGAGAGCTTCTACCTCGACTATGCCGCGCTGGCCGGCGCGGGGGTCGCCCTGCTGATGGGGCTGGTCGCTGCCGCGCTCGGCCTGGGCCGGGGGAAGTCGAAGCGGCTGCTCGTGGCCGGGATCGTGCTGGGGCTGGGGCTGTTCCAGGGCATGCGCGCGTTCGGGATCCTCTGAAGGTCAGGCCTCGGGGAACAGGAGCCGGCTGCGGCAGGTCCCCTCGGCCGAGACCATGCAGGGGCCGCGGGGGGCGTCCGGTGTGCACGCGACGCCGAACAGGCCGCACCCTGCTGGCTCGATCCGCCCCAGCATGACGTCACCACAGCGGCACCCGGGCAGGTCGTCGGGCAGATCCGGATCGGGCCGCACACCAAAGCGGGTCGCCGCGTCGAGGTGCGTCAGGTCCTCCCGCAGCGCCAGGCCCGAATCCTCGATCGTGCCCAAGCCCCGCCAGCGCGCTGCCACGGGCTGGAATGCGCGCTCCATGGCCGCCCGCGCCGCGGGGTTGCCGTCAGCGCGCACCGCGCGAGGGTAGGCGTTGAAGGTCTCTCCGCGATCCTGCGCGGCGAGACGCACCAGGTGTCCGAGCCCCAGCAGCACGTCCAGCGGCTCGAACCCGGCCACCACCGCGGGCAGGCCGGTGCGGGCGCAGAACGGCTCGTAGGGCTGCAGCCCGGTCACGGTGAGCACGTGGCCCGGCATCAGGAACCCGTGCAACGCGAGATCGTCCGTGGCCAGCAGCGCGTCCAGGGCCGGGGGCACCAGCCGATGGGCCATCAGCAGTGTCAGGTTCCCGGGCGGGTCGGCGAGCGCGGCCGCGGCCACGGTGCAGGCGGTGGTCTCGAAGCCGACCGCCAGCATCACCACTTGCCGGTCGGGCTCGTCGTGGGCGATGCGCACGGCCTCGTGCGCGCCGAGCACGACCCGCACGTCTCCACCGCGAGCCCGCGCCTGCTCCAGGGACAGCCTCCCGGGCACGCGCACCATGTCGCCGAAGGTGCACACCACGCAGCCGTGGTGCAATGCGAGGTCCACGGCCTGCTGGATGTCGGTGGGCGGGCACACGCAGACCGGGCAGCCCGGCCCGGCGATCACGCGTACCCCGGGCGGCAGCAGCCGCCGCAGGCCGTGCCGCGCGATGGCGTTCTCGTGGGTCCCGCACACGTGCATGAAGGTGAAATCGCGGTCGCCAGCGAGGTCGTGCAGCTGGTCGACGACCCCGGACATCCGCGCGGGATCGCGGAAGGCGCGCAGCGACCCCGCGGTCACCGATCAGCCCCGGCCATGGCCTCGTCGATCTCGGCCAGCAGCCGCAGGGTCTCGGCCGCCTCGTGCTCGTCGACCACCGCGATCGCGTAGCCGGCGTGCACCAGCACCCAGTCGCCCACGGCCGCGCCGGCGACCAGGTCCAGGCGCACGTCGAGGCCCACGCCGCTGGATGTGGCGCGACCCTGCGGTCCGTCCACCTGCTGCAGCTGCATGGGCACGGCCAGGCACATGGGCTCAGCCCCTGCGCGCCCGCAGGTCGCTCACCTGCGTCTGCAGCCACGCCAGCCAGGGGTCGAGCCCCTCGCCCGTGCGGCAGCTCACCTGCAGCACGGTCTGGCCGGGGTTGAGGCCCTGGGCGGTGGCCGTGGCCGCGGCCACGTCGAAGTCGCAGTAGGGCAGCAGGTCGACCTTGTTGAGCAGCAGCAGGTCCGAGGTGCGGAACATCAGCGGGTACTTGGCCGGCTTGTCGTGGCCCTCGGTGACCGACAGCAGCATCACCCGCCGGTGCTCGCCGAGGTCGAACTCGGCCGGGCACACCAGATTGCCCACGTTCTCGATCACCAGCACGTCCAGGTCGCCCAGGCCCATGGCCGTGGCCTCGGCGGCCACGTCGCGGGGGTCGAGGTGGCACGCGCCGTGGGTGTTGAGCTGGCGCACGGGCGCGCCGCAGCGCTGCAGGCGGTCCGCGTCCAGGCTGCCCTGGATGTCGCCCTCGACCACGCCCACGCGCAGGCTGTCGCCGAGCCGCCGCAGGGTCTGTTCCAGCAGGCTGGTCTTGCCCGCGCCCGGCGAGCTCATCAGGTTGAGGCACAGCACGCCGTGGCGGTCGAACAGTGCCCGACTGGCCGCGGCCTCGCGGTTGGTCTCGTCGAGCAGGGAACGTTCGACCTCGATCTCGGTCATGGTCACTCCACGATCACCGACTGCACGGTCAGGTCACGCCCACCAGATAGCGCCAGGGACGTGCTCCCGCAAGTGGGACAGGCCAGGCCCAGCGGATCGGCCACCGCGCCGGTCCAGCCGCAGTCCCTGCACTCGCCGTCGGCGTGCACCTCGATGATCTCCAGTTCGCACCCGTCCACCGGGGTGTTGCGGGACAGGGCCTGTAGCCCGAAGCGCAGCGCGTCGGGATTGACGCAGGTCAGCGCGCCCAGTCTCAGGCGCACCGACACCGCGCGCGCGGCCTCCTGATCGGCCATCACCTCGGCCACGATGTCGACGATGTGGGCGGCCACGGACATCTCGTGCATGGGGACGTTGTCACTCCGGCTTTGCTATTCTTATACAAGAGCGAGGTGTGCCCGGGGCAGGTCAGAGATCGCGGGCTCCCGAGGAAGGGGTTGGACGCATGACGCGGTTACTCACCGGGGCCACGGCCCTGCTGTTCTCGTTGGGGTTCCTGTTCACCACCGGCTGCGCCGAGCGCAGCGACGACGAACCGCTGGCGGTCAGCTCGTTCGCCGAGCTCGCTGTGCCCGCGGATGACGAGTTCGTGGCCGTGTACTGTGGCGACGGGCCGTCGTGGGATCCGATCGATGACGCGGCAGCAGGCTGGGAGCACCGCGACGTGATCGGCGACGAGGACGATCCCGCGCTGTACCACGCCTCGGACGCCACCTACGCCTACCTGCGCATGCGCCTCGACGACTCGCCGGTGCAGGCCACGGGCAACCTCAAGTCCTTCGGCTGGGGCTGGCAGCTGGACAGTGACGGGGTGCTGACCATGTACGAGTACATGTACATGGCCGAGGGCACGGGCTCCGACGAGGTCACCTGGCAGCAGAACACCGCGGTGACCATCCCCAACAGCCCGGCCGACGAGGCCGAGGCCACCCTGCAGTCCTACACACCCACCGAGGACTACTGGCACGCGGCGGAGGCGGACACCGCCTGGGACGGCGAGACCGACTGGTTCCTCACCGTGGGCGTGCCCATGGCCGACCTGGCCGCCGCGGGCATCGGCCCGGCCGACCCGATCGTGCTGTGGGCCGGCACCTCCAACAACACCCACTCGCTCAACGCCGACGTGGCCTGCCACGACGGCAACGACGGCGACCCGCTGCTGGACGAGATCGGTGCGGACGAGACCGTGCCGGACACCGACGTGGACTCGGACGGCGATGGCCTGACCGACGTCGAGGAGATGATCCTGGGCACCGATCCCAACGCCACCGACTCGGACGGCGACGGCATCGGCGACTGGACCGAAACCGACGGCGGCGACGCCACGGACACGGACGGCGACCTGACCATCGACGCGCTGGACACCGACTCGGACGACGACGGCCTCACGGACGCCTCCGAGGGGGAGACCGACAGCGACGGCGACGGTACGCCCGACTACCGCGACGAGGACGACGACGACGACGGCGTGCTCACCGAGACCGAGGTGCTGGACAGCGACGACCTGGGCGTGGACGACGTGGACGGCGACGGCGACGTCAACTGGCTCGATCCGGACGCGGACGGCGACGGCCTGGACGACGGCGCGGACGGCGAGGACGACATGGACGGCGACGGCGCCCCGGCCTACCTGGACTGCGTGGACGACGACCCGGCCATCCACCCGCTGGCGCTCGAGGTCTGCGACGGCGTGGACAACGACTGCGACGGCGTGTTGTACGCCGGCGAGGTGGACGCGGACGGCGACGGGTACGGCACCTGCGCGGGCGACTGCGACGACAACGACGCGTCCTCCTACCCGGGCGCGCCCGAGCAGTGTGACGGCGCGGACAACGACTGCGACGGCGACGTGGACGAGGGCGTGGGCGTGGACGGCGACGGGGACGGCTACACCCCCTGCGACGGCGACTGCGACGACACCCGGGCCAACGCCTACCCGGGCGCGGCCGAGCTGTGCAACCGGCTCGACGACGACTGCGACGGCGTGGTGCCCGCGGACGAGGCGGACGACGACGGGGACGGCTGGACGGTCTGCGCGGGGGACTGTGACGACGCCGAGCCGGCCGCCCACCCCAACGAGCCCGAGGTCTGCGACGCGGTGGACAACGACTGCGACGGGACCGTGGACGAGGGCACGGACTGCTTCGACGACGACGGGGACGGCTTCACCGAGGCCGACGGCGACTGCGACGACACGGACGCCGGCGTGTACCCGGGCGCGGCCG
>CAZXHG010000150.1:0-25298 GCA_964639985.1 uncultured Rickettsiales bacterium
CGTTGTCCAGGGTCTCGTCCGTGGCGCCGTCGCAGTTCTGGTCGATGCCGTCCGCACAGACCTCCATGGCGCCCGGGTGGATGGTGGTGTCGCCGTCGTCGCAGTCGCCGTCGCAGTCGGTCCAGCCGTCGCCGTCCAGATCCACACCGTCGCAGAAGTCGATGCCCGAGGCCCAGGTCACCGCGTTGAGCATCAGCTCCTCGCCCCACGTGTAGTACATCGCGATGTCGCAGTCGGACGTGAAGTAGTGCAGGTTGAGGTACACCGACCGGCCGGAACCGTACTCCCAGTAGGCCACCAGCGGGGTCCCGCTGGAATGCTCGATGGGCGCCGAGGTGCCGGCGTTGACCACCAGCCCGCCGGCGTCCTCCCACCCCACCGAGTCCCCGGGGTTGACGGTCACGCCGTCGATCATCGGGTCGAAGGGGTCCACGACCACCGGGTTGACCGGGTCGGCGTAGTGCGTGGAGGTGCTCGACAGGGTGTAGGGGAAGTACGGCTCGCTGTGGTTGAAGTGCATGCCCCAGGGGGTGGCGATGATGCCGCCACCGCCATCCACGTAGGCCTCGAACGCAGTGGAGTCCCAGCAGCCGTTGCCGTACACCACGATCACGTCGAACACGCCGATGGTGGCCGCGCCACAGCTGGTGAACGTGGTGACGTTGATGTCGGTCTGCGCGTCGAGGAACAGCTCCACGTCCGAGGTGTAGAAGCTGCCGTCCATCACGCCGACCTCGATGGCGCGGGAGGGTGCGGGCAGCAGCAGGATGGCGAACAGGAGCAGGATCGTCGTGGTCCGGGTCATGGGATTTCCTAGCCGATCAGCAGGGATCCGGGAAGTTCATCGAGCAGCGCCAGTCACGGATCGTGCCGAACACGGGGTACTCGGTGTTGGAGGTGGTGATCCAGGCGAACTCGTCCCAGGCCGCGTCCTGCAGCATGAACGGCATCACCGCCTCGAGGTCGGGGTGGTTGAACCAGTCGTTCTGCCAGACCTCCAGGGTCCAGTCCGCGACCAGGTTGCGGTCACCGCCGGCCGCGTAGTTCACCGACCAGCCGGTCTCGGTGATGTACACGGGCTTGCTGATGCCGAGGGTGTCGAGCTCGGTCTCGAAGTAGTAGATGCCCGGCTGACAGGCAGCGTACTCCTCGAAGAAGCCCCACCCCTCCCCCTCGGCCGGGTAGGCGTGGGTGGCGAAGCCGTCGAGGGCCGCGTGCACGCCGGGCACGGCCGCCTCCATGGCGGACAGGAACTCGCGGGAGGTGATGCCGCTGGTCCAGCCCGACCCGCCGCATTCGCACTCGACCGTGCCGCCGGGAGCCAGCCCCGCGTTGATCACCTTGATCCGCGAGTCGCCCAGCGCGTGCAGCGCGTTCGTCACGTCCCGCAGCAGCGAGGCGTACTCCGCGGCCGTGGTCTCGTAGCCCATCCAGCCCTCGCCCGCGTCGCAGGTCCACTCGTAGCAGAGGTTGGGCTCGTTGAAGACCTCGATCACCATGGGCCAGCCGTCGCGCTTGGGAAGGCCCGCGACCACGGTGGCGAACGAGGCCGCCAGCGAGGTGTAGCTCATGTGCGCGCCATCGTCGGACAGGTTGCGCACGTTGGTCTGCCCCCAGCCGGTCTGCATGCGGATCACCGGCACGAGATCGCGGGCGTACACCTCGTTGCAGGCGTCCACCCACTCCTGAGGGGCCGAGCTCATGCCCAGCTCGATGCCCGGGAAGATCAGCTTGACGTGCCCGCCGCGGCCCGCGAGCTCGGCGGCGCGGTCCCACTGGTCGGTGTTGCCCGGCCCGACCAGGCCGATGCCGAACGGGTTGCCGGGCGGGCCGCTGTCGTCGTCGTCATCATCGGTCGGTGTGGAGTCGTCGTCGTCATCGTCGTCGTCGCCGGCGTGCCCCGGCCCGACCCACACCGCGGCGTCGCACAGCCAGGTGGCGCCGCTGTCGGCGGTGAACACGAAGTCGTACCGGCCCTCCACCAGGCCACCGATGTAGTACGACCAGGTCCAGGGACCGTCCCCGGTGACGCCGTTCCAGGTGGGATCGGCCGGATCGCCGTGGGGATCGGTGCCGTCCATGCCCACGTACACGTAGCCCGTGTCACCGGTCACGTGCAGGTTCAGCACGTCGTCGGTGTCCACCGGCACCGGGTCGAAGGCCATGGTCAGGCCCGCGGCGCAGCTCCAGGTCGGATCGGGCACGGTGTCGTCGTCATCGTCATCGTCGTCATCGTCGTCATCGTCGACCAGGTCGTCGTCGTCGTCGTCCCCCACGAGGTCGTCGTCGTCCGGCAGGTGGGGCCGCCCGTCGTCGTCGTCGTACTCGCCCACGCAGGCTGCCACGAGCAATCCGCCGAGCAACGCCACCAGCACCTCGATCACGCGCATCGCTGCACCTCCCCGGAGGGCCATCATGCCACGCGCGCAGGGAGGCGTGTCGGGTACGCAGCTGCACGCGCAGTTGAATTCCGACCGCGGCCCGGCCACGATGGCCGCATGACGCGGACCTTGCTGCTGTGTTGTTCGCTGGTGGCCGCGCTGTCGGCCCAGGCTTCCCGCGCGGCCGAGCTGACGGTGGCCCCGGATGGCTCGGCCGAGTACGGCTCGATCACCGAGGCGCTGGCCGCTGCGGTCGTCGGCGACGTGGTGGCGCTCGCGCCGGGCACCTACGGGGAGGCCAGCGGCGAGGTCTTCCCCCTGGACGTGCCCCCGGGCGTGACCGTGCAGGGCGAGGACGCCCAGACCACGGTCATCGACGGTCTCTACGCCGGGTCCCTGGTGCACGTGGACTGGACCGAAGGCGACCCGGTGGTGCTGGCCGACCTGACCCTGACCGGCGGCGAGGCCGAGCTCGACGGGGACGGCGACGCCCTGTACCTGTGGCAGGCCGAGGTGCGGCTGGAGCGCGTGTTGCTGCGGGCCAACGGCGATCCGGCCATCCCGGATCGCCCCTGGAACCTGGACTCGTGGGTGGACGTACGCACCTCCACCCTGGAGCTCGTGGACGTGGTCCTGGACGGCAACCACGGCTCCCACGCCGGGATCCGCTGCGAGTACGGCGCGATCACCCTCGACGGGGTCACCTTCCGCGACAACTACGTGTACTACTCGCTGCTGGACCTGCGGGACGAGTGCACCGGGTCGCTCGTGGACGTGCGCGCGCTGGACAACGCGGGGGCCAACTGCGACGGCGCGCTGTTCGCCCTCGGAGAGGCCGGCGCGGCCAACGTGGAGCTGGCGGGCAACGACGCCGGGCCCTGCCGCCTGTGGCAGGGGGGCGAGCTGGTGCACGCCACCGTGGCCGACAATCGCACCCACGGACCCTTCGCCCTGCTGGAGGCCACGGCCCTGGGGCACAGCATCGTGGCGTTCAACGCCGGCTCGGTCGAGCTCGCCGACGGGGGCGAGGCGAGGTTCAACGACGTGTTCGGCAACGATCCCGTCGACTGGCTGGGCGACGATCCGACCGGCACGGACGGCAACCTGGCCGAGGACCCCCGCTTCGTGTCCGTCGAGGCCGCGACCCGCGACCTGCACCTGGCCGACGACAGCCCGCTGCTCGACGCGGGGGGAGACGCGCTGACCTGGGACACGGACATCGACGGCACCGCACGACCCATCGACGGGGACGGGGACGGCGAGGCCCTGCCGGATCCCGGCGCCTACGAGCACCCGACCGTCGTGCCCCCGGACGACGACGACTCGGGCGAGGCGGACGACGACGACTCGGCGGGCGACGACGACGACGGGTGCACCTGCTCGGCCTCGCCACGGAATCCGGCCGCCCTGCCGCTGGTGGCCACGGCCGCCTGGTTCGCCTGGCGGCGCAGGGAACGATAGCGCCCGATCCCGGCCCGCGAATCCACGATAGGCTGTCATCGGGCAGGATCGGGAGGAACCATGAAACTCCGACGAGGCGGGTCGATGTTGCTGGCGCTGTCAGGTTTGCTGGCGCTGTCACTGCTGTTTGGCTGTCCGGGCAACGACGACGACGACGTGTCCGACGACGACGCGGTGGATGACGACGACATCGGCGACGACGACACCACCGCGGACGACGACGACTCGGCCGACGACGACGACGACGACTCGGCCGACGACGACGACGACACCGCCGCGGACGACGACACGGGCGACGACGATACCGAGGACTCGCCCGTGCAATTGCTGGAGATCCACCTGGACAACGTCACATACGCGCCCGTGGGCTACCAGTTCTTCGGGCTGCCCGACGCGCCCATGGACCTGGCCGACGCGCCGGCCGCGGTGGCGGCCGCGTTCCCCGGGACGCTGGTGGACGGGTGTACGGCCGAGGGCACGTACCTGGACTTCCACTACTGCTACCGCGCGCCCGGCGACTTCGGCGGCGCCGCGCTCGTGGACGGCCGCAGCGGCGCGCCCGTGTTCGCCGGCGAGATCCACTGGATGGGCACCGGGGCGCTGCTGTTCCCCGCCCCCCTCGGGCCGGCCGCCGACCTGGAGGCCACCGGACCGCTGACCATCGCGCCGGAGAACGCCGTGTACCACCTGATGGGGTACGAGGACGACGCGGTCGCTGACGCGGCCCTGGAGGCCGTGCGGGCGATGGACCTGGTCCGCCACTGGGTGGCCTGGTGCACCTACGATGCGCTGGTTATGCTGCACCCGTACGGGGAAGGGGGGTACAATCCCCTGGCTGCAGATCTGATCGTGATGCTGGTCATGTGCTGAATACACGGACCGGACCGAGGAGACGACGATGACGCACCTGAAGACCCTGATCGCCATGGCCGCCGGCCTGGGCCTCCTCGGCCTGATCCCGGCCTGCCCTGCGCCCCAGCACCCCGACGTGTACGAGGGCGGCGCCTACACCGGAGACGACGACGCGGTCGGCGACGACGACGTGGGCGACGACGACGTGGGCGACGACGACACCGGCGGGGGCGGCAACGCGGCCGCGTTCTTCAACGACTACATGCAGGGCGTGTGCGAGCTGTACTTCGATTGCCTGGACCCGGGCACGCTCGAGCACATGGGCTGGACCAACCTGGGCGACTGCATCGACCAGATGAAGGGCAAGGCCGGCAGCATGGAGGGGTGCACCGTGGACGAGGGCATGGCCGCGGACTGCGTGAACGCGGTCCAGTCCATCGACTGCGAGACCTTCCTCTCCGGCGGGGGTATGGACGACTGCACCGACGCCTACTACTCGGTCGAGTGCTGACCGGGAGAGGAGACTCGCGATGAGCTGGAAGACCCTCACGGCCCTGGCTGCCGCGCTCGGCCTGCTCGGCCTGATCCCGGCCTGCCCCGCCCCCAGCCACCCCGACGTGTACGAGGGCGGCACCTACACCGGCGACGACGACGTGTTCGGCGACGACGACGTGGGTGACGACGACGTGGGCGACGATGACGTGGGCGACGACGACGTGGGCGACGACGACACAGGCGTGCCGCCGGACGACGACGACACCACGCCCGAGGGACCGGACGTGCTCCAGTTCTTCAACGACTACGTCAACGCCTTCTGTGGGCGCGCCCTGGAATGCTACGACCCGGCCACCCTCGAGCACCTCGGCTGGGAGAACCTCGCCGCCTGCCGGCAGTGGATGAACGACAACTCGGTGGACCCGGCCGAGTGCCTGTACGACCCCACATACGCCCAGTCCTGCCTCGCGCAGGTGCTCGGCGTGGACTGCGATGACTTCCTCACCGCGGCCGGCATGGACGACTGCCTGCTGGCCCTGGACTGCAGCTAGAAGACACGTTGCGTCCCGGCTGACGGCGCAGCTCGTCAGCCACATGCTCCGCGCATACCCCTTCCTCACGACGTGACAGCCGGGCGCCTCGCGCCGCTCGCTCGCTTCGCCCTTTCCCCGCGCAGGTGGCTCGGATACGCTGCACGAGGCGCATCCAGAAGCGCCGGAACGGGGACCTCCATGATCCGCACTACCTGCTTCATCTCCCTGGCGATCCTGCTCGCGCTGGCCATCACGGGCTGCCCGGCGCCGCAGCATCCGGACGTGTACGAGGGCGGCGCGTTCCAGGGGGACGACGACGACGCGGTCGGCGACGACGACGTGGCCGACGACGATGACAACGGCGGCATGAGCGAGGAGGCGTTCACCAGCGCCTACGAGCAGGCCTACTGCGATCGCTCGCTGGAGTGCTATGACGCCGCCACCCTCGAGGCGCTGGGCTGGGCCAGCGTCGCCGACTGCCTGGCGTTCTTCGACGCGGCCGGGGACGACGACGACTACCCCGCCTGCACGTACTTCTCCGAGTACGCCCAGGCGTGCCTCGCGGAAGTGGCCGCTGTGTCGTGCGACGACTTCATCACCGGCACCTGGATGGACGCCTGCCTCGATACCTGGGACTGCGAGGAGTGACGCACCAGGGCGGCGCGAGGCGCCCGACTGACGAGCAGCGCCGCCAGACTGGAGGCGCGAGGCGCCCGGATGACAAGTCGCGAGGAAGGAGCATGCTCCCGCATGTGACTGACGAGCGGCGCCGTCAGCCGGGATGGATCGCGCCTCCGATCAGCCCTTCGCGCGCTCGATGATCGGCGCCAACACATCCGCCAGGGTGGTCTCACCCATCTCGTCGAACTCGTAGCGGACGCGCACGGACGGCTTGTCCAGCTCCACGATGCGGGCGAGGTTGATCGGCGTGCCGATCACGACCAGGTCACAGTCCACGGCCGCGATGGTCGCCTGCAGGTCGGCCAGCTGCTGGTCGCCGTAGCCCATGGCCGGCAGCACCGGACCACAGTCCGGGTACTTCTCGTACGTCTGGGCCAGCTCGCCGACCGCGAACGGCCGCGGGTCGACCAGCTCGGCGCCCCAGCGCTCCGCAGCCAGCACGCCCGCGCCGAAGCGCATGCCGCCGTGGGTCAGGGTGGGGCCGTCCTCGACCACCAGCACCTTCTTGTTGTGCAGCGCCTCGCCGCCCCCCTCGACCGACAGGGGCAGGCCCGCCTCGATCACGGTGGCGCCGGGGTTGAGCTCGGCGATGGAGGCCTTGACCGCGGCCACGCCCTCGGCCGGCGCCGAGTCCATCTTGGTGATCACGACCACGTCCGCGCGGCGCAGGTTGGTCTCGCCTGGCACGTAGGTCAGCTCGTCACCCGCGCGGTGCGGGTCGACCAGCACGATCTCGCAGTCCGAGCGGTAGAATGGCAGGTCGTTGTTGCCGCCGTCCCACAGCACCACGTCGGCCTCCTTCTCGGCCTCGCGCACGATGGCGGTGTAGTCCACGCCCGCGAACACGACACAGCCGGCGTCGATATGGGGCTCGTACTCCTCCATCTCCTCGATGGTGCAGTCGTGCTCCTCGAGGTCGGCCAGGGAGGTGAATCGCTGCACCCGCTGCCGCACCAGGTTGCCGTAGGGCATGGGGTGGCGGATGGCGACCACGGTGAGGCCTTCGCCTCGCAACGCACGCACCACGCCGCGGCTGGTGGCGCTCTTGCCGCAGCCGGTACGCACCGCGCACACGCTCACCACCGGCCGGGTCGAGGGCACCATGGTCTGCGCCGGCCCGAGCATGCGGAAATCCGCGCCCGCGGCATTGGCGCGGGCGAGCAGGTGGCCCATGTGGTCGTAGGACACGTCCGAGTAGGAGAACACCACCTCGTCGACCCGCTCGTCGGCGATCACCTGCTCGAGGTCGTCCTCGGGCACGATCGGGATGCCGTCCGGATAGCGGTCCCCGGCCAGCGCGGCGGGGAAGTGCCGCTCGTCGATGTGCGGGATCTGCGTGGCGGTGAACGCCACCACCTCGACATCCGGATCGTCCTTCAACGCAGTCAGGAAGTTGTGGAAGTCGCGCCCAGCGGCGCCGAGAATCACCACGCGTCGGGCTGTCACGATAGGCCTCCTCGAAGAAGTGTCGGCGTCCCCACCCTCGACCCCGGGGCAGCATACAGGAATAGGCTTTCACCGCAACCCGCACGCAGCGCGCCGGGTGCGCGAGTTGTACTGCGCCCAGATCGGCTCTAGGTTCTCGGCCGTGAACTTCCTCTCCCACGGCCTGCTGGTCCGGCAGGCGGACTCCGCGGACATGCTGATCGGCAGCGCGCTGCCAGACCTGGCGCCGCTGGCCGACCGGCGCCTGCGGCTGACCACGCGCCGCCTCGAGCGGCTCGAGGCAGGAGGGGCGGCCGCACTGGCTGCCGGCTGTCGTCACCACCACGCGGTGGACCGGGTGTTCCACCACAGCGAGCCGTTCCACCGCGCGCGGCACCTCGTGGAGGACGCCATCGAAGGCGGCGAGCTCCCCCTGTGGCGGCCGATGCTGGCCCACATGCTGGTGGAGATCGGCATCGACGCGGAGGTCCTGCAGCGCTACCCCGAGTTCGCGCGGCGCACCTATCCCGGGGCCTTCGACCACCACGACTGGGACGGGCTGATGGCCCGGCTGGAGGATGTCTGCGAGGCCCCCACCACCGCGCTGGCCGACTTGGTGGGCCGCTTCGACAGCGGCGCGTTCCTGCTGACGTACGAGACCGACGAGGGCATCCTCGACCGCATCGACGGCATGAGCCAGCGGCTGAAGCGAGGGCCGCTCGGCGACGCTGGGCGTGCCGCGCTGGCCCCGGCCGTGGCCGAGTCGCGGCGGGTGGGGCGCGAGCTGTTCGATGAGCTGGTACCTTGGTCCCTGGAGGTGATCCGCGATGGCCGCTGATCGACCGTCGCTGCCCCTGCGGCGCAAGCTGGTCTACGCACTGCTGCCCCTGGTCGGGCTGGCCGCGCTGGCCACCGGCGTGCTGGCGCTGCTGCAGCACCTGGGCTTCGTGGATCTCAACCGCGACGACGAGATGGTGATCTCCGGGCTGACCGACCAGATCGTGGTCACGCGCGAGGGCAGGCAGGTCCGCTTCCAGAACCTGGACGTGGGCACGGACGAGCTGCTGACACGCAAGCAGGGCGACGACGTGCTGCGGGTCGTGCTCGTGGGCGGGTCCATGGCCAAGGGCGTGCCCTACAGCGCCTGCCCGGCCGGCGACATCCGCTCGTGGATGCAGGCCCTGCTGGAGGCCCGCTACCCCTCCCTCGAGGTGCAGGTGCTCAACGCCTGCGTGGGCGGCATGAACTCCACGGGCGTGGCCGCCACCATCCGCCGCATCGCGCCGCTGAAGCCGGATGTGGTGATCGTGCTGTCGGGCAACAACGAGGGGTACGTGCCCGACGCGGTGCAGGCCACCCTGCATCGCTGGCTGGTGTACCGGGCGATGCGCAAGGCGCTGATGTCCGAGCCCAAGGACTCGGATCGGCCGTGGCACTACAAGCAGGACGAGGACGTCTGGGCCATCGAGGGGCTGTACCGCGACAACATCCAGGCGGTCGTGGACAGCTCCAAGCGCAAGCGCTACGCGCTGGTGCTGGCCACGATGCCGCTCAACCTCAAGTGGTCGGGCACCCAGATCCCCGGCGTGGAGGACGCCACCGAGGGCAAGGCCTACCCCTCCCTCGAGATCGACGACAACGTGGACCGGGGCCTGAGGTTCTGCGCCGAGGGCAACCACGAGGCCGCGCTCGAGGCGTTCTCCGGCAGCGAGCGGCCGTACATCGCCGGTCTGGCCCTGGGCCAGTGCCTGGAGGACATGGGCCGCCCCGAGGTGGCGCTGGAGATCTACACCGAGCTGGTGCAGGCACACCCCATGGGGCGCGCGCGCCCCTCGTTCAACCGCATCGTGCGTGAGGTCGCGATGGCCCACCCGGACGTGGTGCTGGCGGACCTCGACCAGGCCTACCTGTCCCGCGACACCCGCGGTCTGCCCGACCCCACGCTGTTCCTCGACCACTGCCACATGACCGCCGAAGGCTACCACCTCGTGGCCCGGGAGCTGGTGCAGCAGATGGTGGACCAGGGCCTGGTCACCGGAGGCCAGGGCGAGCCAGCCGCCGGACCGTCCCTGGACGCGCTCATCGCCACCCGGGGCTGGAACCACCTGATCACGGAGGACTGCCCGCTCGGCCTCGCCACGCGGGACATCCCGGCGCGGTTGCGATCCTCGCAGCTGCTGTCCGCCGTGCCCACGTTCGACATGATCCAGGTGCTGCCCGGCACCATCATGATGGGCACGCCGGTGCCCGAGGAGCGCCGCCACGCCGACGAGCAGGAGCACGAGGTCACCCTCACCCGGCCGTTCCTGGTGGGAGCGACCGAGGTGACCCAGGCCCTGTTCAGCGCGGTCATGGACTACAACCCCAGCCGTCACCGCGGCCCGACCCTGCCCGTGGACAGCGTCAGCTGGTTCGAGGCGATCGAGTTCTGCAACCGGCTGAGCGAGCTGAGCGGACTGCAGCCGGCCTACACGGTCCTCCCGGGTGGCGACATCGAATGGGATCGCGAGGCTGACGGCTACCGCCTGCCCACCGAATCGGAGTGGGAGGTGGCCTGCCGCGCCGGCACGACCACGGCCTTCCCCACGGGCCAGCGCCTGCAGCCGGCCCTGGCCCACTGCCGCTTCGAGGGGGATCCGCCAGGGCCGGACATGGTGTGGGTCGACGGCGAACCCAACGAGGTGCGTGCGCTGTACCCCAACCACTGGGGCCTGCACGACGTGCTGGGCAACGTGCGCGAGTGGTGCTGGGACGAGTATGGCCCCTACCCCGCGGGCCCGGCCGTGGACCCGGTGGGCGCGGGCAAGGCGGACCACGAGCACGCGCCGCCACCGCCGGATGGACGCCCGGGGCAGGGCCCCCCTCCCGACGGACCGCCACCCCCGGGCGCACCGCCCCTGCCGGACGACGTGCAGGCGTTGAAGCAGGCCCACCCCGAGCACCTGATGCTGCCCCACGAGGAGCGCGTCACTCGCGGCGGCAGCTGGCAGACGTACGCCGGAGATGCGCGCTGCGGCCGCCGCGACCACACGCCGTCGACCACCCGGCACCCGACCCTGGGGCTGCGGCTGGCGCGGACCGTGGCCGAGGAATCGCCCTAGCGCCTAGCCCCTCTTCACGACCACGACCGGGATGCGCCGCTCCTGCAGCTGCCGGATCCCCTCCTGGGTCTGTAGCCAGGCGCCCGGCACCCGCGCCAGCGCATCGTGCTCGTCCTCGTCGTCCGCGTTGAGCTTCACCACCACCGAGGTCAACCCCAGGGTGGCCAGGTGGGCGGCCCGGCCCGGCAGCGCCAGCACCCGCGCGTTGGTCTCCACGCGGATGTCCGTGTACCCGAGCTCCCGGGCCAGCCGCACGATCCCGGGGAGGTCGTCATCCATCAGCGGCTCGCCGCCGGCCAGCACCACCGCCCGGTAGCCCTGCAGCAACCCGTCCCGGAGCTGCCGCGCCGCCGGTCGGCCGGGGAGCGGGCGTGCCGAGGCCGGACCGTCGATGCAGCCCTCGCAGCGGTTGTTGCACGGCGCGCCCAGGCGAACGCGCAGCACCTCGTCCGTGCGCTCCGCGGGATCCACCAGCGGGGTCAGCCCGGCCCAGCCGTGCCCCTGTGCGTAGCGCTCCCACAGGCCGTCGCAGCGGTCGGCGACCGCGCAGGCGCGGCACGGCGCCCCCTTCACCCGCCCGGCGCTCGACTCGAACACGTCCACCGAGTCCGGGTGGGGCACGTGCCAGGTCTCCTGGACCCAGTCCGCGTTTCCCGCGCAGGGCGGCAGCCGCGACAGGGACTGGCCCGGCTCGCCGAACCGCAGCCCGCTGCGGTCGGCGTGGTCCATCACCTCGTCGTGCCTCGGCACCACGCGGTCGAACAGCTCGTCGGCCGTGCCCCGCGGCTCGACCGCGTTGAAGTTGACGATGTCCACACCGAAGCGTGCGGCCAGCTCCTGGATGGCGCGCATCTGCGCCAGGTTGTCGCGCACGAGGGTCGTGTTGACCGCCAGCGCGAGGGCATGGGCCGGCCGCAGCCGCGCCAGCACCGCCAGCCCGGCCAGGGTCTGGTCGAACGCCCCGCGCCGCCGCGTGATGTGGTCGTGGGTGGCCGCATCCGCGCCGTGCAGGGACACGGTCACCTCGTTCAGGCCGGCGGCGAGCAGGCGCGCGGCCACCCCGTCCGCGCCCAGGGTGCGTCCGTTGGTCACCAGCCCCACGAGCCGGTAGTCCAGCGTGCGCGCCGCGGCCACCAGGTCGGGCAGCAGCGGGTTGAGCGTGGGCTCGCCGCCGGTGAACACCACGTCCACCAGCTGCGTCCGCATCCGCGCCAGGGTGTCGGTCAGCTCGTCCAGCGACCTGCGCAGCGGGTAGCCCTCGGCCCGCTCCATGCAGAACACGCAGCGGTTGTTGCAGCGGTGGCCAGTCGGGATGTGCAGCACGTCCCGGGACTCGAGGCGCTCGGTCATCCCCTGCACCGTAACAGCAGCTGGTCCGACACCCAACCTGCGCGCGCGCCCGCGAGGCGCTACAATGCGTGCCCAATCGAGTCGTGGAGCCGACATGCAAGATCCCCGCATCACCCAGCTCGCCGCCAACCTCGTGCGCCACTCCACCCGCGTGGCCGCCGGAGACAAGGTCCTGATCGAGGCCACCGACGTACCCGACGAGATCGTGGTGGCGCTGATCGACGAGATCACCGAGGCCGGCGGCCTGCCCAGCGTCACGCTCAAGAGCAACCGCGTGCTGCGGCAGCTGTACAGCAGCGCCACCGACGAGGGCATGAGCCTGATCGGGGACTGCGAGCGCTACCGCATGGAGAAGATGAACGCCTACATCGGCGTACGCGGCTTCACCAACATGCACGAGCTGTCCGACGTGCCGCGGGACAAGATGAGCCTGTACCAGACCCGCTGGTTCTCGCCGGTGCACATCGAGGTGCGCGTGCCGAACACCCGCTGGGTGGTGCTGCGCTGGCCGACCCGGGCCATGGCCCAGGCCGCGTCCATGAGCACGGACGCGTTCGAGCGGTTCTACTTCGACGTGTGCTGCCTGGACTACGCGCGCATGTCCGCGGCCATGGACCCGCTCAAGGCGCTGATGGATCGCACGGAGCGCGTGCACATCAAGGGCCCGGGGGAGACCGATCTGCGCTTCTCGCTCGCGGGCATGAAGGGCGTGAAGTGCGATGGCCAGTACAACATCCCCGACGGCGAGATCTTCACCGCGCCAGTACGCGACTCGGTCGAGGGGGTGATGGCCTACAACACCCGCACCCAGTACCAGGGCACGACCTTCGAGAACGTGCGCTTCCGCTTCGAGGCCGGGAAGATCGTCGAGGCGACGAGCTCCGACACCGACAAGCTCGACGCGATCCTCGACACCGACGAGGGCGCCCGCCACATCGGCGAGTTCGCCATCGGCGTCAACCCGTACATCACCGAGCCCATGCTCGACACCCTGTTCGACGAGAAGATCTGCGGCTCGCTGCACTTCACGCCGGGCGGCGCGTACGAGGAGGAGGGCGCGGACAACGGCAACCGCTCGGCCATCCACTGGGACATCGTGCTGATCCAGCGCCCGGAGTACGGCGGCGGCGAGATGTGGTTCGACGACGTGCTGGTGCGCAAGGACGGCCTGTTCGTGCTGCCCGAGCTGCAGGGCCTCGACCCGGACGCGCTCAAGGGGTGAGCCGAGCGGGACCGATCGCGGGGGAGTCATGAAACCCACCACCCTGACCGCACTGCTCCTGGTCACCACCTTCGCCGCGCCCGCAGCCGCACAGACCTACACCTGGCTCGACGCCGATCCCGACCCGGCCAACCGGCTCGACGCACGGATCCCACCTCCGGCAGGCTTCGAGCGCGTGACTGCCGAGCCCGGCTCGTTCGCGGCCTGGCTGCGGGGCCTGCCGTTACTGCCCGGCCGGCCCGACGTGCTGCTGCACGACGGCGGCCGCAAGGGCAACCAGTCCGCCCACCACGCCGTGGTCGACATCGACGTGGGCGCTCGCGACCTGCAGCAGTGCGCGGACGCGGTCATGCGGCTGCACGCGGAGTACCTGTACGCGGCGGGCCGCCACGGCGAGATCCACTTCTACTTCACCTCCGGCGACGAGGCCGCCTGGTCCCGCTACGCGGACGGCTGGCGCGCCTCCATCCAGGGCAACGACGTGCGCTGGAACCGCACGGCCGAGCCCGCATCGGGAAGGGCCTCCTTCCGCCGCTACCTGGACCTGGTGTTCACGTACGCGGGCACGCACTCGCTGAGCCTGGAGCTGAGATCCGTGGCCGACACGGCCGACGTGCAGGTGGGCGACGTGTTCATCCAGGGCGGCTTCCCCGGCCACGCGGTGATCGTGGTGGACGTGGCCGAGGACCCGTCCACCGGGGAGAAGCGGTTCCTCATCGCCCAGAGCTACATGCCGGCCCAGCAGGTCCACGTGCTGCGCAACCCGGCCACGCCCGGCGATCCGTGGTACCCGGCCGCGTTCGGCGAGGTGCTGCGCACGCCCGAGTGGACGTTCAGCGTCGGCGACCTGAAGCGGTTCTGAGCCGCAGGGCCGCGGCGAGCAGCAGCAACAACCACAGCGGCGCCGTGGCGACACCGGCGGCCCCGCACGAACACCCCCCGGTGCCCGGCTCCCCGGTCCCGTCACCCACGGCGATCTCCAGCGAGAACGTCGCGGTGTACAGCACGTCCTCCGCGTCCAGGTCCTCGGGGCCGAGGTTGACCACGCCCACGGTGAGGATCCCGGTCTCGGCCACGGTGTGCTGCAGCTCGGTGGCCACGGCCGAACTCGATGCGGCCGGATCCACCGCCACAAGACCCCACTGCACCACGGGCACGGCGTCCAGCCGCAGGCCGATCACGTCCCCGGCCTCGACCTCGACCTCGAAGTAGCTGGTGCCCAGCGGGTAGGGCGGCCACGCCGGCTCGACGGTCGCGGGCAGCGAGTCCACGGAGCCCTCGCGCCAAGCCCGCGCCTGGTCCCCGGCGAACGTCGTCCGCGTCGGTACGGGGATCGATCACCACGAATGCGCTGGACCGCGCCAGCCCGTCGTCGGGATCCTCGTCCGCGCAGTCCCCGTCCAGGGTGCCGTCGCACTCGACCCAGGCGATGCCCGCGCCCCCGGCTGACGTGGTCAGGTAGATGTCCAGGGCGTCGCTGCCGCCGCGCTCCTCGTCTGCCACGGGCGGGCGGAAACCCACGCCGTCGACCTGGGCCGTCCACGCCTCCTCGGTCCAGGCGTTCACGTCGCCGCACAGCGCCTCGTCCTCGGCCCGCTGCCAGTGGCAACGGACCTGGCCCGAGGCCGAGTCCACGAAGGTGTAGTCACCGGACGGACGGCCCGCACCGGCGGGCATGGGCGCGAGCAGCGATGCGGCGATCACCACCGCCATGGGGAGACGCATGTTCCGACCTCCTGTACGCTTCCGATGGACCAGGATCGCACATGAACCCCCACTCGCCCATCGTCCTGTCGCTGCTCGCGGTCGCACTGGCGGCGGGGTGCCCCACGGAGCAGCCGCCGGTGCTCGACGTGGACCCGACCATCGAGCTGAGCGAGGTGATCCCCACGGTGGCCACCATCACCTGGACCCTGGCCGACGACGACGTACGCGCCGCCGCGGTGGAGTACGGACCGTTCGGCGGCGCCCTCGCTGGCCTGATCCCGGCGAGTGTGGACGGCGCCACGGCCTCGGCCACGCTGCTGGGGCTGAAGGCGGAGACGCAGTACGTCTTCCGTATCCACGAGACCACCGGGGACCGGACGGCGACGAGCGGCGATCATGACCTCACCACCGGTCCCACGCCGCCCGGCCTGCTGTCGATGACCAGCCATCACCACGGCGCCGGTCCGACCGCCGGGTTCGTGATCCTGCCGATCGTGACCTTCCCTTCGGCCGTGGTGATCGTGGACGCGGACGGCGACCCCGTGTGGTGGCACCGGCCCGAGGCGCCGGACGGCCGGGAGTGGACCACCCTGTTCATCCCCCGGGCGATCCAGGCGGGGGACGGCTCGGCCATCGTGTACGAGGCCTCGGTGGGCTGGGAGGAGGGCGAGCAGACCGTGCGCCAGCGGCTCCTCTACCGGGTGTCGATGGACGGCGCCGAGGTGCAGACCACCGAGGTCGAGGGCGCCCACCACGACTTCACCGAGCTGCCCGACGGCACCCTCACGCTACTCGTGGAAGACGAACGGGACGTGGACAGCGAGGCCGTGCTCGGCGACGAGCTCGTGGAGCTGGCACCCGACGGCACCACCTCCGGGATCTGGTCGGTGTGGGACCACGCCACCTACGACCCGGAGGTGGAGTACGACGAGGGCACGGGCTGGTCCCACGCCAACGCCGTGGAGTACGTGCCCGCCACGGACAGCTACCTCGTGTCCCTGCGCAACTTCGACGCGATCTGGGAGATCGACCGACAGGGCGGCGAGGTCCTGCGCGTGATCGGCGGCCCGGACAGCGACTACGCCCTGTCCGACGGCGACACCGCCCTCTTCGACCGCCAGCACGGCGTCACCGCCCTCGAGGACACGCTGCTGGTGTTCGACAACCGCTGGCACGACGTGGGCTCACGGGTGGTCGAGTACCGGCTGCACGACGACACGGGCCTCGCCGAGCTGGTGTGGGCCGACACCACCGAGCCGATCCAGTACTCCATCGGGTTCGGGGACGCCCACCGGCTGTCCAGCGGCAACACCCTGGTCGCGTGGAGCAGCCTGGGACTGGTCGAGGAGGTGGAGCCGTCCGGGGAACCTGTCTGGCGCCTGGCCACCGAGCTCGGCGGCGGCATCGGGTACTTGCACCATGTGTATTCGCTGTACTAGACCGGGATCATCGTGGTGCCCCGCCTCCAACTGCCGTTCCTGCTGCTCGCCGCCACCCTGTGCGGCTGCCCGACCGACCCGGACCCGACCCTGGACGTGGAACTCACCGTCACGGCCAGCCAGCACGTGCCCACGGTGGTCACGGTCTCGTGGCCGGTGGTGAACGGCGACCGGGACGGCCAGCACGTGGAGTACGGGCTGCTGGACAAGGATCCCCGCGGGCTCGCGCCCGCGCCGGTCACCGACGGGGTCGCGACCGCCGTGCTGCGCGGCCTCAAGCCCTCGTCCGAGTACCAGGTGTTCGCCGCCGAGGCCGTGCACGGGTTGGTGCTGCGCTCGGCCGTGCACACCCTGGCCACCGGCAGTCCGCCGCCCGATCTGCCGGATCTCGGCCTGGACGAGTGGAGCGACGAGCACCACGCGGGTTACGTGATCACCAGCGTGATCACCGAGCAGTCGACCGTGGTCGTGCTCGATGCCGACGGTGCCTACGTGTGGTGGCACCGGCTGTCGCCACCCGACGGCGCCGCCTGGGACGACTTCCACGTGCCCGGCGCCCTGCTGACCCGGGATCGCGCGGGGATCGTGTACCAGGCGATGACCGCCGCCGAGGTCGACGACGATATCGAGGTCGAGCGCCAGCTGGTCCAGGTGAGCCTGGACGGCTCCCGCGGGGACACCACCGCCATCCCCCGCGCCCACCACGACCTGGCCGAGCTGTCCGACGGCACCCTGGCCCTGCTGGAGGCGGACGTACGCCTGGTGGACGGCGAGCCCATCGAGGGCGATCGGCTGGTGGAGCTGAGCCCCCTCGGCGAGACCTCCGAGGTGTGGTCGGTGTGGGACCACCTGGCCCTCGATCCGGACACGGCCTACGACCCGGACGTGGGGTGGTCCGGCGCGGTCGCCGTGGAGTACGCGCCCGCCACGGACCGCTACCTGGTGTCCCTGGCCAACCTCGACACCATCCACGAGATCGACCGCGTCAGCGGCGACCTCGTTCGCGTGATCGGCGGCGAACACAGCGACGTCGTCCTGGACGACGGCTCGACCGCGCTGTTCGACAACCAGCACGGCGTGGCCGCGCTGGTCGACTCGATCCTGGTCTTCGACAACCAAGACCCTGAGCACGGATCGCGCGTGGTGGAGTACCGCATCGACGACGAGACCGCTGTGGCCGAGCTGGTGTGGGAGCACGCGGCCGCGTCCGGCCTGTACTCGGGCAGCTTCGGCGACGCGTGCCGCCTGCCCAGCGGGAACACCCTGGTCGCGTTCAGCGGCGCGGGCGAGATCGGCGAGGTCGATCCGGGCGGCGCCGTGCTGTGGCGCCTCACCGCCCCGGACGAGGTAACCTTCGGCTACGTGCAGTACGTGGATTCGCTGTACTAGGACCTGCCTGCGTGCTCTGCACGCAGGCAGGTCGATGGGTCACCCCAACAGCACCGCCTTCGCCCCCCGGAACGACAGCCGGAACCGCAGCTCCAGCAGGCGCGTGGCCAGCACCACACCGGCGACGGCCGTGGCGATCTGCACCACCACGGTGACGTACACCGCGCCCATCGCGCCGAGGGTGGGCACGAGCACCAGGGCACCGACCAGGTTCACGATGGTGGCCCCCACCGACAGGACCGCGGCCTGCCGCGCGTGGCCGGTGGCGATCAGCAGCCCGCCCATGGCGATGCCACCGAAGGCCCGGAACAGCCCGATCGGCAGCAGCCAGCGGATCAGCGGGATCGCGTCGGGGTACTTGGGGAACAGGTGGGTGATCATGGGCGTGCACACCACCAGCAACGCCACGATCACCGCGCCGAAGGCCAGCCCGGCCAGGCCGTTGCACACCTGGTACAGCTTCTGCAGCCCGTCACCGTCCCCCTGCGTGTACAGCCGGGTGGCCCGCGGCGCGAGCACGCCCACGAACAGGAACAGCCCCAGGATGGGGATCTGGAAGAAGCGGTCCGCCACCGAGTACAGCGCCACCTCGTCGCTGCTGTGGAACAGCCCCACCACCAGCACGTTCAGCCGGCTGGTGGCCAGCCCGAACAGGGTGGCGAGGAACACCCAGGCGCCGTAGCGCACCCCCGGAGGCAGCTCGGCATCCGTCGCGGGTTCCCCCTGGCCGCGGGTGAACCACGCGATCATGACCACCCCCACCAGCGCGATCACGGCCATGGCCAACGAGTACGCGCGCACCAGCGAGGCGGCCACCGGCTCGGCCAGCAGCGCGATCACCACGCCGCCGCCCAGGAGGACCGCGTAGAACGCCGCGGCCAGGGCCTGGCTGCCGAACCGCTCCAGCCCGTCCAGGGTGGCGTTGAGCTGCAGGTTGAGCACCGTCAGCACCAGCAGGGGCGCGGCGAGCCACGCCAGCTCGGCCAGTAGCGGCGAATCGAACCACGCCGCCAGCAGGTGCCGCAGCCCCACCACCAGCGCTGCAGCGAGCAGCGCGATCGACGTGGACCGGGCGAAGGTCTGCATCAGGAAGCGGCGCGTCGAGGCCGGATCCCGCACGGCCAGCGTACCGACGAAGGTGCGGATCGACCCGGAGATACCGAGATCGGCAATCGCCGCGGCCAGCGCCACCAGGGACAGCAGCTGCTGGGCCTCGCCGTACTGATCCCGGGACAGCAGGTTGGTGCCGGCCAGGAACACGGTCACGTAGGCCACCCCGCGGGCCACGCCACCGCTACCCTTCCACACGAACGAGGGGCCGAGGCGAGGGCGCGGCGAGCCGTGGTCGAGAACTGTGCTCAGGGGTGCTCCTATCGCCGACCGCAGGCAGTATACTCAACCGTCTCGACCCCAGGAGGTGTACGCCGTGACCCAGCTGACCGACCTCGAGCCCAGGCTCGTCTTCGAGTACTTCGACCAGCTCCGCCAGATCCCCCGCTGCTCCGAACACGAGGAGGCTGTGCGCTCCCACCTCGTGGGCGTGGCCCGCGACAAGGGCTGGGAGGCCGAGGTGGACGACGTCGGCAACCTGCTCCTGCGCGTACCCGGCTCGGCCGGCCATGAGGACAAGCCCGCCGTGGTCCTGCAGGGCCACCTGGACATGGTCTGCGAGAAGAACAGCGACGTGGACTTCGACTTCGCCACCCAGCCCATCGACGCGTACGTGGCCGGCACCAAGGTCAAGGCACGGGGCACCACCCTGGGCGCGGACAACGGCATCGGCCTGGCGCTGGCCCTGGCCCTGGCCGACGACCCGGACGCCGTGCACGGCCCGCTGGAGATCCTGTGCACGGTGGAGGAGGAGACCGGCCTCACCGGCGCGGCTGGGCTGAAGGGCGAGTGGCTGTCCGGCCGCCTCCTGCTCAACATCGACACCGAGGAGGAGGGCGCGCTGTACGTGGGCTGCGCGGGGGGGGGGAACCAGACCGGCCAGTTCCGCATCCGCCGGGAGCCGGCCGACCCGGACGCACAGACCGTGCGCATTCGCGTGTCCGGACTCAAGGGGGGCCACTCCGGCCTGGACATCCACCTCGGTCGCGGCAACGCCATCCGGGTGATGGCCGGACTGCTCGGGCCGCTGCTGGCCACGGAGCTGTGCGTGTCCGTGGACACCATCACCGGCGGCAACAAGCACAACGCGATCCCGCGCGAGGCCGAGGCCATCGTACGGGTGCTGCCCGCTCGCCGCGGCGAGTTCGAGAAGCTGGTCCGCGCCTACACCAGCGAGCAGGCCTCCCTGCTCGGCATGGCCGACCCGGGCCTGCAGATCCGCACCTATGACGCGGCCGCCGGGTTCGAGACCATGCCGGTGTTCAACACCCGGCGGCTGCTCGGCCTTCTGCTGGAGCTGCCCCACGGCGCGGTCGAGATGAGCCCGGACATCGAGGGTCTGGTGCAGACGTCCAACAACCTCGCGGTGGTCGGGGACGACGGCGTGACCGTGACCGTGATGACCTCGTCGCGTTCGTCCGTGGCCGAGAAGATCGACGCCCTGCGAGACCGGATCTGCGAGCTGTACGACCGCGCCGGCGGCCGGGTGGAGCGGGACGACGGCTACCCGGGCTGGGAGCCGGACATGGACTCGGACCTGCTGGCCCGCTGCAAGGCGGTCTACCAGGGTCTGTACGGCCGCGAGCCCGAGGTCAAGGCGGTCCACGCCGGCCTGGAGTGCGGCATCATCGGCGAGCAGGTGCCGGGCATGGACATGATCTCGTTCGGCCCCACCCTGGGCTTCCCCCACTCGCCCGACGAGTTCCTCGACATCCCGACCACGGGCAAGGTCTGGGACTTCCTCAGGGCCCTGGCCGCGGACCTCGCGGGCTGATGCACCGCGCTCCCACCTTCCTCCTCATCCTCACCACCTCGTTCCTCGGCTGCCCCGACGGCGAGGTGTCCGTGGACGACGACGACGCGGCCGACGACGATTCTGCCGATGACGACGACACCGGGGCCACGGACGACGACTCGGCCACGGACGACGACGACGACACCACCGCCTGCGACTCCGAGACCTGGTACCCGGACGTGGACGGCGACGGCTACGGCGACCCGGACGCGGCCGAGGAGTTCTGCGAGGACGCTCCACCCACCGAGGGCTACGTGGCCGACGCCACCGACTGCCACGACGACGACCCGGACGCCTACCCGGGCTCCCACGCCACCGAGGTACCCGGCGACGGCATCGACACCGACTGCGACGGGATCGACGCGTGCCGCGATCTGAACTGCGACGGCTGGCCGGACATCGTGTTCGCCCAGACCGACGCGGACGGCCTGTACCAGACCGACTCGTGGATCTACCTGGGCTCGGAGTTCGGCTACGACGAGTCCAACCGCTGGGCCGTGGCCACGGTGGGCGGCATGGGTGTGGACGCGGCCGACTTCGACGGCGACGGCTACGTGGACCTGACCTTCGCCTCGGTGCAGGACGGCGAGGACCGCATCATCGACTCGCTGGTGTACTACAACTCCGCGGCCGGGTTCGCCGACGACCCGGTGGAGCTGCCCACCATCGGCTGCTCCGATCCCACGGCCGCGGACGTCGACGACGACGGCTGGATCGACATCGTGTTCTCCAACCGCTTCGCCGGCGGCATGCCCACTCCCGAGAACTACGAGAACGACTCGTACGTGTACTGGGGCGGCGCGGCCGGCTTCTCCGAGGCCTACCGCATGGAGCTGCCCACCATCGGCGCGGCCCGCTCACGGGTGCGCGACCTCGACGGCGACGGCTACCAGGACCTGGTGTTCATCAACGGCGTGATGGAGATCTTCTTCGTCAACGAGTCGTACATCTACTGGGGCTCGGCCGACGGCTGGTCCGACGGCGACCGCAGCGCGCTGCCGTCGGTGTTCCCCGAGGGCATGGCCGCGGAGGACCTGGACGGCGACGGCGACATCGACCTGCTGTTCACCACCTGGATGTGCTTCCTCTACTGCGGTGAGAGCTCGATGATCTACTGGAACGACAACGGCTTCGACAGCGGCAACCGCACCCAGCTCGCCGAGGTCGAGGGCGCCACCGACATCCAGGTCGCCGACCTCGACGCCGACGGCCACGTGGACCTGGTCGTGTCCAACGGCGGCGTGGACCTGCTGGGCCAGTTCGCCGAGGAGTCCTGGATCTACTGGGGCCCCTCCTTCGACGCGGGCCAGCGCACCACCCTGTTCTCCACCGCCGCCAGCGAAGCGGGCGTGCGAGACCTCGACGGCGACGGCCTGCTCGACCTCGTCATCGCCAGCCACTATGGACCGTCGGATGGCGGGGACGAGGTCTCCCAGATCTACTGGGGTACGGCCACCGGCTACTCGGAATCGGACATGAGTGAGGTCCCGACGCAGCACGCGGCGGGCATGACGATCGTCGGCTCGATCTACCCCTGATCTCACCCAGGCCTATCCACGTTCGAACAACCTCGAACCACATCGCTGGTTCGAGTCGAGTCCAACCCCTGCCTGAACCGCCTCCGCTGGGGTCAGTTCGCTACACGGGGCGTCCACCCAGCTCCGATGCGTCCCGACGACGCCCGCAACGCCCCCTGTCGCGGCCTGACCCCGTGCCGCCTCCAACCACCGGTGGGATCTGCACGGTCCCAACAAGCCAAGAACTCAACAACTCATGAACGTCCCTTTCTCTGACCGGGTCCATCGGACCTTCTTCGATCTCCTCGGGACGCGGCCCGTCGCCTGCTCCGCTGGCTCCGTGGATCCGACCGGTGGTTGGAGGCGGTACAGGGGACACGTACAAGTAACTCCGGTGGGATGGGGGTGGATCGAGGCCCCGATGCGAGTTACTCGTGCATGTCCCCGTCCGGGGTGGATCGAGGCCCCGAATCGGATCGGAGATCTCACCGCCGGCGCGGTCTGATTCAGGCGAGCTCGAGCGCGGCCAGGTCCAGCACGCCCTCCATGGCCAGCTCGAGCATGCGGCCCTCGGTCTCGTGGGCCACCTCGGGGCCGAAGAAGCCGTCCAGGTCACCGATCACGGCCAGCAGGGCGCCGCAGCGGATCGGGGTCTCGGCCGTGCGGGAGGCGGCCACGGTGGTCGGCGCGCCGCCGAACACCGTGCCCATCACGAACAGCTGGCCGGCCTCCATCTCGGTGACCAGCACGTTGGACCGCACCAGGTGCTGCATGTACTCGCGGTTGCGCTCCGAGTAGGGGCCCTGGCCGTACTCGCGTCCGAAGAAGGAGTCCTTGGTGTGCACCAGGCCCGCGTGCACGCGGTCGCCCTGGCCCAGCCGCAGGGCGGCGTGGGAGAACATCTCCACCATCACCGGGTCACCCGCCGCAGGGAACTCGTCGGGGGCGTAGGCCCTGGGGCAGCCCGTGTCCCGCACAGCCGCCGTGGCGATGACCACGTCCCCTCCCTTGACGTGAGGCTGCAGCGTGCCGGTGGTGCCGGTGCGGATGAAGCGACGGGCGCCGATCTGCATCAGCTCCCACACCACGATGTCCACGGAGGGAGTGCCCATGCCCGTGGGCACCACTGCCACGTCCACGGACAGCTCGCCGCGCACCAGCCGGCCGTAGTACGAGTCGAGCTGGCGCGAGGTCTTGCGCACGGTGGCGTCGGTGAAGTACTCGGCCATGCGGGCCGCGCGCTTGGGGGATCCCGGCAGGAACACGTATCGGCCGAGGCCGTCGTTGCCCTCCATGTGCTCGGGATCGAGTTCGAGGTGGTATGCCTTGTGCGTCATCGTCATCTCCCTGCCTATCCGGGCGTGCGCCCCTCGCGCTGGGGCTCGACCTGCGGCAGCTGGGTCAGCCGCCGCCGGGCGAGGGTCGCCAGCGCCTCGGGCGTGGCCGCATCGCGGGCGAATTCGTCGGTCCAGCGCCGCTGCACCCGCGCCCACAGCCGGTCCAGCAGCTCGTCGTCCACACCGCGCCACGCGGCGGTCATGTCAGCGTCGAAGGCGGCGCGGTCGCCACGCCACGGCTCGGGCCAGCGCTCCTCGAGCGCCGCGGCCAGGGTGAAGCCGCCGTCGGCCAGCTTCTCCACCGCTTCCCAGTACTCCCGCACGTCGGCCACGTAAGTCGGGATGTCGAACGCCCGCGAGCCCGCGTCGTAGATGGTGCATCGCTCCAGGGCATAGGCCGGATCCTCGTACTGGGACAGCGCGAACTCCGGCGCCAGCAGCGAGTGGTGCCGGACCAGGTCGGTGCCCGGGATGCCGATGCGCAGCTCGGTGCGGCTGTCCACCAGCTTGAACTTGCCCTCGAGGTAGATGGCGGTGGCGCCCTCGTACTCGTCGAAGGACTCGCGCAGGGCCGCGTCGAGTTCCTCGAGCACCTTCTCCAGCTTGTGGCAGCCGATGGTGAAGAACAGCAGCCGGCGCATGGACGAGCCGATGGACTTGAGGTGCTCGAGGATCACGTGCAGGCCGTTGTCGATGGTCACCCCGGTGGCGACCACGTCGCCGATCAGCATCACCGCCTGCGCCGGGATGCGCAGCTTGCGGTACATGTCCTCCTCGACATGCCAGCGGCCATCCACGCGGCGGCGCTGGCTGCTCATGAAGCATGAGGAGTGGTTGTTGAAGCCGTAGGCCTGGGCCAGGGCCTCGCGCAGGCCGAAGTTGAGGCCGCCGCGCAGGAAGTGCGCCACGCAGATCCGCTCCTGCGGGTGGGCGAGGATGGCGTCGCGCTCGGGCAGCACGTGCAGCGTGCGCGTGATGGCGCGCGTGAGCGCGTGGCCGAACTCCACGCCGATCAGCTCGGGGCGGTTGCAGATGCGCCGGCTCTCCGGCGTGCTGACCACGTAGCGGGACACCGCGCTGTCGAACTCGCCGCGGATCCTGTAGAGCACCGCCTCGTCCGCCTTGTCGACCCGTTCCAGGTACTGCACACCGAGCTCCCTTCGCCGATGGCCTCTCCTATCCGACGGCTCCGGGGCTGTCAACGGACGCCGAAGCGGCCCTCGTGGGTTGACGGGGGTGGCGTCCGGTCCCCATGGTGTGAATTCATACGGAGGTTCCTCATGCGCGCGCTCGCGATCGCGCCCCTGCTGATGGCCCTGGCCCTGCCCGCCCGCGGCGACCCGCTGCTGGAGGCCATGCAGGCCGAGCTGGACCGCTCCCTGGCCGGCCTGGCCGACCTGCCCGAGCCCGTGTACTTCCTCGCCTACGAGGTGGTGGACAGCCACGGCGTGGAGATGCACGGCGAGGACGGCGCCTTCGGCAGCCACAGCGACAGCCGCATGC